>CAWVTP010000008.1:0-31010 GCA_963933035.1 uncultured Puniceicoccaceae bacterium | reverse complement strand
CGACCATCCCACTATTGGCAAAAGGGGAGTCTCGCCGCGATAAGCTCATGCCATTAACCACCACCGCATCATTTTCGGTACTGGCCGGTACGATAAAGCCACCTGGACACATGCAAAATGAATGCACGCCGCGATGGTCGATTTTAGTGGCTAGGCGATAGCTAGCTGCCGGTAGATAGCGGGGCCTGCCAGCACTGACGGCTTGTTTGTATTGGATGGCATCAATCAAGGCCTGCGGATGTTCAATCCGCACGCCTATGGCGAAGGCCTTTTGCTCAAGGCGTACTTTTTGGCGCTGTAGGATACGATAAATGTCGCGAGCGGAATGGCCGGTAGCTAAAATGACCGTATCGGCAAAAAAATCGCCATGATTGCAGGTCTGTACACCTTTGATCTGTTGGCCGTCCAGTAACAGATCGCTTATCTGCGTATTAAAATGCACCTCGCCTCCAGCATTGAGGATACTTTTGCGCATATTCATGACCACTTTGGGCAGCAGGTTGGAGCCGATGTGGGGATGTGCATCGATCAGAATTTGACTAGGCGCACCGTGAGCGACTAGCGTCTCGTAAATTTTGCGAATGGGGCCGCGCTTGGTTGAACGGGTATACAGCTTGCCGTCCGAGAAGGTCCCGGCACCACCTTCACCAAAACAATAATTGGAGTTTTCGAAAACTGTGCCCTTTTTTAAGATTGGGCCCAAATCAAAACGTCTGGAAGAGGCATCTTTGCCGCGTTCCAATAAAATGGGCTGGATCCCTAATTCGATGCAGCGCAATGCCGCAAAAATGCCTGCGGGTCCAGCACCGACGATCAGGGCTTTTTCAGCTTTATGAGCTAATGACGGGTAATGCGCCTCTAGTTTTTCTGTTTTAGGGAGTGGCTGATCGATCCCAACTTCAAATCGGATTTGTAGTTTGATCTGTTGCTGGCGAGCATCGATAGACTTTTTTAGGCAGCGGAAATCGATAATCCGCTCATCGGAAATCTTGAGTGCACTGGCGATCGCCTTTTTTTGCTGGCCAATTTCCTGGGCCTTTTCGATGGGAAGTACCAGATCGATGATGGTGGGCTCGGAGTGCTCCGAGGGTGGCGTATGCGTGGGCATATGGCTTAGCAGCGAGTGCGTTTTTGTGTGGATGCAGTCTGTGCGACGATGGCGTTTGTCGAACTAATAGGCCTTGTTCTCAGCTTGAATATCGGAGCTAGGGTCCAAGATGGCAGCACATGTTGACCACGAGATACCTAATCGGCTGACGCCCAACTGTATGAATTTTTGCGCGGAGGCCTGATCACGAATGCCGCCAGAGGCTTTGATTTTTATGGCGCCAGCTGCAAATTCGACCAGCTTGCGCACCTCTTCATACTGAGCACCCGCACCATTAAACCCAGTAGAGGTTTTTACGTAGTCGGCGCCGGCACGATGACAAATCTCCACAAATTTTTGCAGATGTTCAGTATCTAGCTGGGCCGTTTCGATAATGACTTTTAAAATTACATTGGCTGCACGGGTCGTGGCTGCGATCTTTTGAATCTCTGATTCAACCGCAGCCCACTCGCCAGAAAGTGCCCAGGCATAGTTGGCCACCATATCAAGCTCTTGGGCACCCAGTGCGATCAGTTGTTGGGCCTCTGCCAGCTTTGTCGCCGAGAGCTGCAGACCATGCGGAAAGCCCAATACAGTTCCCAGCTGCGTGGCTCGCCCGGAGCAAAGTTGGCGTGCCATTACGAGGTCGCATGGGCGAACACAGACTGAGAATACTTCCATTTCTAGGCAGCGCTCAAGGGCGGTTTGCACAGATTGCTGGGTAAGATTCGGCTGTAGGATGGCGGCGTCGATGTAAGATTTGAGTGCTGGCATACGAGTGTGCGCTCAGATAATGGCTGTGTAAGCTGCGGGTCTAGGCGCAAACTAGAAATAGGTTGAAAAAGTTTCTCATACAATCATTAGTTTTGCTTGTGTCCAAACTATATTTATCTCCACCGGATTTAGCTGACTCAGATCATGCGAGTCTGCACCAGGCACTGAAATCGGGTTGGGTGGCTCCAGTTGGACCTCATCTAGATCATTTTGAGTGTCGGATGGCTTTGGAGGCCGAGCGCTCACATGCTGTGGCTTTAAACTCCGGGACGGCTGCTCTGCATTTAGCTTTGAAACTGCTGGGAGTGGGACCGGGGGACCAAGTTATTTGTCCCAGCTTTACCTTTATCGCTTCTGCTAATCCGATTACTTACTGCGGAGCGGAACCGATCTTTGTCGACTCTGAATGCAGTACGTGGAATCTTGATCCTGAACTGCTAGAGCGTGCGCTCAAAAATGAAACTGCGGTGAAAGCCGTTATCTGCGTCCACCTTTATGGACAGTGTGCTCAAATGGATCCCATACTTTCTCTGTGTGCGGATTATGGTGTGCCGTTGATTGAGGATGCTGCCGAAGCGCTGGGTGCCCGTTATCGGGGACGTCCTGCGGGCTCCTTTGGGGCCTTGTCTTTTTACTCATTTAACGGAAATAAAATTATCACGACCTCCGCAGGTGGGATGTTGATGACGGATTCGGAGGCATGGGCTCAAAGAGCCCAGAAGTTGGGGAGCCAAGCGCGCGAGGAAGTCCTGCACTATGAGCACTTAGAAGTGGGCTACAACTACCGAATGAGTAATCTCTTGGCCGCGCTAGGGCTGGCTCAACTCGACAGTTTAGAACGGCGCGTTTTCCAAAGGAAAATCCATTTTATTGCCTACCGGGAGCAGCTCGAGCGACAAGCTGGGCTGCAGATGATGCCGATTCATCCCGATGGGAGTCCCAATTATTGGTTGACTTGCCTCACCGTGGATCCCGCTAAAGCTGTAGCCAGCCCGAGGAACATAATAGAGGCTTTGGCGGTAGAAAATATTGAGGCTCGTCCCTTGTGGAAGCCGCTTCACATGCAGCCAGTTTTTAATGGCTGTGTTGCGTATTTAAACGGGGTCTCAGAGTTGCTCTATGCCACGGGCTTATGCTTGCCCAGTGGTTCGAATATGCTGCCGCAAGATCGTCAGCGAGTCATTGATTGTATTGTAAGTTGCCTGAAAAAATCGAATGTAGGGAATGGTTGATCGCGAGCAAGTTATACTGCCGCAGACGCGACGCCTGCTAGCAGTGCATTTTTTATATGCAGTTTCATTGATCTGTAGTTATTATTTAGCCTACGAGTTGCGCTTTGATTTCAACGTGCCCGAGAACTTTAGCGAGCAACGGAATGCGAATATTTTGTGGGTGTTGGGGCTCAAATGGCTGTTTTTATGGCAAGCGGGGCAATTCAAAAGCATCATGGCTTATTTTCGACTGCACGATGCCCTACGCTTATTTACAGGATTGGGCTTGGCTGCTATCTGTATGCTCTTCCTTTGGTATTCGTTGGGAGGGGCTATGGTGGCACCACGTTCTGTTATCATAACTGACTTTCTGTTGGGCTTTTTTATGATTACAGCCTTTCGGGTTAGTTTGAGGCTGCGCTTGAGTGGTATGCGCTTTCAGTATAATTCTAGGGGGAATTCTGAAGACGTTATCATCGTCGGTGCTGGTGCTCAAGGCGCTCGCTTATGTGTAGAATTAATGTCGAGTCGGCGGGCAAAATTTTTTCCGGTTGCATTTGTGGATGACGATCCCAAATTACGCGGCTGTACGATTCACGGTGTGCCAGTAGCCGGTCCGCTCCATCAACTTGCTGAGCAGGCAGATCGCTATGGAGTCGATAAGTTGATTATTGCGATTCCCAATATATCTGTGAAACAGCTCCATGAAATTATCCGCTTAGCTGATGCTGCCAATTTAAGTGTGCAACGTGTCGAAAAATACGGCGCTCAAGTGAGCCCGTCAGGCATGTTGTCACAGATTCGCAATATTGAATGTGAGGATTTATTGGGGCGAGATCCTGTCGAGATTGATGCATCTAGTATTGAGAATTTTGTTCGTGGACAGGTGATTCTTATTACGGGGGCTGGTGGTAGTATCGGGCGTGAATTGTTGCAGCAAATTGTGCGCTATCAACCTCACGCAGTGGTCGGGATTGATCAGTCAGAATTGGCGATTTTTCAATTGCGGCAGAATTTAGCGGAGCTGGATGATGTGATCTGCGATAAGCTAGACTTACGAGTGCTCAACATACGCGACTCGCAACGTATGCATCGCTTGCTGCAAAACACCCAGCCCTCGATTATTTTTCATGCTGCGGCCCATAAACATGTGAAGCTTATGGAGTCTCAACCTGCAGAGTCCTTAAAGAATAATACCTTTGCGACCGCTGATTTGGCCGAATTAGCCAGTGCTTGTGCCGTGCCCCATTTTGTATTCATTTCCACAGACAAGGCAATCAAACCGACCAGCGTGATGGGAGCGAGTAAACGACTGGCTGAGTTGGCAATTGTGGAGCAACAGCGAACGCCCGCGAATAAAACCCAGTTCACAATTTTACGCTTTGGCAATGTTATGGGCTCATCGGGGAGCGTATTACCACTATTTCGCGAGCAAATCGCTAGAGGAGGGCCTGTCACGGTTTCACATCCTGAAGCAAAGCGATATTTTATGTTGGTGAGTGAGGCGGTTGGACTGATCTTAGAAAGCGCATCCAAATCAAAGGGTGCTCACACTTTTGCGCTTGATATGGGGGAACCTGTCAAGATTCTAGCGCTGGCTGAGCAAATGATCCGTTTGCAAGGTCTCAAGATCGATTTTGACATTGATATCAAATTTACGGGGTTAACGTCTGGGGAAAAGTTGATTGAGGAGCTTGAGGCTAGCGATATGCCTACGCAGCCGACTTCAAATTGCAGTATTCGTGGGTACGCATTTTCAGATCAATATGCTGTCGTCGATTTTAGTCGCATCCGCAGCCGTTTAGAAGCGGCAATCCAGCAGCCCGATGCGACAGAGCACCTCATTAAAAAGCTGATGCGTGAGTGTCCAATTGACTACCGTGTAGCAGATCCTTTAAGTCCTTCTCCGTCGCCTAGATAATGGCGATTGCACTAAAGCAGTGAACTTTTTATTAATGGTGTTTTCTGCAAACGATGCATTACACTTGATTTTCGGTTGGTAAATCGAGCGATTCTTTGATGGCTAATTGAGCACTAGGGCAGCTGAGTAATTTCTCACAATAGCAATCAAGTTGGCTGGAGAAAATATTTTTGGATTCAATCGATTTTTCCAGTTTTCCTGCTCGCATAATTACACAGCGGTCCCCAAAGCTACGTGCATCTGCTGGATCATGACTGACTAGAATCGAGGTACAATTAAGTGATTTGAGCAATTCACGCACTTGTATTCTAAGCTCGGCGCGCATCCCGGTGTCTAAGTTAGCAAAGGGCTCATCCAGTAGTAGCAGCTTTGGTTTGGGAGCGAGTGCGCGTGCTAGCGCAACTCTTTGACGTTCCCCCCCAGATAGCTGATGTGGATATTGGTCATATTTAGCGCCGAGTCCGACACGTTTCAAATGTTCCTGTACGCATTCACGACGATCCTTTTTCTGGAAGCCCTGCAGTCCAAATGCGATGTTTTGATGCACTTTTAGGTGCGGAAAAAGTGCCCCACCTTGAAAGACCATGGCAATTTTTCTTTGGCAGGGACTCACCGATTTACGCCCATCAAATAAATAGTTCTCTCCGAGTTTGATGCTGCCTTTTTCAGGAGTTTCAAGCCCTGATAATACCCGCAGTAGCGTGGTCTTGCCGCAGCCACTTTCTCCGAGTAAAGTAATTAGCTGCTGCTCCGGGACCTCCAAGGAGAAGCCATTTAAAGCAGAATGCTGACTGCTTTTAAAAGTTTTAACGATATTTTCAATTTTTAACATACTCAGGGGCTTCTTTGGTTAAATAGCTTGCTAGGGCCAGCCCTAGAACACCCAAGGCAATGATACTGAGGCAGGGGATCGCACAATAAGTCAGTTGCCCTTCCTTGGCATAGCCGAATGCAGAAGTCGCTAGCGTTTCAAAGCCCGTGGGGCGTATGATTAAGGTGAGGGGAAGTTCTTTTGTAATATCAATAAAGACTAAGACGATGGCAGCCAAAATAGTGGGCTTCATGGCAGGTGCGTGAACGAGTAGTAGTGTTTTGAGCTCCGACTTGCCCATTAATCTAGATGCCTCATGTAGTAAGCGACAGCTCCCAGAAAAGTTCGCGCGCAGGGGTTGATAGCCAATCGTCACAAAGCGGATGCAGTAGGCAAATGCTAGGGCACCGATACTGGCACTCAAGGTCCAAAAACTGAAGTGGCGATCGATTAAGGCAAAGAGCAACATCACGCCCACCGCTATGACGGCTCCCGGTATAAAATAGCCCAGCGTGGCGCAGCGTATGCACAGTTGAATGAGTCGCGTGGGCCGAATAAAGCTTACGTAAGACAGAAAGAGTGCAAGACAGCATAAGCCGCAGGTGGTGACCAAGGCTAGACTCAAGCTGCTGAGCGTTTGCAGCATAAAAGTGCCCGAATCAAAGTTTTCTAAAGCGCCAAAAGCCCAGTAAACTAATGTACACAATGGGTAGATAAAGCCTAATGAGAATGGAATCAGGCAAACGAGACTTGCCAGCAGTGCAGCTGCTGGGGGCAAGCGCTTTATGGGGGGGCGCTGTTGCGGTAATTCCCCGGAAGAATAGCGCTTGCGGCGTCTAAAATAGCTTTCGAGCGCAAAAAACGGCAGAATTAGCAGCATTAATAAAAGCGAAATTCGTAAGGCCGAAACGGAATCTTCTAATGCAAACCATGCATGAAAAATCCCTTCGGTCAGCGTGGGAATTCCAAAAAAATGAATGGCTCCGTAATCGTTAACCACTTCCATCGTTAGCAAACTGAGGGCTGCAAATAATGCGGGGCGGGCAAGCGGTAAGCCGATCTTAAAAAAAGCATACCAGCGTCCTTTACCAGCCAAGTAGGCGACTTCATAATAGACTGGTTGTTGCGCTAAGAAGTTTGCACGTAAGTAGTAAAATAAGTAAGGATACAAAACAGCTGCCAGCAGTATAATTAAAAGTCCCCAACGAACGGCATTCTCCGCAAATTGAGCCAGTTCAATCCCAAAATTATTTCGCAAGTACACATAAAGGGGAATGGCTTGGTCGAGGATGTCAAAATAACAAAAACCTGCAATGTAGGAGGGGATTGTGATCGGGAGAATCAGAGCCCAAGCCCATATTTTTACGCCCCAAAAATCGTAAAATACCGTCAGCCATGCCGCAGGTGCAGCAAACAATAAAGCCAAGACATTCACGGCTATAACCAGAATGCAAGTGTTCCACATGTAGTCAGCCAAAACAGATTCAAAGATGTGAGGCCACTCGGTAGCAGGCTGAAGTAACTGCGTAAATATCAGGATGAGGGGTAACACCAACAGCAGCGAACATATGCTCGCAGAAAAAGTCCAAGTAGCCGCACGTACACGCATTGTGTTTTTATTCTGTATGGCTCAACGACCTTAAGCGGTCAAATCGCAATATGACCGGTTTGTTTCCCGAGTGAAGTGGTGCCTGTAAGCGAACATGATGTGCTAAGCCATTAACAAAATAGTGAAAATTTCAATGTAAATATTGCTATTGAGACTCATTATTATTGGTGTGGGCGCGATGCAAACATTGGTAGGCTTTGGGCAATAACTGGTGTTGCTCTTTGAAAGCCCGCGCAAAGTGACTTGCATTTGAATAACCGACTTCATTAGCAATCTCAATGACACTCATCCGGTCTTGTTTTAAGAGCTTTGCTGCCAATTTCATGCGCATCTCTCGTAAGTAAGTGAAAGCGGTTTTGCCATGCACTTGTTTAAAAAGTAACTTCAGCTTGTTTTCATTTACATGTGCCAAGTCACAAAAATCTCTTAGGGAATATTCTCGTCCAGGATCTTGTTCGATTTGTTGCGCGACTTTGCAGATGGCATCACGATCATTCGCATTGATCGCACGATGATTGGGTGTCTGCTGTTGGATCGAGTCGCTTAAGATCTCTGCAACCCATGCCAATACGCTGCCTTCGAGTTGCAAGCGTTTACGCAATTGATTGCTAGGATCGAGTTCGAGTTTATGCGTCAGCTCATAGGCAGATGCATTCATTTGGCCACTCTCAAAAAGTCTGTTAGAGTTTCCTTGAATAAAATTACGCAGTAAGCTGTGATGACGAGCCCCTTCCAATTCTAGTAGGGCTTGAATCAGTTCGCGGGAACACAAAAAAAGTTCCATTTGAGTACACTCATCACTACTGCGATCGAAGCAGAATTTTTCGCAGGCGAAAGAGAACCATTGGCCCGGCTCTAGTTTTTCAATTTGGCGATCACCGAGTTTTGTTTTGATCCAGCCGCTGCGAACGAAAGCTAGAGCCACATGATCAGCTGGGATGCGGATGAAGGCAGGCTGCTGGCCACTGACTCGCGCTTGAATACTGAAGTAGTTTAGGTCTTGGCGAATTTTGATACACTGGAATTTAATCGAGTAAGCTTTGTTCTCAAACACTTCTTTTATAGCGGGCTGAAAGGGGCATGCTGCCAGACTGCTCGCTTCGTGGAGACTCAGATCGATGACTGTAGGGTTTGTGTTCAATCGGGGTATTGAGTCTCAATCTCATTTTTATGCAAGGCAAACTAGGCATTTGATGGTGATATGAGCACATTGTATTCACTTCAATTCGGATTATGCAATCGCTAGAATCAGGTGCTCGGCAACTGAAGGCCGAGTAAGCGAAAAACATATGTGACTGCCAGCCTGATCGGCATATATGTGCCTTGGTCGCCTAAGTTCCGAGCAATGCGACAAGACCGGATGCGAAGCAGACCGAACCACTTTTTGCTCCCCCCTGATTTTGGTCATCACATTTCTAACGCGATGCATTAGAAATGTGCCCGGCATCACCGCATTTATGGAAATCTCGCCTCATGGGATATTTTCATAAATGACATATCAGCAATAACTAAAGATCCCTTATCGGCAAAGACAAAAGACTTACGCGCTATGGGGCCTGCTCAACTTTCTTTTGGTTATCGCGTTCAGCATCTACGAATATAGAGATAGTGGCATTGTTATTTCCCAGATGTTCCTTGGCTCGTCTCAATGCCTTAGCAGTCGAGAGCGTTGGATTTTGCGGATCATCATAAAATATATTTCTGTCCTCTATGTATGCATGTAGCCCCGAGCGTAGCAGAACTTGGTTAATATCTTTTTTGACCTCGCTCAGAATGAGATAACGGCCTTTGTGATTCATGTGGCGGACCAATTCTTCCAATGCGATCACTCCTGTAGCATCCAGGTTGCTAGCGTTTCGCATCTTTAGCACCACAATTTTAAGATTCGGATCTTCACAAATGCGGCGCAATTGATTCTGAAATAAATCTGCCGCACCAAAAAAGAGCGCACCTTCAACATGGACGATAGAAATTTCTGGCATATCGCGTTCCTTGGCATGTTCCATTTGCGCGAGATGACCTTCTTGGTTAAAGGCGTATTCCACCATTTCGGGAGTGGCAATCTTCTTTAGAAATAGAATGATAGAGGTAGCAACACCGATGTAAATCGCAGAATCTAGCGGGAAAAATAATCCAGATGTAAAGGTGACAGAGAATACAATGGCATCGGATCGCGTAGCTTTGGTGACGATCGAAATGGCATGCCGATTGATCAAAGATAAACCGATAACGATGACGAGTACTGCCAGCGTCGCCTGCGGGATATATTGGGTTAAGGGACCCACCGCAAAAGCGCCTAGCAATACGATGAGTCCGCTGAATAAACTAGCCATTACGGTTTTGGCTCCACTGTTGGTACTCAGGGTTGAGCGTGTCAGTGAACCCGATGCAGGCATTCCCGAGGTGAAAGCGCAGGCGATATTGGCCATGCCGATGGAATACATTGCTTGATTGGAATTGATGCGAGCCCCGGTTTTGGCGGCTAGGGACTTCCCGATGGAAACGCCTTCGAGGATACAAAGTAATGCTATGGCCAAAGCAGGACCCGTCAAATTTTGTAAATTTTCCAGACTAAAGTTTGGCATTTGAAGCCCCCACTGCGAGGCATCGATCCCATTTAGGAATTGTACGCCATCCTGTCCGCTCACGCAGAAAGCAGCCACGATCGAAATGGAGACCAGGCTAATCGCAACATTCGGCAGTGCTTTGAAATAGCGGTTGAGTCCATAGTAGAGAGCCAGGGTGGCCATGCTGACCGTTAACGTCAGCAGCGAGAGGCTGTCGTAGCAGCGAATACTCTCGATAATGGATTCGTAAAAAGTGGCGCCTTTATTTTCGAGTTTTAGTCCGAGTGCTTTCGGTATCTGATTGGCAATGATCAGTAAGGCTGCAGCGGAAATGTAGCCGGTAATGACGGAGCGAGAAATGTATTGAATCAAATTGGCAACTTTAAAATATGCGCCAATCACGATGAAAATACCGACCAAAAATATGAGTATGGGGACCGCTGAAATCATCTCATCGCCAGCGATACTCAAACTGGCAAAAGCACTCAAGAGCATGACCGCTGTGGCATTGGTCGGCCCCATCGTAATGAAACTACTCTGAGCAAAAAATGGCGCTGCGATAGCAGCAACAGCTGAGCCGTAGATTCCGTATTGAATAGGAAGCCCTGCAATCGACGCGTAGGCCATCCCTTGGGGAAAGGCCAGCAAGGCAACATTTAATCCGGCGCGAAAATCGCCCCCAAAGAATGCAGCCTTATAGCTACGGAGAGTCTTATTAAATGGGAAGAAATCTAAGTCATTATAGCCACGGGCAGCCAGCCCCACACGCACAATATAATGCCAAAGATGGGTCATATCTCCTAGTGCGAATCTTTAGGATACAAGGTTTTCATAACTTCTGCATGCAGTGGCGCCTTCGCCGCGATGATACAACGTTCATCAAAGGCATCACCCCCTTGCCATCCACTCACCGTAAAGCCAGCGCCCTCTAAGCAAGGGATAATGGCGGCACAATCCCAAATCTCCATTAATGGGTCGCACATAATATCGATGAAACCTGAGCATAACAAAATATAGCCACCCGCATCCCCCCAGGAGCGGTACAAGGCAGTTTTGGGCGGTAAGTCCGACCAATTGGCATTGTTTTGCCATAGGGTGGGGCGAATCGGGTCGGTTGTGCAAAGTGTGGCTTGCTCCAACGAGCAGGCGGGTCGGCCATTTACAGGTTTGCCATTGAGCGTGGTTTGATCCCCATCTCCAATAACCAGTTGTTTTAAAACGGGTTGATTGATCGCCCCAATCACAGGGCGTCCATGGTGCATGAGAGCAATTAAAGTGGCAAATAAGGGCACTCCAGAGATGAAAGATTTGGTGCCGTCGACTGGATCCAGTACCCAGACAAATTCAGCATCTGTTTTATCTTGGCCAAATTCTTCTCCAATAATACCGTGCTCGGGGTAGCGTTCCCTTATCAGCTCGCGGATGCGTTTTTCTGCATTGCGGTCAGCCAAAGTGACTGGAGTCGCATCTGATTTGCGCTCAATCTCTACCTCGGGCCCGTAGTGTGGGAGTATTTCGAGTGCGGCCTCATGGCATAGCATCTCAATGAATTCAACAAATTCGGCTTTGTGTGTCGGCGATAAATCTGACATATAGCTTTTGCTGATCGAAGCACGATCCGCTGTCAAATGCTATATATTTGACTTCCTATTATTTTGGCGTAATGCCCATTAATTCTTTCCAGGACGGTCTGTAAGTTTTCGGAGTTGAATTTGCTGCATATTTTTGCGCTTAATGTATTATGGTATGCGGTCCTATTAGTATCATTGATTTTGAAGGCAGTCCTCGCAGCGGTGTTTTGGAGTACGGAGTGGTCATCCTGAAACATGGCAATATTGAGAAGTGTTACTCGCGGCTATGTGCTGCTACAGGACGCATTGGCCGGGATGAGTGGGCGGTGCATAAAATTTCCTCTAGCGATTTGAAGACTGCGCTGCCCTTTTCCGAAGAGTGGGAACTTTTTGCAGATTTACGGCAAAGCGGACCGTTCTGCGCTCATAATGCCTGTGTGGAAAATAGTTTTTTACGCGCCCAGTGGCCTTACCCTCGGACCTCTCCCGATTTTGCAAGCAATTCGGAGCCACCCTATTTGGAAGTTGCAGATTGGGGTCCCTGGCTGGATACCCTGCCCATGTACAAAAAATGTTACCCCGGTCTGGAGAGTTACAAGTTGGAACGACTGATCGATGTTTTTGATTTAAGTGATCCCTTAGCTCAACTGGGGCGGCGTCATTGTCCAGATGGCAGAAATCGCTACCATTGCGCTTTGTTTGATGCTTTGGCCTCGACGCTACTCTTACAACATGTCCTGAAGGCGATGGAAAGCACTTCCTTGGCAAAACTCATGGAATTGAGTGGACATTCACCTGCGGAAGACGGACCGCAACAAATGAATCTTTTTGCATAAAATTTATGACAGCACCTGTATGTGTATTTTTTGGTTCGGACGCAATCTGTTTGCCAATTTTAGAAGCTTTAATTTTGACCCCGGATCGCTTGCAATTACGCGCCGTGGTTTCACAACCAGATCGTCGACAAGGTCGTGGTAAAAAAATAAGTTCCAATCCGGTCGCTGCTTGGGCAAAAAAAAATGGAATTGAGCTCCTGCAACCAGAAAAGCCCGGAGCAGAACTGGCGCAGTGGATGCAACAGCAGTCGACCGCTGTTGCGCTCGTGATGGCCTACGGACACTTTTTGAATCGGGCCCTGCGTCAGGCGCCAACGGTTGGTATGTACAATTTCCATGCTTCATTATTGCCGAAATATCGGGGAGCGGCGCCGATAGAGTGGGCGATTGCTAATGGTGAGCGTGAAACCGGCGTGGCATTGATGCAGGTTGTGCAAGCCATGGATGCCGGTGATGTCGCTGCGGTGGAAAGGGTCGAAATTGAGCCAACGGATGCGGCTGCAGCTGTGCGCAGGAAAGTTGGGCAAGCGGTCGTTCCACTGTTTGAGCGTTGCGTGAAGGCTGGCTTGATGCGGCAGGAATTAGCTTTTTCTCCCCAAGACACAGCTGCAGCCACCCATGCGCGTAAGCTGGAAAAGGCAGATGGGTTGATCGATTTTACCCTGCCAGTTGAAACTGTGTACAATCGCATTCGTGCCTTTTCAACTTGGCCTGGTAGTTTTTTTGACTACCAGTCAATCCTTATAAAAGTGGGGCGCAGTGAATGGAGGCAACAGCAGCACCAACTAAAGTTTGGCACGGTTCTTTCAGCTGGGGAAACGCTGAGCGTAGCCGTTGGTGGTGGTGTCATTTCTTTTCGAGAGCTGCAGCGGCCCGGAGGTCGTTTATTGCCAGCCATTGAATTTTTACGCGGGTTTTCGATTGCACCGGGCGATTTACTTACAGATTAAGTGCGCATGGCGATAAAAGCGAGTTTATCAAGCCTGCCCGAAATCGGATCCAAGTGCTGTATGTGGCTGCATAGGCAGGCAGCACTGAATGCGCGTCACATTGCCAGTTTTTATCCAATCTTAAGTTTTCATTTTGTTTGACCGCTGCAACTGCATTCGTTTGGAAAGAGTCGTTGAATGGTCAATTTGTATGTTGGCAAAATGAAATTTATCCTAGGACAACCTAACTTGCAGTATGGCCCAATCTAGTGTGATCGCCGCTATTGAGATCGGTACCTCGAAGGTCGTGGTCCTTTTGGGAGAAATCTTTGGTGCCAATGCTATGAACATTATTGGGCATAGTGTGTGTTCTTCCAAGGGGGTAAAAAAAGGCATTATCACTGATTTAAATCTAGCCAGCGATTGTGTGCATGCCGCTATTTTATCTGCAGAAAAAAAGGCCCAAGTTCAAATCGACCATGTATATCTAGCCCAAACAGGGCAGCACTTGCAGGGGGATTTTAACGTCGGGATGGCCAATATTTCCAGTGCGGATGGCGTTATTAGTGATGCGGATGTTGAGTTGGTGAAAGAGGATGCCAAGCGCCGAACATTGCCTCCCGGGCGTACCTATATCCATCACATTCAAAATCGTTTTGTGGTCGATGGGCGGGAGTTAGAAAACCCTTTGTCCCACAAGGGCAGTCGTTTGCAGGTTGGGTATTGGTCGGTCCATGGAGCGAGTAAATTCGTGAGTGATAATTTACGCATTATTCGTGGGATTGATTTGGAGGTCCGAGATTTAATATTATCCAGTATTGCTTCCGGGGTTGTGCTATTGGAAGAGTCTGAAAAAGAAAATGGTGCACTCGTCATTGATATTGGCGGTGGAACCACCGATTATGCGCTGTACCAAAAAGGGTACATAGTTAAAACCGGAGTCATTCCAGTCGGTGGTGATCATGTGACCAATGATTTGAGTATTGGTTTGCGCATCGCTCGCAAGGCTGCAGAAGAATTCAAGTTTAAGCATGGCCGTGCCTATCATAAAACGAGTGATCGCGATGAGAAAGTATGGTTGTTCGGGGACCTTACAATAGGGGATCGCGACTATCCGTTGGCGTCGATCACTAAAATTATTGAGGCCCGGATCACAGAATTGTTCGAAATTATTCGAGATCAATTAAAAGCCTCTAATTTACTGGAGCCTGATTTAATTGCCAGTGGTGTTTACTTGAGTGGAGGCACTGCGCGCTTGTCAGGGATTTCTGAAGTGGCAGGACGAGTTTTGGGCTTAGATGCACGCGTTGCCGAGTGTCCGGATGACGTGGCAGAAGAACTGCAAAAGCCAGAATACAGTACCGCCTTAGGCTTACTACATTACGCCCTCAATGGGCAGGACCTCATCGTAGATACAAAGCAGCCTGCAGGCTTTCTGCGCCGTATACGTCGTTTTTTTCAATTTGATTAATCTGTTTTATGGACTCAGCAACCGCACAAGTCGACTTAGCCTTAGAAAGCAGTTCTTCAGATACGCGCATCATGATTTTGGGCTTGGGAGGCGCTGGAGTGAATTGCGTGCAGAATTTTGACTTAGGCGCCTATGGATCTGTACGCGTCGTTGGCCTAAATACGGATCTGCAATCATTACAACAAAGTCAGTTAGCGGAAACCTTTTTGATCGGCCAGAATTCTACCCATGGTTTGGGAACTGGTGGGGATGTCGCCGTGGGGACACAAGCTGCGGAGGACGACCGCGAGCGCATCTATGAACTGATTCAAGGGCAGGATTTATTGATCCTAGTTGCTGGATTGGGTGGCGGTACTGGCAGTGCTGTAAGTCAAGTGATCGCGCAAGTGGCTGCTAAGACGGAGGCGACTGTGCTGGCATTTGTGAATCAACCCTTTAGCTTTGAAGGCCCCCACAGAAAAAAAATTGCCGAACAAGCGGAAGGTGATTTACGACAGCTTGTGCATGGACTATTTAGTTTGCCCAATGACTTGCTGATGCAGGAGGGCGCGGAGGGGAGTAGCGTGATCGAGGCCTTTGCCCTCGCTAATCAGTGGACGCAACAAGCCATTGAATCTCTTGTCGTCTTGCTACTCAAAAACGGGATAATAAACCAAGATTTAAATGCGCTTAAGGCGGTATTTAGTCAGTGCGGAGGACGTGGATTTTATGGGGTGGGCTCTGCCGCAGGACCAGATTACGTCCAAAAAGCACTCGCGCAACTGATTCAGTGTCCCTTGTTGCACTTGAATCAAGATCCCCATGATTCAGATAACTTAATCGTACACATATCTGCAGGCCAGGATTTGGCTTTGGCTGCTGTTAATGAATTGGTAGCGGCCATTCGACGGCATTTCGGTGTAGCGCAGGCAGTCGTGGTCAGTGCTATTTTTGATGAACATTTGAGCCAGTCGCTTAAAATGTGTATTTTGGGCAAGCGGAATTTACAGGCAGCTAAAAAGGCTACGTCGATTCCATCCAAATCGGTGGTCACTAAACCAATGAATGTACCCTCAGCGATTGCCGCCGATCCTAGCTCGCAAGCGCCCGTACATAAAAGTAAATTGAAAAGAAAAGAGCGTATTGTGGAGCATCAAGATGAGTTTCAGTTCATCGATCGAGATGCTGATCGCGGTTATTTTGTCAAAACTGATCACAACGAATATGGCGGTGAAGACTTAGACGTGCCCACCTTCATGCGTAAAGGGATCAAAATTAAGCGTTCTTGAGGATGTAATGCTCTAAGGTTTCCAGAGGTGCCCTTTAGTTGACGAATTGACGGGCGTTTTGAAAGAGCCTTAGCCAAGGGCCGGCTTCGCCGGTGAATTGGTCTTGGGGACGGTAACTCATCTGGACTGAGCGGAATAAGCGCTCGGGGTGCGGCATCATAATGGTGACGCGTCCATCGGTATTGGTGAAGCCAGTAATGCCATGAGCGGATCCGTTTGGATTGTAAGGATAGTGCTCGCTTGGCTGGCCATGTCCATCGATATATTGCAGGCAGACTTGCTGCTGTTTGTCTAGTTTGGACAAGCTGTCAGGCAAACTGAAGCTGGCGTGACCTTCGCCATGGGCAACGGGGATCGGTAGCTCTGATCCAGCCATGCCTTTGAGCAATACGCTGGTGCTCTCGTTGATACGGACAGTGCTGTAGCGGCTTTCAAATTGCTCGGAGCGATTACGCTTGAATTGTGGCCAGTCTTGGGCGCCGGGAATGATGCTGTGCAGCTGCGAGAGCATTTGACAGCCATTGCAGACGCCGAGTGCAAAGCGATCCTCGCGATGGAAGAAGGCTTCGAATTGATCACGCAGCGAGGCGTTGAAGAGTATGGATTTAGCCCAGCCGGCGCCGGCGCCCAGTACATCCCCATAGGAGAAGCCGCCGCAGGCCACCAGACCTTGAAATTGATCGAGGTCTACTCGTTTGGCCAGAAGGTCTGTCATGGTGACGTCGAAGGATTCAAAGCCGACCCGGTCAAAGGCGGCCGCCATTTCATTGTGACCATTGATGCCTTGCTCCCGTAAGATCGCCATTTTGGGCTTATGCTGTCCACTGATGGAAAAGCTAGCCTCGGGGTCGAAGGCTGGCTGCACTCGGGTGGAGGCCGCCGTATCATCGGAGAGGCTGTCAAATTCTTGTTGCGCGCACTCAGGATGGTCGCGCAATCCTTGCATTTGATAGCTGAGTTGTGACCATGTCCGATTTAGGTCGAGCAAGTCTGCTTGGTAGATGGGCTTTTGCTGTAGGCTGAAGACCACTTGTTTGTTTGCCTGTGTGCGTCCGATCAGATGGGTGCACTCACTGAGCTGGTACTGAGCGATGACTGCCATGACCGCTGGGATGTTCTGCTTGTCAATTTCGATCACCGCGCCCAGTTCTTCGCTAAAGAGCAAATTAAAGATCGATTTAGTTTCGGAGGTTACGGCGACCAAATCCAAGAGGATTTCGATGCCCTTTCTACCAGCGATGGCCATTTCAATCAATGTGGTGACTAAGCCGCCATCGCTGCGATCGTGGTAGGCACTTATCAGGGATTGGCTGTTCAATTCCTGGATGGCCGCGAAAAAGCGTTTGAACAGTTCAGGATCCTCCAAGTCTGGGCAATCATCGCCTAATTGCTCGTATGCTTGCGCCAGACAGCTGGCTCCCAGACGATTTTTGCCAGCGCCTAAATCAATCAGTAGTAAGGTGCTGTCATCGGATTTGAGGTCGGGCGTTAGGGTTTTGCGAACATCGGTGACCGCTGCGAAACCAGTCACCACCAAGCTGAGTGGGGACACTTGCTTATGCTCATTGCCAGCAGCGTCTTGCCAACTGGTGCGCATCGACATGGAATCTTTGCCGACGGGGATGCTGATGCCCAGAGCGGGACACAAGTCCATCCCGACTGCTTTGACGGTGTCGTACAATTTGGCGTCTTCGCCGGGTTCGCCAGCAGCCACCATCCAGTTGGCGGATAGCTTAATTTTGCCAATGTTCTCGATGGAGCTGGCTGCTAGATTGGTGATACATTCGCCAATTGCCATGCGCCCCGCAGCCGTGGCGTTGAGGGTGGCCATCGGTGTGCGTTCACCCAGCGCCATCGACTCGCCAGTAAAGCTGTCTAAGCTGCTGCTGGTGACCGCCACATCCGCTACCGGTGTCTGCCAGGGGCCGACCATTTGGTCGCGGGTGACCATGCCGGTAATGCTGCGGTCAGCGATGGTGATTAAAAAGTTTTTCTTCGCTACCGCAGGGAAGCGCAGCACCCGCTCGATAGCCTCGGGTAATTCCATGCCATCGGTGTTGAGGGCGGCGTGCGTCTCTTGGCTGCGGCAAACATCCTTGTACAATTTTGGCGTTTTGCCTAGCAGCACAGACATGGAGATATCGATTGGTTTGTCTTCGAAATGCGGGTCGTTCAGCGTGAGCTGTCCATCATCAGTGGCGCTGCCGACGACTGCCATCGGACAGCGCTCGCGCTGGCACAAAGCTTCAAAGCGCGCGAGTTGATCGGGTAAAATGCCGAGCACGTAGCGCTCTTGTGCTTCATTGCACCAAATTTCCATGGGACTCATGGAGCGATCCTCATTATGGATGGCACGTAATTCAAAACGCCCTCCTGTGGCTTCCACCAGTTCTGGCAGACCGTTGGACAGGCCGCCCGCACCAATATCATGGATGGAGAGAATCGGATTGGCTGCACCCAAGGCAATGCAGGCATCGATCACTTGTTGGCAGCGGCGCTCCATTTCCGGGTTGCCCCGTTGCACGGAATCAAAGTCGAGCGCTTCGGATTGCGCCCCAGCGGCGATAGAGGAAGCCGCTCCTCCGCCAAGGCCAATTTTCATAGCAGGCCCGCCTAGTTGGATAATCAGCGCCGTTGGCGGAATCTCCTTTTTTGCAACATGTATGCGCTTGATAGTACCCAAGCCTCCAGCGCACATGATGGGCTTATGGTAGCCACGGTGCAAATCGTTGTGTACAATTTCAAAAGTTCGGAAGAGTCCACAGAGTTGTGGGCGTCCAAACTCATTGCCAAAGGCAGCTCCACCGATGGGTGCGGTGAGCATGATGTCGAGCGGGCTCGCCATGCGCTCCGGGTGGGGGGCAATTGCAGTTTCCCACGGCTCTAATTTTTGGGGCAAGCGCAGGTGAGAGACCATGAAGGCCGCCAGCCCTGCTTTGGGCCGACCACCAATGCCGGTAGCGCCTTCATCGCGGATTTCCCCGCCCACGCCTGTAGCAGCGCCCGGGTAGGGCGCAATGGCGGTGGGGTGGTTGTGGGTTTCCACCTTACACAAAATGTCCAGCTGACTCGCTTGGTGCTGATAGTTGTGCTGCCCATTCTCTTGATTGACTTCAAAGAAGCGTCCCGGCCAGCCCTCGAAGACGCTGGAGTTGTCGGAGTAGGCCACTAGTGTTCCCGCAGGCGCACATTGATGGGTGTTGCGAATCATGGAAAAGAGTGAGCGTTCACTCTTTTCGCCATCAACAATCCAATCTGCATTAAAGATCTTGTGGCGACAATGCTCGGAGTTTACCTGCGAGAACATGACCAATTCCGCATCGGTGGGGTCGCGTTGCAATACGGTATAGGCGTCCACCAAATAGCGGATTTCTTCCGGAGAGAGCGCGAGGCCCCAATCTTTGTTGGCCTGCTCAAAGGCAGTCGGACCTTGTTGTAAGAAGGGGACTGTGCGCATGGGACTGGGCTCGGGACAGTCAAAAAAGTCTGCTAAGTCGGTATACACGCCTTCGGTCATACGGTCGAATAGCAGGTGCAGCGCAGTCCCTAATTGTTCAACGCTTAGAATGTTCCCATCAGCATCGATGACTTCAATATGTTGGCCACACTCGACGCGGTCAACTGATTGCAAGCCAAAGTTTTGGAAAATGTCGGTCGCTTTGCTGGACCAGGGAGAAATAGTTCCCTTGCGGGGAGTGACAAAAAAACCTTCCTTGAGATTAAAGGGACCGGTGGCAGCCAGTAGGCTGTCTACCTGCGCTTGCTCTCCTGGCTTGAGTCCATCCGGGCTGTCGAGCAAATAGATTTCATGCGCTTTAATTGTTTGGATTTGCAGCTCAGGACGCGCCGCTTGTAGGGCATCCAAAAGTGCTTTTGCGCGGAAATTAGAATAGGCTGGGCGGCCAATGAGGAGAATCGATAGCTTCATAAAAAATGTGTTTAAGTTCACTAAAGTTAAGTTTTTCGTGGTCACAATAGGAAAAATATTTAGCCTGCAAATAGTTATTAGAAATTGGGTCAAAGCACAGCTATATGCCAAGTAATGTAACGCAGGTTATTGCCCATCGGGGTGCGTCAGCAGCAGCGCCCGAAAACACGCTGGCAGCCTTTCGATTGGCCTGGGCGCAAGGCGTCGACGGGGTGGAATGCGATATCCGCCTCAGTGCAGATCAGCAGATCATTTGTTTGCACGATGCGGATACGGCGCGCGTGGGCGATCAGCAATTGGTCGCCGCCGAAGCGGCTTACGCGGACTTAGCGCAAGTGTGTTTGCCGGGCGGGAATGCTGCTGAGGCAGCTAGAATTCCGCTGTTGCAGTCGGTATTGGAGCAAAAGCCCGCTAACAGCCAGTTGTTGATTGAAGTCAAAACAGGAGCGGCCATCGTACCGCAGCTCATTCAGCTACTTCAGCAGGTCGGGACGGATTTGACGACATTGATTGTGATCGCCTTTGATGCCGAGGTGTTGGCGGCGATTAAACAACAATGCCCTGAGTTGCGTGCTTATTGCTTACTGTATAAAGAACACCCTTATTTGAGATCGGAACATTTTGATCTCAAGGGCTTGGATACTTATTTATCCGCTTGTCGAGCAGATGGCCTTGGCTGTGAGTTTGGGACTGCCTTAAATGTGCAGCGAGTGCAGGCACTGCATGAACTCGGCTACGCCGTCAATGTGTGGACAGTCGATTGTCCGCAATCTGTCATCCAACTGGCTCAGATGGGCGTGCATTCGGTGACCAGCAATCATGCGCAGCTGTGTTATCAGGCGCTGCAAAATCTGGATCAGTTGAATGGGTAGGGCGTGCTATCGATTACGAAGCTTGGGGCACAAAAAAAGCGCCACCCGTGGGTGACGCTTAAAATGCATAATTGAGAGAAATGCAGCTTACTTGAAGCTGGCTTCAACTTCTTCAACGGTGGCCAATACGCGGGAAACGATCTTGTAGGGATCGCCCTGTGAATTCGGACGACGATCTTCCAAGTAGCCCTTGTAAGCATCGTTTTTGACGAACGCGTGCGGTACGCGAATCGAAGCACCGCGGTCTGCAATACCCCAAGAGAACTTGTCGATGGACTGTGTTTCGTGCAAGCCGGTCAAACGTAGGTGATTGTCAGGACCGTAAGCAGCGATGTGCTCGTCCTTGTACTTCTCGAAACCATCCATTAACTTCAAGAAGTAATCTTTTCCGCCAACTGTACGCATGTACTCAGAAGAGAAGTTACAGTGCATGCCAGAACCGTTCCAGTCTCCTTGGTATGGCTTGCAGTGGTAGTCGACATCCACCCCGTATTTTTCGCATAGGCGATTCAAAATGTAACGCGCCACGTGAACCTGGTCAGCGGCATTCTTGGAACCCTTACCGAAGATTTGGAATTCCCATTGACCTTTGGCCACTTCAGCGTTGATACCTTCGTGGTTGATGCCGGCTGCTAGGCAAATATCTAGATGCTCTTCAACGATGGTGCGTGCAATGTCGCCCACGTTTTTGAAGCCATTTCCGCAGTAGTACTCACCCTGAGGAGCGGGGTAGCCGTCGCTTGAGGGCCAGCCCAAGGGTGCACCATCTTGCATCAAAAAGTACTCTTGCTCCAGACCAACCCAGAAGCTGTCGTCATCCGAAATGGTGGAACGACTGTTGGAAGGGTGGGGGCTGCCATCAGGGAGCATCACCTCACTCATCACTAAAAATCCATTTGTGCGAGTCACGTCTGGATAGATGGCAACCGGTTTTAGCATGCAGTCAGAGCTGCTGCCATCCGCTTGTAGTGTCGAGCTGCCGTCAAAGCCCCACTCGTCGCAGTCTGCGAGCGCAAAAGTAGCCGGATCGCCGTCTACAATCTTCGTTTTACTTCTCAAGTTGGCCACCGGCTCATAGCCGTCTAGCCATATGTATTCTAGTTTTAGTTTTGCCATAATGTTTGCTAATCAATAGATTACGTTGGTTTTGACGTAACCTTATTAAAATGAGCACAATACATGCCACGGCTATCAGGACAAGTATAATTGTACAATACTTGTAAAAATTCTATGCAATTGCTTCTGACTTGTCTTCAATTTTGTATCTATTTAACTAGTCAACATGAAGTTGGCGAAAGACACATTACGGGCAAAAGTGTCGATCAGTTTTGATGGCTTCGTACACAAATACTTCAAGGGGCCTCAGGCCAAAGAGCGTTTTGAAAACGAGTGTCGCGTGCTAGACTATTTACAACAACATCAGTGCGCTTTTGTGCCCCACCTGCTGGAGGCTTGTTCCGATCAGCTATACATCAAAACTTCAAATTGTGGTGCTAAGGTGGAGCATTTAAGTTCTAAAAAGATACTGAGCATTTTTGACGAGTTAGAGCAATATGGGGTGCGACATGAGGATGCTGCCCTCAGAAATATTACTTACAATGAACTGCTCGGCCGTTTTTGTGTGATCGATTTTGAGTTCGCAACGATCTTGGAGGCCGGCTATCCGCCTTCGCCAGAAATGAAATCACACGCCAACCGAGATTTATTTCGTCAAGATACCTAAGATTAGGCATACTCTTTGCATGGATATTAAAGAAACCGTAAGCAAGGGCATACAGTGGTCGGGGATGACGGATCCGGGGCGCTTCCGAAAAAATAATGAGGATGCGTTTTTAGCCCTACAGTTTAATGCTAAGGAAGTCTTACGCTTGGGTAAGTACGGTCAGGCAAATCTGGAGCAAGCGGATTACATTTTTGCCGTCAGCGATGGGATGGGCGGTGCCAATGCGGGAGAGTATGCTAGTCAGATTGCAGTCAATAAGATGATCAAGCTCTTACCGCAAACCTTTCGTGCCAGTGCAACAGGCTTTCATCTTGGCTTTCAAGATATTTTGGCGGAACTCTTTGACCAAATTCATCGCGAACTGTGGCATCTCAGTATCTGTTACCCTGATGTGCGGGGTATGGGGGCCACTTTGAGTCTGTGCTGGGTGCGGCTAAATTGCATCTATTTTGCCCACATTGGAGATAGTCGTATCTACCATATTCCGCAGTCTGGAGGCATTCGGCAGGTGACGCATGACCATACCCATGTCGGCTGGTTGCGGCGGCAGGGACAATTAAGTGAATTGCAAAGTCGTACCCATGCGGGACGCCATGCCTTGCAACAAGTACTGGGGGGTAAGACCCAAAAGCTAAATCCACATTTTGGCGCGATTCTGTGTGAACCGGGTGATCGTTTTGTACTGTGTACTGACGGCTTAACTGAGGGCTTGTGGGACAGCGGTATCCAACGTATTGTACGCGAATCGTCAGTATGTGAAGAAACGGCCGCCCGCCTAGTGGGGGAGTCGGTCAAGACCGACGGTAAGGACAATACCACCGCGCTGGTCATTGAATTTGAGCCAGAGGCATAGGCCAAAGGGCTGCTGGTCTTATAGGCCGCCATGCTTTGGGCGCCTAAGTTCCGAGCCATGCGGCAAGACTGGGTCTCACCAAAAAATCTTTCCATTGTCGCGCTTAGTTGGCTCTCCTAACTCCTGCTTCGCACAATAGCCAAAATACCACTTGAGCGTGATCCACCAAGCCCGTCGCTCCTGTACACTTGCAGCCGAATATGCCTGCAATTGAACTTTAACCCAGTCATGCATGAGTCGAATAACGACTACATGATCATAAGCCATGTTTAGTCAGGTCAATATCTGACAATGAAAGAGACCCAAAAAAGAGCTAAAGCAATCCTCAAGCATCTACGCTTTCCTAAAATAAAAGAATAAACGCAGAGTATTAATAGCCAATCAAAATACAATTGCCTAACGATCAAATTAAGCAATCGTCCAAATATTCATATAAATGACGATTTTCCACATGATAAAAGTCACGGATACTAAAAGTTGGCGCCGCCTTTGGCGGCACCAATGCCGACTTGCCAGCTACCGTTCAGTTGCCTACCCGCCTACGGCGGCTATCCAACTAAACGTTAGTCGTGACATTTTCCCGTAGAGTGACAACCTGCGGTCATCACTCTACGAAAAATACACGACAACTCGGCATTCTGCAAAATAAAATGAAACCTAAAGTAATCTCTATGGCATCTGGACTTCTTTGGGGGGTGCTTGCTGCTTATCTTCTTCGAGTTCGAGACTTTTGGGGTCCAGTTTCAGACGTTCGTTTCGTAGCGCTCTTTTTTACACCACTCGTCGGTTTGTTTACCTATTACAGCTCTCGGTGGATTTACAGAAAAAAGAATGGAATGAAGGCCCTATGGTCTGTTGTTTCAGTCTATCTAGCTTCGGGGCTCTACGGAATAATCATAGCCACACTGGCTTTAATGAAAAAAGAGAATCCATCAGGGGAGCATTTCTACGAAGTGGTCATTGCTATCTGGTGGGGAATCACAATGGTTCCGATTCTATGGCTGGTTTACCCAGCTTCCTTTTTGAACCACCTGCTTGTAGCCAAATTTGAACCTAAGAGCGAACCAGTCGGAGCTGGCAACGCCTAACGGCGCGCCAGTCCTCCACGTTCTAAAAAGGAATTATGAAGAATCCCCTGTACATATTACTAGTAATTATAGCATTATTATTTCTTGGTACTGGTTGTAGTATTGATACAGGTATTCTGAATTCAGGTGGTACTAGTGACCCTAGAAAGCTTATTGGTATAGCGTATCACCGAATGTATGAACAAAATAGAGTGCAAGGCGCAATAAATGTTTTAAACCAATCTATTTACCGTTCAGAGCAAAGAGATGATCTATGGGCATTAGCAACAAGTCACAATATGATAGCTTTTGCTTATTTGCAGTTAGAACGACATGATAAGGTAAAGTATCATTATGAAGAAGCGTTGGAAATCGCTAAAGAGAACGACTTTGATTGTGAGTTAGCTCATTCGTATATAGGATTAGCGCTTTTTCATGGCGCGAATGGTAATAAAAAATTGTTTTTAGATTATAAGTCCATGGCTAATGTATGCTTAAGTCAGATTGTAAATAATGTGTCTAAAGGTATTCGTGAGTATGAGTTTGGTCAAAAAGCAGTTGATATAGTGATGAAAAGGGTAGAGGAACTGAATGAACTAAATATTAATTTCGAAACTGTGGAGGTAGAACGATGGTTGAACAAGCCGCAGAGAAGAATTTTTTAGGGACAATAATTTTTTAGGGACAGGCTAATAATAATTGACAATTGAACGGGATATGCTTTAGTTATTTTCCATGCGGACACGGCGGATGAAAGTTTTGGGGGCGGCAGCGGTTTATCACTGTATGACCCACACGGTGAGTGGGACGCCCTATTTCGATATGCGTGCAAAAGAGGTGCTGCGGAAAATGATTTGGCAGGTGGCGGCTTTTTCTGGGGTCGAAGTGCTCACTTACTGCGTAATGAGTAACCATTTTCATGTGCTGGTTCGGGTGCCGGAGGCGGTCAATGTTTCAGATGCGGAACTGCTACGACGTTATCAGATCCTGTATCCTAAGCCGACCAAATTTCAAACGGCTTCCATTGCGCAGATGGCAAAAGATCTGGCTGCGGGTGGAGAGGCGGCTGAGGCTATTCGCCAGAAGCTGTTGGTGCGCATGGGCGATATCTCCCAGTATATGAAGGCGATCAAGCAGCGGTTTAGTGTTTGGTACAACCGCAGCCATCAGCGGACCGGAACGCTCTGGAATGAGCGTTTTAAGTCGGTTTTGGTCGAGGGGCGGGGTAATCCTTTGCAGACCATGGCAGCCTACATTGATTTGAATCCTGTACGCGCAGGGCTAGTGCAGGATCCCAAGGATTATCGTTTTTGTGGTTATGCGGAAGCGGTGGCTGAGGGCGACCAGGCAGCTCGGGGCCTGCGAGCGATTTGGGCTGCTTATGCGGATGGTAGTCTGCGTTCGAATGTCGCGATGGCAGATGCTTTGCAAATGCATCGTTCCCTTATTTTTGGCAAGCGAGCTAGCGATCCTGGCATCAGCGAAATGGAGCATCGTCAAGCATTGAAGATTTTGGAGCAGCAGGATGCTTTACTGCCGAAAGCGATAGTGTTGCGCTGTCGTGTTCGCTATTTTAGCGATGGCGCTATTTTGGGGAGTGCGGAATTCGTGCGTGGTTTTGTGGATGCGTGGCAGGTCGAGAAGGGACGCCGCTACCCACCAAAAGTGACCCGTTTGCGTGGCGCTGATTGGCAGGGTTTAGCCTGTATTCAAGGTCTTAGGAAGGCGGTTTTTAGCTGATTTTCTTAGCGCTGTCTTGGTGAATGAAATGAATAAACCACCTGAGGAAATTGTAGCGAGTGCTCCGGAGGGAACCTTTTGGTTTGGTGGTCCTGTTGATCGTTCCACAATGTCGCTCCGAATTTTTGGAGAATCAGTCGATCCACTCGAAATAACGAAACTGCTTGGCCATGAGCCAACAAAAGGAAGAAAAAAAGGAGACAGATCTGTTAGAGGATATGTATTCAAAAAGGGATCGTGGACACTGTCCGCGCCTAAATCGATCGGTGCAAATATCGATTATCAGGTCGACTGGATCCTTAGTCGACTGACAAAGGATCTCGAAATTTGGAAGACAATCACAGAAAAATATGCTGTGGATCTCTTTACAGGTCTGTTCCTGGAGGCGATGAATCGAGGAATTCGTTTATCACCGAATACGATGCAAAAGCTCAGTTCACGTGGGATTGAACTCGGATTTGATATTTACAGTTTTGAACCCGATCATTCAGAAACAGACGAAGCTGGTGGCGCCTAACTGCTTACACAGCTAGTGCTAGTAGATCATCTATGCTGGGAACGTCCTTAATGATTTGTTTTGGATCGGGGCCGACGCCGATGTAGCGCAAATTCGGGCGATTGGTCTTATGGGTATCGCCGTAATTGGCCACATCCACGACTGCCTTGACCAACCAAGCAACGTAGCACTGTGCTGCTTGGGGAAGATCTTGAAAACGCCTCACACCAGACAAATCTTCATGCCATCCGGGTAGCTTTTTGTAGACCGGTTTGAGCTGGCGCCGGAATTGATCGTCTCGGGGAACGTGATGAATGATCTCGCCACTCTCACTTTGATATGCAGTACAAACTAAGAGATCGCCTTGCCAGTCGCCCTGGCGCGTAAGCGCGTCCAATTTGTTTAAAACCAAATCTTGATAGCCCCCGTAGCGAAGCGCATCGCCTTTCTCGACCGCATCGTACCAGCCCACCATGCGTTGACGACCCGTGGTGGCTCCGAATTCTAGTTTGCGCAAATGCCTGCTGAGCGGATGATCGAGCTCGATTTCGGTGAGAAATACATGGGTGCCCACCTTGGTGTCATAGGCTTTGCAGCAGCCAATGTTGTGAATGGCTTGCGCTGGGATCCCGGCTGACTGAAAAAATTCAGGGGTAAAGGTGTGAGAGGCTGTGACGTTGGGCGGGAATCCATGCCGTTTGTCCAGCCAGAAGGCTTGTCCAAACTCGCCAATGATGTAGCGCCCGGCGTCTTTTTCGCGTAATATGAGCTCCCGCACATCAGTTATTTGGGCGACTAGCTTTTGCCCAGCAGCCCAGTAGCAATCAATGAGTGCGTCACAATCGATGCGGAATGCTTGCTCGGTGGAGGCTAAAAATTGTGTGAAATTAAATTCCGTTTCGCTGGCAACTTTTCCTGCAATGAGGGATTGGTGCGCCCGTAGCTCCGCTTGACTTAAAGTCTCAAAGAATTCGAACCAACGTTCAGGTTGAACTTGGCAGACGTGCTCTATGATTTTAAGTGTGCGCTGGATGCGTTGGCGCATTTTTTTTGCAAACGGGTCCTTATCACCCCGAAAGTCAGCGTAGTAAATTTGAAACTGGCCGACCTCATCCAGGTAGGCGGGTGTAATACCGCGACCAGTGGAGCCTCGCGGATCTTCAGCCAGCACCTGTACGCGATAGTCTTCCCAAGCTAAATCCAGCAAGCGATGTGACAGGTCCGAGACTAGGCAGCGTTCATCAATTGCCAGTCTTTGCAAGGCCTTGTGGCCGTGCAAATCGGCGTACTGACATTCCCAAATAAACTTTCGAGGATCCGCCACCACTCCGGCGCCAATAGGTAGGTAGGGGACCTCTGGATCTGCCACGCCGCCCGGTAGTAAGTTCAGTTTGAGCCCGGCCACGGTATGACCGGAGTTCGAGCCTCCGTTAACCTTCATCACGGCTGCTACGGCATCTTTTTGCTGGGTTAATTCCCGCAATTCGTGGATGATTTCTAAGATAACCCGACCTTTGCCCTCATCTCCAGTGGAGATGCCGGTGTCGGTAATTAATTGAGACGTAAAGGGTGTGAGCATGATTCGATTATTTGTTGGGCGTCGTTTCTTCGCTGGTTTTGACGGTAATGACGTCGTGTGGCGCCGATTCGCGTTGGCTGGCTGCGCTGACTTGGATGTAGCGTGCCTTGGATCGTAGCGCGGCTAATTCGGCGGCCCCGAGGTAGCCCATGCCCGACTGGATGCCGCCCACGAGCTCTCTCAAGACAGCATGCAAGGGGCCAGAAGCCTCTTTGAGTGCTTCGATGCCTTCCGCGGCTGCCTTGGTCGCCACATCCTTACGATCGTGGCCATAGCGCGCTGCTGAGCCATCACTCATGGCAGCAGCGCTCCCCATACCGCGATATTGTTTGTACTGCTTGCCATTGATTTCCAGCATTTGACCGGGCGCCTCATTGCAGCCTGCCAGCAGACTGCCGCACATAACGCCGTTGGCCAGCGTCAGTGCTTTGACCATATCGCCTGACTTGGTGATCCCGCCGTCGGCCAAGATGCTGACGCCTAATTTTTTGGCAGCCATTGAGGCACTGTAGAGGGCCGTCATTTGGGGAATCCCAACACCGGCGACGATGCGCGTGGTGCAAATGGAGCCAGGTCCTTGGCCGATTTTGATACAGTTGGCGCCCGCCTGGGCTAGGTATTCAACCCCTTCTGCGCTGGTGACATTCCCCGCAATCAGTGTGATGTCGGGGAAGGCCGCACGCAGCATTTTTATGGTATCGCCCACGCCTTTGGAAAAACCGTGTGCAGTGGAGACGGCAATCGCGTCGACGCCCTCGGCAATTAATGCGGCGACATGGGCCTCGATGCGGGCTGTATCCAAACTGCCATCTGCCTTACGATGTGTTGAAATAGCCGCACCGCACATGAGGCGGAATTGGGCATCTCTGGCCGGGCGCACACTTTTTTGCGATTCTGCGCTGATACGCTCAATATCACTCAGGGTAAAGAGCCCGCACAGGCGATCCTGCGCATCGACAACCAAGAGTTTGTGAATGCCCAAGTGGTCGGTGAAAAATTGGTCTGCGGTCGCAATAGGATCGGCTGCGATAGCATCTTTTTGGACGGTATAGACCTGGTCGCGCGGTGTCATCGCCTCGGAAACAAAGCGGTCGGCATAGCGCGCTTTTACTACGCGCCCTGGCAGCAACCCGAGCAAGCGATTGGCTTCGTCAACTACCGGAAAAGTGCTGAAGCGATAGCCCTTAGCCGCCATTGAATCCAAGACGGCACTGATCTTTTGGTCGGGTGCGACCTTGATTGGATCTTGGATGAAGCCATTAATATGATTTTTCACACGTGCGACTTCTTTGAGTTGGCGTTCGTCGCTCATGTTATAATGAATCAAGCCTAGCCCGCCATTGAGGGCCATTTGAATCGCCATTTTCGATTCCGTGACCGTGTCCATGTCCGAAGAAATTATGGGGATCTGCAGGCAGAGATTGGGCGCTAACTGAGTCGCTAGGTTGGTCTGTTTGGGCAGCACTTCCGAGTAAAGTGTTGCCAAGGAGATGTCATCATAAGTCAGACCCAGCCCTTGGTTGGCAGAGAAGAATGCATCAGCATCCTGATAAGAATTGTATCGATTAGAAATCGCGTCGGCTTGCATACCCTGACTTGAGCAAAAGATTGCTTTTTCTCAAGGAGAAATAAAATTAGTTTCATGATAGAGGGACTTACATTCACGCCTTACCGAAGAGCTTTTTGCCAGCCCTTGCGTACCGCGCGGGGCATCTGGGCCTTTCGAGAAGGCTTCTTAGTGCAGTATTGCGTCGGGGGGCAGCGCTATCTGGGGGAGGTGGCGCCTTTGCCTGCTTTTGGGTCCGAATCACTGCAGCACGCGGCGGAATTTTTGACCGAAGCGACCAAAGATGGAGTGGATCCTTGGCAGCTACAGTCATTGCCGGCGTGTGCCTTTGCTTTAAGTGCCGTGAAACCGCAGTACGCTGCCGAGATTCATTATCCGGTGGCGGGACTGTTACCGGCGGGTGCTGCGGCATTGCCCATTTTGAGCAGTAAAATAAAGGAGGGCTTCACCCGGTTTAAATGGAAAATCGGGGTGGATGCGGTGTCGGATGAAATCGAGCACTTACTGCGGATGTTGGCTGTTTCACCGGACAGGGTACGTTTTCGGCTGGATGCCAATGCGGCCTTGTCTTGCGTGGAATTGGAGACTTGGTTGCAGGCCTTGAGCGCGCATCGGCATCGCATCGAATTTATGGAGCAGCCTTTGGCCATTGGCATGGAGGAATCGATGGCCGATGCGATGCAGCAATTTGGCATTGCGATCGCGTTGGATGAATCCTTGACCTATGCCAACTATCGCGAACGCATTCATACTTGGTTAGGACCGCTCGTCATCAAGCCCGCCCTGATGGGTGCAGTCAGCGAGCAAGCACGAGAACTCGCGCCGGTCGCTTCTAGGGTGGTGCTTTCTTCAGCCTTTGAAAGCCGCTTGGCAATTAGTATGATTGTCGCCTTGGCGCAATCTTTGCCACATTTGGGGTATGCGCTTGGCTTTGATACCGCCAATACTTTTGATGACTCACTGGCATTTCAAGTGCAGCGGGCCAGTTTAGTCAATCAGCCACTATCCGCAGCGGAGGCGCAAGAAATCTGGGATGGTTGGCGAGTTAAATAAACGATATTTCTAATATCTAATAATGGGCACCTCTGGAAATCTACCATGACCGAGACGAAAGCAATTTTGATTTTGAG
>CAWVTP010000007.1:0-31096 GCA_963933035.1 uncultured Puniceicoccaceae bacterium | reverse complement strand
TAATTAGGGTTTATGCGCTCCATCGGCCTGCAGTTGCCCAGTAATTGGCTCACCCGACTACACCATTCGGATTTAAGATACGCAGTGACGCAAAAAAAAAGCACACCCTAGGGTGTGCTTTAATAAAAAATAGAGAAAGCTTAGTTTTTGATCTCTCGATGCAAAGTATGACGGCGCAGATTTTTGTTATACTTCATCATTTCGATGCGCTCGGGCTGTTGCTTTTTATCGCGTGAAGACATGTAACGCGAAACTGGCTTGGACTCAGCCCTAGCTTCTGTGCATTCTAGAATAACGTGCTCTCTTGGCATGATAAATAATGATGGATGGGCGAACCCGGATTTAATGAAGTGAAGTTATGCGACCAAAAAATGGAGCGAGCGAAGAGGTTCGAACTCTCGACATCTACCTTGGCAAGGTAGTGCTCTACCAACTGAGCTACGCTCGCATCCCTTAACAACTGGTGTTCATGTCCACTTTGTCAAATTCTATTTTAGAAAAAAATAGTGATCGCTCCCAATTGCCTGAGAGATATATCCATCGCACCCATCTGAACCGAGGCATATGTGATTGAATTTTGTGTAAACAACTTGTACATAATCAGGTCGCGATCCAGCTAGTCGCTGCAGGCAGTGCATACGCGCGCGAACATTACTGCCGAGCGAATTCTGGCAGTGCATAATAGCCATGGCTCGTCATTAGTTCCTCAAACTGCTGGCTGAAAAAATAAGGGCGCAGCTGTTCGGCAATCGCATCCGTCTGGCAGACCAAGTAATAGGTAAAGGCAATTGGATAATCGTTGTAATATAGATTTTGCGGATTCAATTCGAAGGCGGACTCCCCTGCTTCCGTACGGATCTTTAAAGATTTAGATGGATCTTTTTCAAGATTATATGGTAGAATGCACAGGTTGTTGGGTTCAGACAATACAGTTTGTAGATACGCTTGCTTGTTAATGGATGGGATGTCTGCAGGATACTGCCCTTCAGGGAAAACACGATAACGCAGCAAATCGGCAACAAGCGATGTTTCATCCTGCACAATGTAAGGACGAATCGGCCCCATAAAAGAAGCATCCTCGATAATTTGATCCCAGCGAGTTAGCCGATCAACTGCACTCCCATCAAAGATTCGCCGCAGAGCTTCGTAACTGATTTCCTGAATAGGATTGTCTCGATGCACTTGAATACGCGCTGCCGTGAAGGCGACAGCTTGCACAGTGTACGAGGACAGATCAAACTCCTCCAAACTGGGTAAAGCCAGCAGCGCGGCTTCCAGTTGCCCCGCTTGTAATCGTTCGATGGCGACGAGGCTCCCCACAAAATCAGACTCTAATTGCAGCGCATGTGAATCCGCATAGCTTGCCAGTGTATCTAGCGGCAAATCAGACCACAGGTCTGTCACATTGAGACGCAGAGGCTGCTGGGCAGAGCTGGTCAATACAGCAAGTGAAAGCAGAAGAGATAAGAAGTATACAGGCATCGTGAGTTGGATAATAATTTGGGAATTCTATATGGATACAAAAGTAAAGCCTCGCGATAGCATTATTTGGATTCCAAATCGGGCCATTGCACGAGCTTGCGATGGAGGGTGCGTCGACTAATCCCAAGCAAGGCGGCCGCCTTGGTTCGGTTGCCGTTCACCTTAATGAGCGCCTCTTTCAATAAACGTCGATCATGGTCTTCTATCCGAAGTGTGGGGAGCTCAGTATGTAATGGTTCACTTGTTGAGACTGTCGGCGCGAGAAATTTGGCATCTAGCGCTTCGGCGGTCACCTGCTGGCTGCGATGCAACACAACAGTATTTTCACAAAAATTTCTCAGCTCGCGAATATTGCCTGGCCACGAGTAGGCTCTCAACTTTTGCCATGCGTCCTCGGAAAATTGTATTGGAACGCGCCCATTTTCTTTAGCAAAGACCGCAACATAATGTTGAATTAACAGGGGAATGTCATCCGATCGTGCACGCAAAGGAGGTAAATGGATGGTCACCACGTTTAATCGATAGAGTAAATCCTCGCGAAACATCCCTTCCTTGACTTGGGTCAAAAGATTACGATTGGTCGCACACACTAGTCGAACATCGACCGAGAGGGTTTTCGAGCTACCCAGACGTTCAAAACTGCGAGACTCCAAAAAGCGCAGCAGTTTGACCTGAGTGGCGGCATCAATCTCTCCAATTTCATCCAAAAAAAGCGTCCCCCCATCAGCGGCTTCGAAGCGACCAATGCGCCGTTCGTTTGCGCCGGTAAAGGCACCCTTCTCATGCCCAAATAATTCACTCTCTAGTAAATTGGATGCCAATGCCGCGCAGTGCACCGCCACAAAGGGTTTGCGTGCACGTGGGCTATTTTGATGAACCGCTTGGGCGATCAGCTCTTTTCCCGTACCCGTCTCCCCTTCCAAGAGAATGGTGGCACGTGAGGGCGCAGCCAATTTGACTTTATCCAATACAGCCACTAAGGCAGGTGAGTTACCGACAATTTGCTTGAATTGGAATTTGCGGTCGAGCCGCTGATGAAGTGCAGTATTTTCTTGCTGTAAGTGGCGAGATTTTAAGCCGCGCTGAATCAGGAGATCCAGCTTTTCCAAACTCACCGGTTTAATTAAAAAGTCATAGGCGCCCCGTCGCATGGCTTCCACTGCAGTCTCCACACTACCGTAGGCTGTCATCATAATACAGACAGGCTTGTTGGGCAGTTGCATGGCATGTTCGATCACCCGCATACCGGACTTTCCGGCCATCCGCAGATCTGTGAGCACTAAATCAAAACGCTCGGCTTCCATCAAGCGAAAGGCTTGATCGGCACTGGCAGCCACAAAAACATCATACTGGTCCTCTAAGGCTAATTCAATGCCTTCACGGGTATTTTTTTCGTCATCAACTATCAAAATAGTGTGGGCCATAACGTCACTAAGGATTTATTTAAAAAAAAGGCAATCATTGACTATTGTACGCAACCTTCATTCAAAAGCTATGTCGTACTTAAAAAATTGATGCAACAACCCAGCAGATTTATGCAAGCAACTTCCAAGGAATCTCAAAATGAAATAACGATCAGTGAGCTCAGTTGGCTCCCGGCCCTACGCCAAGAAATTGGGCGGGTTATTGTGGGCCAAGCAGATTTGATCGACCGCTTAATTATCGGACTGCTCAGCAATGGTCACATCTTGCTAGAAGGGGTTCCCGGATTAGCAAAAACACTGAGCATTCAGACTTTGGCTAAAGCAAGCAATGCCCACTTTAAGCGCATCCAATTTACGCCCGACTTGCTGCCTGCAGACATTGTGGGGACCCTGATCTACAATCCCCAAAGCAGCGAATTTGAAACACGCAAAGGTCCCATATTCGCCAATCTTATTTTGGCTGACGAAATCAATCGAGCCCCTGCCAAAGTCCAAAGTGCATTGCTAGAAGCCATGCAAGAGCATCAAGTGACCCTCGGCGAGCATACCTATCCCCTGCCGGAGCCCTTTTTGGTGCTGGCCACTGAAAATCCGATTGACCAAGAAGGCACCTATCCCCTACCCGAGGCACAAGTCGATCGCTTCATGATGAAGGTAAGGCTGAGCTATCCGAGCAAGGCCGATGAAAGACGCATTCTTGATCGTATGGCGGCAACTGAGGCGCAGCTTACGGTTGATGCAGTGGTCTCCCTAGAAGATATTGCGGCCGCTCGCAAACAAGTGGATGCGGTGTACGTCGACCCGAAAGTGAGCGATTACGTCGTCGAGCTGATTGCGGCTACCCGTAAGCCTAGCGAGTACAACTTAGATCTGGATGCCTATATTCAGTTTGGTGCTAGCCCACGCGCGACGATCAGTCTAGTTCTGGCGGCTAAAGCTTGGGCCTTGATGCAGGGGCGTAACTATGTGCTACCACAAGACATTAAAGCCATTGCCATGGATGTTTTGCGCCACCGCGTGATCCCTAGCTACGAGGCCGAAGCCGAATCGATTAGCAGTGAGCAATTGGTGCAAAAAATCTTAGACACGGTCCGTGTACCCTAGCCTTGTTCCGGCATTCCAATCGCCTTTGCGCCATCGATGAATTCAAAAGAGATCACGCAAAAAGTTCGCCAGATTGAGATTCACACTCGGCAACTTGTCAGTAGTGCAGTTTCGGGCGCCTACCACAGCTCCTTCAAGGGCCGTGGTATGGATTTTGAAGAAGTGCGCGAATACGCTGCTGGTGATGATGTCCGCTTTATCGACTGGAATGTTAGCGCCAAAATGGATCGCCCTTTCGTTAAAGTATTTCGCGAAGAACGCGAGTTGAGCGTCCTGTTACTAGTTGATTTAAGTCATTCTGGGAATTTTGCTTCCATCCAGCAAAGCAAGCGTGAATTGGCGGCTGAAATCGCGAGCGTGCTGGCTTTTTCTGCCAGTTTGAACAGCGATAAGGTCGGCCTTATTCTCTACACGGATCATGTTGAACACGTCATCCCCCCGCGCAAAGGGCGGCGTCACAGCCTACGGTTGATTCGTGAAATACTCAGCTATCAGCCGAATGAAAGAGGGACCAACCACCAGGCAGCTCTGGATTACCTCAATCGTGCGCAGCGCAAAAAGACGGTCGCATTCTTAATTTCTGATTTTCAAAGCAGCGAAAATTCGGATGAATCGCCTGAGCTCTTCAAAAAATTAGCCCAAACCAATCAACGTCATGATCTCATCAATGTTGTGCTCAGTGATCAAAGAGAGCAGCACTTACCCAATGTTGGACTGATCACGCTAGAAGACAGCGAAACAGGTGAAATTATGGAAATCAATACCCGCGATCGCAAACTGCGGGCAGCCTATGCGGCGGCGGCTCGCGAACAGCAGGATGCATTGGAGAAGCAATTTAAGAAAAACGGCTTGGACTGGGTACAGGCGACTACCGATGCCCCCTATATTCCGCAATTGCGACGTTTGTTTAACCAGCGTGCTCAACGGCACTAGCCGTCGAAGTTCCCAACATTCTATTTTGTGTACGATTTCTGTTTAGCATTTGTCTTGATGGCCCAACTTCCTCCACTTCCGGAGGGCCCCAGTTTGCAGCAAATTCGCGTGCCGCTAGCTCCGCTGGTGGCCAACGATTACACCTGGGAGCTGTTTGCTGGAATCGGCCTGTTATTGCTAGCATTATTTTTAGCTCGAAAATGGCTGATAGCAGGACTACGCAAACTCCGCAGACCGCGTCAAGCCAGCCTGAGCCCCCAACAGCTAGCGCATGCAGAACTGGATGCCAATCGACTCCATACAGATGCGGTACCTTTTGCCGAAGGGATCCACAACTGCCTGCTTCGTTACTTCAAAAATGAGTACGCGATCGGCTCAGAGAGTCACAGCTCTGCTGAAATCATTGCGGCGATTCAGCAGCAACTTGATTTAACAAGTCAAGTTGAGCTGGATTTGATTCGCATACTCGAGCAGTGCGAGCACATCAAGTTCTCACAGCAATCGCTGGATCCGGCCACAAGAGAACGCTTAGACCAGCGGGCGCAAGCACTGCTAAATAATTTGAATCCGACGACGCCAGGAGCCGTCACATGAGTAGTTTCCAGTTCAATCATCCCTATTTTTTAGTCCTGCTGGCGCTACTTCCCTTACTAGCGTGGTGGATGGCTCAAAAAAGCCCCCAAGCCAGCCTGCAGTTTCCCAGCCTTAGTTTGTTGAAAAAAGTGCAGCAAAGTCGGCGCAGTCCCGCAGGTAAACAATTGATTGGGCTCCGCTTATGTGGACTGTTTTGTCTGATTATTGGCTTGGCGCGTCCACAGATGGTCAGTCATACGGCCAATACGAATGTCGAGGGAATTGATATCGTCGTTAGCTTGGACCTATCGGGATCGATGTGTGCGCTAGACTTATCGACTGAGGACACTATTGTTACCCGCTTGGACGCTGCTAAGTCGGTGGTCCAAGACTTTATCGGGAAGCGGCCCTACGACCGTCTCTCCATTATCGCATTTGCCGCAGAATCCTATGTCGTCAGCCCACTAACGCTCAACCACAGCTGGCTGAACAAAAACATCCAACGATTGGAATTGGGGAGCATTGATGGTGGTGGAACCGCCATTGGAACCGCACTTGGTGCCAGTGTAAATCGTTTGCGGGCTAATCCCGACCGCAATGGCATTATCATTTTATTGACGGATGGAGAAAATAACAGTGGTGATTTGGCCCCTATGGGCGCCGCCGAGGCCGCGAGTACCTATGGGCACAAAGTGTACACCATCGCCACCGGAAAAAAGGGCCGTGTCCCTGTTCCGCAAATGAGCCGTGATGGGCGCGTCATGCGCGACCAGTCAGGTCAACCAATTTATCGGGGCGAAACCTCGATCTCCAACTATGATGAAGCAGAATTGGCGGCCATCGCAGAACTCACTGGTGGACAATTTTACCGCGCCACCGAGCCTGGCGACTTGGAGCGCATATACGATACCATTGACCGCTTAGAAAAAACCGATATTGAATTGGAAAACCATGCTCATTTTCATGAGTATTTTATGTGGCCTACCCTGCTCGGCTTAATCTTGCTGGTCGTCGAACAGGTCCTGCATCACACACGTTATCGACGCCTACCATGACTTTTGAAAACCCCAGCTGGCTTTATATATCGGCTATTTTGGCACTGTTTTTGGTCGGACTGATCCGCTACGGACTCGGCAAACGCGATCGGCTGCTCAGTCAATTTGTAGCCCGTCGACTCATTGCTGTCCTGAGTCAGCGTGCCCAGTCTGGCCGTCTTTTACTGAAAGGACTCTGCGCGGTGCTGGCCATCAGTCTGATCGGTATCGCCATAGCACAGCCCCAGTATGGTACCCGCTCCGTGAAACGCACAGTACGCGGGATCGATCTGATCTTTGCTGTCGACTGTTCTAAAAGTATGCTGGCCAGTGATCTGAGCCCCAACCGCCTACGACGGGCAAAATTAGCAGTGCGCGATTTAGTGGAGCAATTACGAGGCGATCGCATCGGCTTAGTCGCCTTTGCTGGTCAAGCCTTCTTGCAAACACCCTTGACGCTGGACTACGGTGCTTTCACCGAAAGCCTACGATCTCTAAGTCCCAACTCCATGAGCCGTGGGGGCAGCGATATCGGCGCAGCACTACGCGAGGCGGCAGCAGCATTTCCGGCGGATGATAACTTTAAGACCATCCTCTTACTCACCGATGGAGAAGATTTAGGCGGAGATGCGCTCGCTGCCGCTGAGGAGTTGGCCGATCAATCAATTCGGGTGTACACTGTCGGCATTGGCACACAGACTGGAGAATTACTGCGACAACAAAATCAATTGGGCAACACCATCACGCTGCGGGATGCCAGTGGTAGCCCAGTGCTTTCTAAACTGGATGAAGCCAACTTACGAAAAATCAGTCTGCTGACAGAAGCTCAGTATCGTCACATCAACCAGCTGCGAAGCGAAGCCCTCTACGCAGACATTCGTGCCATTACGCCCCTCAGTGATCGTGAGTTAGAGTTGACTGAAATCGCGATTGATCGCTACCAATGGTTCTTACTGCCCGCCCTCATCCTACTCATACTCGAAATGCTGCTTCATCGCCGCGCAAGGCCAAAATCCTCGGTGACGCTGGTGCCCCTGATGGCCCTGTTCAGTATTTTTTCGATTGAGGCAGAAGCCCAAATCCCTGCAGACGGCGTCTCGCAAATATCTGAGCCGACCAAACAAGAGACTGCTCCAAAACAGAACATCACAGCAAAATTTGAAAGCGCGCAACAAGCGATCTTGGCCGAAAACTTTGACCTGGCGAACCAACTGTACACGGAAGTGCTGACCCAAAGTCAGGATCTAAGTTTACAAGCAGATGCCTGCTACAATCAGGCGTTGATTGCGCATCAGCAAAGCCGCAACACCTACCAAAGCGGTGATATAGCCGCTGCCTTGGAGCAGATGCAAGTGGCAGAATCCCATGCCGCTGCCAGCCTAGAAATATTCCCACAAGAGATCGAATACCAAACTGTTTTTCAGCAAATAAGCGCCGCTAAAAAGGCGATCGAAGGCCTGCTCGAAGAACAAAACCAATCGCAAGATCAGAACGATTCGCAAGAATCCGAAGACTCGAATACATCTGAAAGTTCAGACGCGGCCTCTTCACAAGACCAAGCTTCAGATTCTGAAAATCCTGAAGATGCAGAATCTGAAAATTCCCGCGAATCTGAAGATACTTCGGAGACACAAGATCCTGCGCAACAGTCGACTCAATCCGACAACTCGGAAAATTCTCAAGCAGCTCCTGAATCGGAATCCGACAGCAATCAGCAGCCCACTGAGGAAAATGCGGAGCAGACTCCAGACACTGCGCCCGAAGAGGCTGCGGATTCACCACAACCAACGGCAGCGAATGCGCCCGAAGTGCCCAATGATGGCGATCCCGAATCAGCCCAGCCAGTACCTGGGGCGGAACAAGGGGCAGCCGACAGTGCTCCAGATCAGGCTGCAGCGACTCCGATGGGTATGACAGAGCAGGAAGCTCAAGCCCTACTCAATAGTTTAAGCGGGCAGGAGCGGATTTTGCCCATGATGCCTAGCAGCCGTCAACCGCCTCAGCGATCTAACCGCGACTGGTAGCCCTTACACAGAATGCAGCCCATCCATCGTATCATTATTTCACTTGGCCGCCGAGCGCGGTGTTTTATCGCGCAGTTCGCCCTCCATCAGTGCTTAGCTCAGACCCGGCTAAGGCAAGGCTTGGCCATGCTCGTTCTGATGCTAAGCTTAAGTTTTGAATCAAACTTGGCTGCCGCTATTCGCGCTGAAGCAAGCTTTAGCCCGCCGCAAATAGCTCAAGGCGATCAGAGCCGCTACCTGATTCATATTATTGAGTCGAGTGCCAGCAGTGCCCCGCAAGCCGCAACAATTGAAAGTCTGCCACAACTACAAATTTCAAATGGTTTGCAGCTCCGAAATGGGCGGCGAGAGGTCAGTCGCCAGACGCAGATTATTAATGGGCAGGCTAGCTACACCACCACGCTGAAGCTAAGTCTAGAAGCCAGCACCCAGCAGACGGGTGAATTTTCGGTGGCTGCCTTTGAATTGAACTACAAGGGGCAAGCGCTCCCGATCCCTGCGGCCAGCTTGGTCGTGGTCGAACGCCCCCAAGACGCTTCCCCCCCCAGAAGCGAGTTGATTCAATTTAAAGCTAGACTACCTGAGCAACTTTACTTGGGACAAAGTCAAGTTGCTCAACTGCAACTCTATATTCATGAGTCAGTTCAACTACAGGATTATCAAGCCATCCAAAAAAATGCGGACGCCTTTACCATCCCGGAGCTACCAGATCCTGTTCTACAGGAAACGATGCTGCAGGGCCATCGTTTCAAGCTTGTGGAGTGGCCAATACGCTTAACCCCCATCCAAACAGGCGAACAAACGCTCCATTTCCATACCGTCGTACAAGTTGCTTTACCCGAAAATTCTGCCAATCGCCGCGCCAGTCCCTTTCCAAGATCCGCTTTTGGCGGCAGTCTCTTTAATCGCATCTTTCGAGAAAGCGAGACGATTGAATTGGAGACAGCCGTTCACCACATGCAGGTACGTCCCCTACCCACAACTGGTCAGCCTGAAGGGTTTAGCGGTGCCATTGGTCAATTCAACCTAGAGCTCAGTACAGATCGCAGTGCATGCCAAGTGCAGGACCCGATCACACTGTCACTCAAAATAAGTGGCAGCGGCAATTTTCCCCGAATCCAAGCACCTGAACTAACTCAAAGCGATGCGTGGCGTCGCTATCCGCCAGATGCCAGTATGGAAGTTTCGGCGACAAATCCCCTGAGTGGATCCAAGCGCTTTGATTACATCCTGCGCCCCAAAATCGCTGGCCAACTCTCCACGCCGCACTCTGTGTTTAGCTACTTTGACCCAGAGTCTGCGAGCTACGTAGAACTCGAGATCCCTGGACAGCGAGTCGAGGTCAGCCCAGGATTACAGGCAGCCAGCACGCCGAAAAATTCACTGGCAGCATCCAGTTTGCGATCAGCGGAAAATTCGGATCCATCGGATGAGAGCGAGCATTTCGTATTAGATAAGTCGCCGATATTAAAACCTTCCTGGCTTAGCCAGCTTTGGGCCAACAGAGGGTGCTTGTATGTGATAAACGGAGTGTTGTCGCTGCTGTGCCTGGGAGGCTTCCTGCGGATGCGGCACACTAAAAAACTCCGCACCCAAATGATCTATCGCCAGCGATATGAAGCCAAAAAATTACTCAAGTCGGCTCTAGCGCGTGCACAGACTGCCCAAAAAAATAACGATTCAGATTCCTTTAGCGCGGCCACCCAGGACGCGATCCGTTGCGCCATCACCTCCAAAAATGGGAAAGTCCTGAGCAATGCAGAATTACCTAAAATTGAGGCTGCCTTAGATCGCTTATCAGTAGACGAAACCATTCGTTCGCAATTACTACAATTGTTTACCTGGGCCAACCAATCTCGCTATGCGCCCCAGTCAACACCGCAGCGAGCGGAGCCGCTAGGCGGGCAGTACCTAAAACTTAAAAAATGGATTCGCGCGCTATGAAACGACTCCGCATCTATCTCGATCGCTTGCGCTTAGCTAAGCTAGGGAGCAGCCTGCTGCTCTTGAGCTTCATGGCTTCATTGAACGCGGCTGTCATCGATACCGAAAAGGCAGAACTGTTATTCGAAAGTGGCCGTTATGAACTCGCTAGGACGCATTACCAAAAAGCACTCGATCAACAACCGCAAGCCAGCCTGCATTACAATTTAGCGCTAACTGAACTCAAATTAAACCAGCTGGCCGCTGCACGTTGGCAGATTGAACAAGCCCGCATGATGGCGCCCATGCAATCCAAGTATCGTAGGTTAGAAGCGCATATTTTAGAGCAACTCAAACTGCCGAATGCCACTGATTCCTTACTAGCAGCCTATCCACGCTACTTATTGGCTCAGCACTGGTCACTGCTCGCAAGCCTCGCAGCTTGGGGCTGCCTCTGGCTACTGATTCTCGAAGTCCATCGTCCCAATAAATCGCTGGTGCGTACTGGAATCTTTTGTAGCTTGCTGCTCATACTTTTCGGGCTCAGCTTACAGGCAAGTGCTCAGCAAAAGCAGCGTGCTGCATCCGCCATCGTATGCGCCCAATCGCCGGTCGAACTCCTCAGTGCGCCCACTAAAAACGCTCCTCAAGCGGGCTCACTTGCTTACGGGGAACGGGTACGGGTGTTGCGTCAGCATTTGGAGTACATTCAAGTAGCGGATCTAGATCATATCAGTGGTTGGCTCCCCAAGTCTGCAGTACGCCGCCTTGCATCAAAATCCACGCAACCTTAGGCACTGCGCCAAATGGAGTCACTCAACGATAGTGAAAGACGACTCGCATTTGCCGCTCTTCACCAAATGTTTCGACCATTTCACGTGACCAGGTACGAAAGGGCGAACGTTTGCTAAGCGCATTTTGACACAGTAAACTGGCTATTCGACTCGCATTACTCGCAAGGACCTCAATGTCGCGAATCACACCATCGGCTTGCAGCACAAACTGAATCACCACTCGGGTCGCCGTATCAATCGGCTGAAAAAAATCGATCTCTTGATACCAGCCCGCTTGCAGAGCACTATAAAATTGCTGCTCGTACTCTCCAAATTCACTGAAACTGGCATCCATGGCCAGCGTGCCGCGCCGCACTCGGCCCCCAGTTGACTGCATCTGTGGTCCCGCTAATAACTCCGGCGCTAGTCGCGGTCGCGGACTTGGTTGCGGCTTGCTGGCAGTTTCAGCTGATTGTGCTTCGAATTCTAGATGCTCGGGAGCTTTGGAATTGGCATCTGGCAGATAAAGATCTATTACTTTAGCAGGCGGATCAAGCACCGCTGCCGCCTGCTCATCGTTTGGAAAAACTGGAGCCGTCCCGGTTGGCGATTCCACACTATCCGCCTTCTTTAAAAATTCAGGGACGGGAGGCCTCGCCGCCGTTTGCGGCATGACTGGCATGGGTAGTGATTCCGTGCTTGTTGATTCAGCCCCCAGCTGAACGATTTGCGGTAAGCTAGGCTGCTGCGCCGGTTCCAGTATAGGACGCTCATTTTGTAACAGCTTTTTAGCGTCCAACTCCCCATTCAGCTGAGGCAGCTTGGAATTGGTATCGCTACCAGATTCACCCGCCGCTTGTTGCGATTTAAAAGAATAGGCATCCGCTTGATCCGGCTTATTTTCTGCGACTGTTGGATTGACCTCCCGATACTGCAGCGGCGGACTTGCTGGCTCCTGCGGAGCTGCAAGGGTCAACTCAATGGGCTCTCTCTGAATGGATTTAAGGCTTTCATCGAAGTTGAAAATGCGTTCAGGTAACATAAACAGCCCACAAAGATGCAGTAAAAAACTGAGTATGGCGGCCACCGTCAACGGACTCAATAAGCGAAATTTCCATTGAAAATTAGGCATCTTCGGCTGCTTTAAATTTAGATACATGCCCAGCTCATGCATCGAAATCAAAACCATTTGAGGCGAACTGCTCACGGAGCACTTGCACGGGTAAGCCCATCACATTTTCAATCGAACCTTTAACAGACTCAATAATCAAGTCGCGGCCAGCTTGGATACCATAGGCACCCGCCTTGTCTAAGGGATTTACACGTTGAAAATAGGCGGCGATCAACTGCGTATTGAGAGGCTTAAATTGAACCGAGCTACAGCAGATGAAGCTCTCGTAAAACTCGCCCTCAGGCCAAAAAAGCGCGACCGCCGTCAACACACGATGCCAACGGCCAGACAGTGCTGTCAGCATGGAGGCAGCTTCAGCAAGATCCTGTGGTTTGCTAAAAATAGTGTTGCCCAAGACAACGGTGGTATCAGCCCCCAAGACCATGGCATCCGGATGCTTTTGGGCCACATCTATTGCTTTTAATTGCGCATTGTTCATGACCAAAATCTCTGGCCCCTTGGATCCAGAATCATCCTCATCGACGCCACTAGGACAAATGGTGAAGCTTAAGCCCATACGCTGTAAGAGTTCCGAGCGACGCGGAGAAGCAGAAGCCAAAATTAGACCGGAGGGTGCTGTGGCCAAAGTATTGGCCATCACTCCAGAATCCTTTCAACCCGACCAAGAGAGCGTGCTAGCGCTAAACGGCTAACCGCAAAATTGTAGATAGTATGTAATGCATCCAATTCAGCATCCGCTAAACTTTGCTGCGCATCGATCAAAGCGCGATTGTCGACCAGGCCTTGTTGATATTCATCATTGGCTTGCAAGACCTCAGCCCGGCCAAGTTCCAAAGCTTTCTGGGCGATACCGATCTGCTGAAAACGTTGTTTTGTCGTATGATCTGCCAGATACAGGGCACGCTGTAAGCCTTTTTCAATATGCTCCAGGCGTGCTAAATTTTCCGTCAAAGCTGCTTTGGCTTCTTTGCGTTCGGCAAAGAGTTTGCCGCCCTCGTAGAGTGGAATGGTGGCGCTCAGCCCAATCATCCAGGCATTGGCTTCGTTGCCGTCAAATGCTTGATCACTGTCGAAGCCCCAATCCGCAAATGCTTCGATGGTGGGTAAATTTTTAAAAGTTGCTGCGCGGGCCACGATTCTAGCCCGACGCACCGCCGCTCGTTGATAACGCCACTCGGGCAGTGATTCGACTGCCTGCAGCGACTCAAACCACTCAGGCAGTTCAACTGTTCCTTGTAAACGCTCAAAGGCCGCCGGACTGAAGTCTAAAGGCTGGTCCATAGGCATGCCTAGTAGCAGCTTTACTTGGGACAATGCCTCAACCGCCGCGAGCTCGGTGTCGATTCGTGCGCTGTTAAAATTGGTAGCCCGAACCTCTGCGCGCGTTTGCTCTAAGAGCGTGGCCGTGCCCGCATTGACCCGTAGCTGTGCCAATCTGACAAGTTCCTCGGCTCGTTGTTGATTGCTATTCAATATGCCGATCTCAGCACGAGATTTTTGATATGTGTAGTATAGGTGGACCAATTCTTGTTTGAGATCTTGCCCCAAAATGGCGACATTCCATTCAGCCAATTCCAAGGCAGTATCCGCTTTTCCAAAATCCGACCATTTTTGAATATCGAATACGACTTGAGTCAGCTCTAGCCGACTACGGAAGTCATTTCCCGGATTTTTGTCTCCGGGCATCACCGCAAAGGGATTGCCAAAGCGTTGACGACTTTGACGTCCGCTTAACCTCAAATTCGGTAACAATTCCGCTTGTAATTGACGTCGATCGGAATGCGCTCTGAGGGCGAGGGCACGCTCTAGCATGAGTTGCGGGCTGGTGTGCTCCAACTGCTTGATGGCAGCCGCTAGGCTGATGGGCTGCTGCGAAGGCATCGTGTTTGCAGATTCTAGTTGCACCTGAAGCCAGCATTGACATGCAAAAAAGGCACACAATAAAGGTCGCCATACTGAGCGATTGTTACGAAATATTAAGCTGGCAAACATTCTAAGTGTATACACACAAAAACGGATTTAATTTGCAAGTAACGAAAACAGAATTCTCCTTACATTATGAAAATCGGGCTGGCCCAAATAAATACGACCGTTGGTGATTTGGCGGGTAATCAGCAGCTCATTGCGACTGCCTATTCCGCGCTGCTGGAACAAGGTGCTGATTTAGTCGTCTTTCCCGAACTGACTTTGTGTGGCTATCCCCCGCGGGATTTGCTATTTAAAACACGCTTTGTTGCTGACATGCAAGCGCGCCTAGAAGCGCTGGCTCAAGCTTGTGGTTCAGTTCCCGCGCTGATTGGCTTTGCTGAAGCACGCGCCGCCAATAGTCCCGGACGTCCCTATTACAATTCGATTGCCTGGTGCGAAAATGGCCAAATACAAAGCATTGCGCGCAAGATGCTGTTGCCCAATTACGATGTATTTGACGAAGCTCGTTATTTCGAAGCGGCCTCGGAAGTTTCAATTAAAACATGGAAAGGACTCCAGATTGGCCTCACGATTTGCGAGGACATTTGGGCTGCTGACCCCTCGCAGGCGGGGAGCCATTATGCACAAGACCCGCTCGAAATTCTGGCACAATCGAAGCTGGATCTACTGATCAATCACTCGGCCAGCCCGTGGCACCGTGGTAAAACCAAGCAGCGCGTGGCCTTGATTCAAGCTGCTGCCCAAAAATGCCATTGTCCGGTGGTTTACTGTAACGCGATTGGGGGCAACGATGAGCTAATTTTTGATGGCAATAGTCAAGTGGTGACACCCCATTTTTCAAAGCCCATAGCTCGCCTATCGGCTTTTGAAGAATCGTTAAAAGTTGTGGATACGGCCGCTCAACCCAATGTAAAAAGTGCGTCGCCCACCGTCCCCGCTCCGCTGGCAGCGACCGAGTGCGCTCTGATCCTCGGCCTACGAGATTATGCTCATAAATCTGGCTTCAAACGCGCACTGATCGGACTCAGTGGGGGGATTGATTCTGCCGTGGTGGCGGCATTGGCAGCCCGTGCCTTGGGTGCGGAGAATTGTATTGGAGTGGCCCTCCCCTCCGCGATCTCCAGTCAACACAGTCGTCAGGATGCGGCGGCATTAGCACAGAATTTGGGCATTCAATTTCATGAATTACCGATTGCCACAACAGTGGCGGCGGCAGAGGCCAGCTTACAGCCGCTGTTCAAGGGCTTACCCCTCGATGTGACTGAGGAAAACCTTCAGGCACGCACCCGCGGCTTACTGCTGATGGCAATGTCCAATAAATTAAACGCACTCCTCTTGACGACTGGTAATAAGAGTGAACTTGCGGTGGGTTATTGTACACTGTATGGCGACATGTGCGGGGGCCTTGCCGTTATTTCGGATCTGCCAAAAATGGAAGTCTATGCTCTTGCGCGTTATTTGAATCGCGAGCACATCACAATACCGATCAATACCATTGAAAAGCCCCCCTCTGCAGAACTACGACCCGATCAAAAAGACTCTGATAGTTTACCTGACTACACGCTGTTGGACGCTATTTTAGAACGCTATGTAGAAAGAGGATGGAGTGCCCAGGATATTACGGCGGATGGCTTTGAGGCTGAAACCGTACGTTCCATTATTCGCATGGTCGATCGCAACGAATACAAGCGTAAGCAGGCCGCGCCAGGACTCAAAACCACCCCTTTGGCCTTTGGCGTCGGTCGCAGGATGCCCATTGTTCAAAAGTACTCAAACTAAGGGCTTTTCTCGTTTCATTATAGTCCGCATACTGTACCTTTTTATCCTATGCTTCATTCTACAGACCTTTTTCAACAAGCCCAAAAACTGATGCCGGGCGGCGTCAATTCACCGGTACGTGCCTTTCGTTCGGTTGGAGGGACTCCGTTCTTTACCCAGCGAGCTGATAAAGCGCATTTATTCACGGCTGATGATCGCAAATTGATCGACTTTGTGTGCACCTGGGGACCGGCCATTCATGGCCACAACGATCCAGAAGTCCGGGATGCGATTGCTAAAGCGCTACAGGATGGAACGAGCTTTGGCACCCCCAATCCTTACGAGGTCTCGATGGCCGAACTCATCATTCAGCTCGTACCATCGGTCGAGAAAGTGCGCATGTGCAATAGCGGTACCGAGGCAACGATGTCAGCGATTCGTCTCGCGCGTGGCTACACCCAAAGAGACCTGATTATCAAATTTTCGGGCTGCTACCATGGGCATGTAGATGCCTTGCTGGTTAAAGCAGGCTCTGGGGCCCTTACGCTAGGCCATCCTGATAGCGCTGGTATTCCTGCAGCGGTGGCGAGCAATACCCTCGTTTTAGACTACAATAATCTAGAGCAATTAGAAGCCACCTTTAAAGAAAAGGGCTCCCAGATCGCAGCCATCATCGTTGAGCCCTTTCCTGCTAACTGTGGCTTGATTTTACCCATCGCTGGTTATTTAGAGCGGATGCGCGAGCTGACCGCACAGTATGGTAGCTTATTGATTTTTGATGAGGTCATGACTGGCTTTAGGCTGGCCGCTGGAGGTGTGCAAGAACTTGTGGGCATTACGCCCGACTTGACCGCAATGGGGAAGATTATTGGTGGAGGCTTGCCGGTCGGCGCGCTGGGTGGACGCAGCGAGATCATGGATTACCTGGCCCCGCTCGGGTCTGTCTATCAGGCGGGAACTTTGAGCGGAAATCCATTGGCCATGGCAGCTGGGATCGCAGCGCTTAAGAAATTAGTCACCGAAGACCCCTACCCTAAACTGGAAAAGATGGGCCAATTGATGGCGCAGCATTTACTGGAAATCGCAAAAGCAAAGGGACTTCCTCTACAGGTCCCTCAAGTGGGCTCCATGTTTGCGCTCTTCTTCAGTGATCAAAGGGTGCAAAACTATGCCGATGCGACTGCGAGTCATACCGAACACTTTGCAAAGCTCTTTAAGCAGTGCCTAGAATTGGGCGTCTATCTACCGCCCTCCGCTTACGAAACTTGCTTCATTAGTACCGCGCATCAGGGGCAAGATATTGAGCAAGCAGCTGAGCTGATTGGACAAGCATTGCGACAACTCTAATATTCTGAGATTGGCTTACAATCTAATACCCGACACTATGAAATTACAACAAGGACAAATTTGGAAAACCTGCCCTAGCGTGCATGGCCATCAAGATCGGGCACTCTATTTAAGAATTGTGACACTCGAACGCCTTTCTGTAGCCTATAAAGAGCAATTGACTGCGGATTCCAGCGATGGCCAACATAAATCTGTAACGAAAAAAGCCTTTTGTCGTCTATTGAAAAAGGCGACGCTACTCAACCCATAAGCCGGCTGGTCACTCAGGCTTTTATCGCTGCGACTGCGCGGCGAGCACCCGCTCAATGCTCTGCATGTAGCTAGCGACATCCGCACGCTTTTGGAGTCCCTGACTCTTCTGCAAATGCTGAATCGCTAATTGGTAGCGCTCCTGGGCCACGGCAGTTCGCGCCAAGCCGATCAGTCCCTCTACCTGAGACTTCGGGATAAAGGCCACCCGCTCAAAATAAAATTGAGCGGCTGCGTAATCCGCTCGGTCGAGTTCCACCCGAGCACGTAGTAACAGCGCATCCCCATCAAGCGGATCGGCTGCTAGGACAGCATCTAAGCGAGACAATCCAGCATCCACTTGCTCTGATTCAATTAGCAACTGTGCCTGCAACACATCTTTTGCACGAAGGTGCTGAGGGCTTAAATCAGATTTCAAGTATTGGTCCAAGCTCGCCAAATAAGCTGCCGCAGGGGCGTAATGACTTCTTTGAATCAAATGTCTGAGCGGCTTTAAGGCTTGCTGAGGACGCATCATTGGATCCGCCTGGATAGCTTGTTGATAATTTTTGAGTGCCTGTGCCAGCACCTCATGCTGCAAATACAAGTCCCCCAGCAAACTCAAGCTGGCTGCGGTCGGCTCCGCAATCGTATGCGCGATCTCAAGATTTGCAATCGCATCTTGTAACTGTTCTTGCGCCAAATAAGCATTGGCTTGAAAGAGCCAAATAGCCTGCTCTGTAGGCGATTCCATTAACAGTTCATCAAAAAGCGCGATCGCTGGTCCATGAGCTTGCGTCACTAGCAGACATTGCGCTTCCCCTTTGCGAACATCGCGACTGTCTGGTAAAAAGATCCGCGCCATTTGGTAAGCACTCAGGGCAGACTGATATTTTTCCTGCATCAAGTAGGCGTAGCCGAGCAGACTATAAGATTGACCATCCCCGCCCCCCAGCTCGACCACTCGCAGCAAATGCCGAATCGCATCCGGGTATTGAGCTTCTTGCACATAAACTAAGGCTAAATTGCGATGGGCTCGCCGAAAATCTGGAAATTTTTTTAGGGCGCCCAATAAATACTCACTGGCCTCAGGATAACGCTGTAAAGTATAGTAAAGACTACCAATTAGAAAGTCAAAGGCAGGACTACTCGTCTCCGTGATACCCTTCTTAGCGAGTTCAATTGCCAGTTCTGGCTGACTCTCTAAATGTGGTTGGATGGACGTATACAGCGGACGATCTTGAGCTGTCAATGTAGGCTCGATGGCGGAATTGATTCCATAAGTCCCTAAAAAACGTTGCTTAAATTCAGGACTATCCGGGTGCGTATCCACCAAATCCCACGCCTGTAGTCGAGCGTTTCCGAAAACAATTAAGAGGCAACTAAAGAAAACTATGTTGAAAGTTTGCATACTGTTCATGAGTCGAATTAAGGCGCTCGCAAGATAATGGGCCACTCGCCTCGCACCGTCCGGACTTCACCCCCAACTGTAGGCGGTGAGAAGCGAGCCTTCCGTATCACTTCCTTGGCAGCTGCCACGAGACGCGGCTCTGAGGCAGCCAATATTTTAAGGACGCGCGCTCGTCCTTTCGGATTAATTTCAATCAGTGCCAATACCCGCCCCTCACGCACCCCGCGTCGGATCAGCTCACGGGGATAGACCACACTAGGCGCATTCATGATATGGGGCTTCGCATTCAAGTCGGCAAAAGTGAATACAGCTTGAATTGCCGCCACCGTATCCACCTCAGCGCTGAAATCACGACTGCCTACCCCAATTTTCAAGCTATTGGGAAGCTCAGGATTGAGGGACAAATCCAACTGATTGAACGACAGATTGCTCAATTGAGCCTGAAATTGTGGCTTTGCTTGTTCGGGCTTAGGGGGATCTTGCTCGGGAGCTACCGGTGGAATAAAAGCTTGGGGCGGCGGCAGCGTCATCGTTTCGCGCACCTCGATTCTGTCACTGCTTTGAGCGTCGATCAATTGCGTCAGGGGAATCGCTAAAAACACCACTGCAGCCATCAAGAGAGCCCCGCACAAGACCCACGGGAGTCGAATCCCTGTACTGGCGACTGGAAAGGCTTCACTCATTGTTCGGCAGTCGCTAAATGAATTCGGCTGGCCCCGGCCAGGGCAGCTGCATCGTGGACTTTTGTATACACATCAACGGATGCTCGACGATCAGCCTGGATGATGACGGGCATGTTGGGTTCCCGCTGCAGCAGTCGCCGAACGACAGCTTGTACCCCGTGGCTGCCGATTTCATTCCCCCCGTAGATAACCTTACCAGCCTCAGTAATCGCGATCAGTATAGAATTTTTGTCCAAATGATCTGCAGCGCTCGCTTGGGGTCGCTGCACATCGACACCCGTTTCTTCAACAAAGACCGTGGTCACAATAAAAAAGATCAATAGTATAAAGACGACATCGATCAGCGGTGAAACATTGATTTCATTCGCCTGCGTATTATGATTCCACAATTGACGACGTTTTTTCATCGAGCAAGCAAGCTAACGTTATAGGATTCGAGCCGAGCAATACTGCGCTCAATTTGAGTGCGGCCATTCAGGATAACACTGAGAATCACCCAAGCAGGAATCGAAATCAGTAATCCAGTCTGGGTGGTAATCAATGCCTCAGAGATCCCAGTGATCATATTATCAAACTTCGTCCCTTGGCTATTCACCATACCATCAAAAGTCAGCAGCATACCCGTGACAGTACCTAGCAATCCCAATAACGGGCCCAAAGCGACCAGTAGTGATAAAAAACGAATTCGGCGCTGAATAATCGGTAAATATTCCTGCCGGACATGCTCAAAATGACGTCTTACGCTCCAAACTGAAGGCGCATCGGATACAAGTAATGATCGCACTCTATCTAATCCCCGTCCAAGTTCCCGCTGCAATTCCGCATCTGAAAATTGATAGATTTTTGTTTGAATCAAAAAATGCGTCCGAATTCGCAAATACAAGTCAAGCGCCGTAAAATACATATACAATGCCAGTACCAATAAGGGCAGCATCAGCCAGCCTCCTGAGGTCCACACATCCAATAAGTCTTTAAATTCAAGTTCCATCGATATAGCCTCACAAACTTAAGTGGACCCTTTCTCTTGCCGCGAAAGACTATTGAGTAGCGCCATCGAGAGTTTCTCCAGATGCGACATCACCCCCGATACTTTTCTGGCAAGTAAGGCGTGAATGACCAGGGCCGGAATGGCCAAAACCAAGCCAATCTCAGTCGTGATCAAGGCTTCGGAAATTCCTGAAATTAATGGCTTGGGATCCCCTGCCCCAAAAATACGCATCAAGTTGAAAGTTTTGATAATGCCAGTCACGGTGCCCAGCAGTCCCAGTAAAGGAGCCACCGATGCAGTGACCGCAATAATATTTAGATAACGCTCCAATCGTGGTTGGGTCGACAGCATCGCCTCATACATGACCTCCTCCACTAAATCAATTGATTCCTCACTGTGCTCAACTGCTTGCACTAGCAGCTTACGCGCAGGATCTGGTTGCTGCTGTGCCAATTGCAGAGCTTGCGCTCGCTGCCCAGAGCGCAAGAGCGTCGACAGTTGGTAGATGGTATTGGTGGCAGGCTGACGAATACGGAGCACTTGCAGCGATTTGAACAGCGCAGCCACCGTGGCCACCATCGCAAACAGTAAAATCGGATAGACCCATACCCCTCCCTTTTTCAAATGCTGCAGCACGCTGTCACGCGCGCCACTCAGCGCCAGTGCATTGCCCAAGCTTAGATCCATTGGCAACAGACCCTCCCCGGTACGCACTAGGGACGCAATCGCAGCCGTATGATTCGAATCGATTGGGTGCACCCGAGCATGTAGAGATTGACTGGCTTGCACCACGCCGGTCGTAGCCCCACTGAAATACAGCAGCGGCCCCACTTGTACATACTCGCCTGCAATCAAATGTCCCTGAGGGTCGAGGGCCTCCCCCGCATAACGCTGCCCGCCTAAGCGCGCTTCCATGTGCCGCACGGAACTCGCAAGTAGTTGCAAGGCAGATTGTAGTTTGGCTCCTGGATCCGCCTGAGAATCTTCCATCAGTTGATTGTGATGTGTCAGCTCAGCTCCCTGCTGAGGCAACTCCCCCAAGGACAAGCTGGCATGATAGCGGCCCAAATAATCCCCCAAGAGTGCGCCGCCAATGTAGGCAGACTCTTTTTGTAAAGCATCCAACTGACTGCGCAAACGCTCCATACTCAGATGGTGACTATCTTCAGCTTTACGTGCTTGCTGCAGAGTGCCCCGCAACTGTCCGGCTTCAGCTTCCAGGCCACGCAGCTGCCGTGTCATCGGGACTTGCTTCGCTTGGATGTCCGCACGCTGATCTGTTAAACGCTGAAGAGCGGCCTCAAGTTTAAGCTGCTGCTGCGTGTACAACCTTTCCAGGGATTCTCCGGAAAGCAATGAGGTCGCAAAAAGAATCAGCCCCCCTATCAATTTATTGCCTTTACAGTTCATATAGATCATTCCACCGCAATATTTATGGGTACTTGAATAAATTCGGTTGCCTGTACCTGTTGCTTCGCAGCCGCTAATGCTGCCTCGATTGATGGTGCGAGAGCAGCTTGTTCTGACCAGATCCAACCACTTTGAGTCGGCTGACCGTAACCAGCCAACTCACCCGAAAGAGAACGATAGTATGCGATGCCTAAGCCTACGTAAACAGTTTCGACCTCAACTTGCTGCCCACCTTTTAAGCTTCTCAATGAGCTGTGTACTGTGACCGTTTGATCAAATTGATTGAGCGCCTGAAGAATCGCGACAATTGCTTGCATACGTTCCGCCAAGCTGCTGGTCCCATTCGCACCATGAGCCGTCATTTTTACAAAGAGTGGATTTAGCCTAAACTTCAGCGGCTCCGGTATCCAAGCTTTGAACGCTAAAATGCTCGGTGCGATATCCGCTATAAATTGAGTCATAATGGATCGATGCACCTCGAGTTCCTCACGCTGCTGCACTAATGCGCTGCGCGCTTTGTCCACTTGTGACGCATTTTCGGTAATCGCTGCAATCGACTCACTCAAAGAAGCCAGCTCCTCGGTCTTCAATTGAATGAGATCTTCCAATAATTGACGCTTCTCCTGCCAAGCAATGTGCTCATCCGCCAGAGCTTTTTCGGCCGCAACCCACTCCTTTACAAGCGAACGTGTCGCAGCTAAATCAGCAGATGTCCATGCATAATTTGTAAATAAAAAAAAACACAAAAATATAATAGAAATGTACTTACGATAAATCATAAACGAGCAAAGGTGCTTATTGAGAAAGAATCTCAGCATGAATTAAAAAAGAAGCAAGCTAGTAATCAGGAGCGCTTAAATTGACGCCGCAAAGTACTCAATAAAGAATTCCGTTATCATTTGCATTTTTATCGTAGTTTAGGCACATATCACAAAGCTCGTTGACTTTTACTATGCGCCCGAATGTACCCTAATAGAAATCCCTATTTTGTGGACATTTTATACCAGTGAATGTCACCGTCTGTCTGCGGTCGCCGGCTAGGCCGGCTATCAAGACCACACATCCAAGTATCCACTACTTAGGCTGGGCGTACTTTACAGAACAACCATAAGAAGTTGTTGTACTAGGATGTACTGCCCCGCCATTGCGACTTTGTTGGTAGGCGGACATTAAATAGTTGGTAGCTGCAGGCACATCTCGCGTTCGCGTAGATGCGATACTGTCGATTGCGCCTTGGTAAATTAGCGATCCATTGGGATCGATTAAGTACACATGCGGCGTCGTTTGGGCACCATATAGGCGACCGATCTCACCCGATGAATCGCAAACAAGATGATCGATCCGCTCTTGAATTTGCTTAAATTGAACGGCTGCCTGCTCTGGCGTTCGATATCCCTGTTTGCCGGGAGCAGAGGAAATTATTTGTATCCAACAGACTCCTTGCGAACGCAATGTTTGTTGAGTTGCTTGCATTGCGCCACCACTGTAATGCTTTTTTACAAAGGGGCAGGCAGCGTTCGTCCATTCTAAAACAATGTACCGACCCCGAAGTGCGGCTAAGTCGAGCGCTTGGCCAGCAGCATCGCGACATTCAAAATTAGGCGCTGGGCTGTTGGGGGCTACCCCAGCCTGACAACATATACTGGCAAAAAACAGTGCACATAGCTGGATAATTCTGTGAAAATGCGAGTACATACTGTTCATAATTAGATTGCTGGCTCAAATCGTTAAACGCAAACCATCATAAGCTAAGAAAATGGACGCTGGCAAAGTAGCATCGACGGTCTCGTGGTCAATTTTATAAGTCATGTGAGTGATAAAACTGCGCTCTGCTTGCAGTGCCAATGCGGTATCGACCGCTTCTTGCACCGTCATGTGAGATGGATGCGGCTCTGGTCGCAGTCCATCTAAGACGACCACATCCGCTCCGGCGGCTAAGTTGCGGGCTTCCGGCCCCACCCGCTTGCAATCGGTATAATAGACCAGCTTTTTGCGACTTGATCGCTCGGTAAAAACAAGCCCTAAGACCTCCATAGGGCCGTGTGGTAAGGATACGGACTCCACCCAGCCTCCCGGCAGTTCCAAACGCTGCGGCATGCGCTGCAGCTTAAAGGCCGGGTAACCCTTCTCTTTAGGACTGTCTAAAATTGCGTAAGGATAAATTTCGGCGATTCGCTGCAAGCCGTCCTCACTACTGTAGACTGGCAAAGCTTGCCCTCCCTTTAGATCGCAGAATCGGCGCAAATCATCCATCCCTAAAATATGATCCGCGTGCGAGTGCGTTAGCACAAAACTATCCACTTTATGAATCGCGTTATGAATGCACTGTAAGCGCAATTCGGGCGCGGCATCTACTTGAACATGATAGCCATCCATGACAACATGCACCGAACAACGCGTGCGCCAATTTTTGGGATTTTTCAAGTCGCAAGCACCTTCGGGCTGTGCAATCATCGGAACCCCCTGAGAAGTCCCTGTACCTAAAAAAATGAGTTCCATCGTTGCTAATTTGTGTGCACTGGATTCCAGCTGCCTGAGTGTGCATTCATTGCCTAAGCCAGTGGATATAGAATGCAAGCTTGTTAGGCCTCTGAGCCAGATTCTGCAATAGGATCACTGACAGACAGCCATGTGCCTTGCTCACTTAAGTTCCAAGCAATGCGATAGGTCCAGATGCGAAGCAGAATAGCACAATTTTGAGCACCTTTATGGTGAGCAAATTTCTAATTATGTGCACTGAATATGAAGGATTCACAGTCATATACAAAAAGAATCCTATTGTTCAAAAAATCGCTATGCATACTTCGGGCTCAATTGGGATCGCAATCTCCCCACCATGCAGTTAACGAAAGCATAAAACAGGAATCCGGCAATTGCGCAGTAATTCGGTTGTGGTGCTGCCAATCAGGAGCTCTCGAATGCGACTATGCCCATAAGCACCCGCAACAAGTAGATCAATCTGAACTTCCTGCACATAATCTGACAGCGCGGTCACCACCAAGCCACTCAACAGTTGATAGCTTGCCGTGATATCGACGGCTTTCAAAGCTGTTTCAGCCTCAGCCAGACGGCCTGCGGCGACATCCTCTTTTCCGTTCTCGCTAACGGTGAGCACATGTAGTTCAATTGCATTGAGCTCTGAATGATGGGCTAAATATTGCAAGGCCTTCTGGCAACTAGCGCCGCCGTCATAGGCCAGTGCAATCCGCTTGATAGGACGATAAGAACGCGCCGTGACCAAACAGGGACAATGAACCGCACGCACCACCCGCTCCAACATAGAGCCCAAATGCAACTTCGCAAAATCAGCATTTTCACCCCGCTTTCCCACAATGACCAAGTCGGCGCTTTTGGCATATCGTTCAATCACATCGATGACGATGCCGGTTTCATGGACAAAGTTGAGCGTCGACTTCGTATCCAAATCGGAAAAGGGCTTCAGCGAGTGCTCTCGAATAAAGCGTGCCTTGTGCGCCTCGATCGTTTGCATCTGGCTGACTAAATCCTCGTAGGGTTGGATGCCCAAGCTCCCACTCAAATCAGCGATGGCAGGAATCTCGTAATTGCGCACAGGACTGACATACAAAATCGTTACCGACGCTTGAGTCAACCTGGCCAGCCAGGCAGTATATTGACAGGCTTCGAGTGAATAATTGGAACCGTCTGAACAGACTAAAATCTTAGGCATACATGTATGGGGAATAAAATGAAGACAGGACTCGTAGCCTAATTTTTTGCGCCCAAACTAGCAATCGTAAAAAAGTCGGCAGCCACAAAAAAAAATGTAAAATTCCCCACGATGTACTCTAGGGCACCTCTGAAAACCTACCAAGACCGAGACGAATACAATTTTTATTTTGAGCAAGGCGATTCTGTGCACAGGAGGGCTGGAAGCCCTTCGTGCGCAGATCAACGCAGCTCAGAACCAAAAGTGTTTCGGTCTGAAAGACTTGCCGCTTGCTGTGCGCTGGCGACGTTGCTCTCGCCAAGGCAGGGCTTCCAGCCCAACCGTTGGCGAGAGAGCCTTGCCTGCATCACAGTAAATCGGCAATCTCGACACATGGGAGGTTTCCAGAGGTGCCCTATTTACCAAGTGGTGGTCTCCCTGTTCTCGGTATAGCGGCAAAAGATTACGCAAGTCCATTTTTCAAATTGCACTACAGGTCAAATACCACAGCCTAGCTTGATGCAAATGGATCCCACTACGATTGATTTTGAAGCGGAGCTGAATGCCGAGCAATATGCCGCGGTTTCGGCCTCGCCGGGACCCGCGCTCGTTCTAGCGGGAGCGGGTTCTGGTAAAACACGGACCCTGACCTATCGGGTGGCCTATTTGCTCGCCAAGGGCTATCAACCGCAAGAAATTCTGCTGCTTACCTTTACTAACAAATCCGCCAACGAAATGTTGGAGCGGGTCGAAGCATTGACTGGTGCCTCCAAGCGGCAGCTCTGGGGGGGCACCTTTCACAGCATTGCGCAGCGCATTTTGCGCATTCACGGCCATTTGATCGGCTTGGAAAAAAACTACACTATCTTAGATCAGGGTGAGGCTGAAAGTCTGTTAAAGTCGGTGATCTCCGAGGTGGATTCAGGCTTTCTGAAAGGCAAAAATAATCCTAAGCCCAAAATAATCGCCAATCTGATTAGCTACGCCCGCAACACCTGTAAGTCGGTGCGCGATGAAGCTGATGCGCACTTTCCGTTCTTGGATGGCATGGCAGAAAAGATCGATTCGTTTTATAAAAAGTATCAAGCTAATAAGCTTCACCAGCAAGTGGTCGATTATGATGACTTACTCGTCTACTTACTCAAACTTTTACGCGAGCACAGCGAAGTAGCCGCTTATTATCAAAATCGTTTCCAACAAATTTTGGTTGATGAATTTCAAGATACCAACCGGCTCCAGTCCGAGATTATTGATACGCTTGCGATTCATCATCAGGTGATGGCGGTGGGTGACGACGCCCAGTGCATCTACACTTGGCGGGGAGCCGATTTTGATAACATCATGCGTTTTAACGAACGCCATCCTGAGGCCACGATTCATAAAATTGAAACTAATTATCGCAGTTCTCCAGAAATCCTTGATTTCGCCAATGCCGTGCTGGAGGCACAGCCAGCGGGCATGGGTTTTGCCAAAGAACTGCGAGCACATTGTCCGTCGACTCAGAAGCCCTTCTTCGTGCCGGTCATGGACACCCGCAGTCAGGCCAACTTCATTATTGAAACAATCAGTTGCCTAATTGATGAGGGGCGTAACTTATCGGATATTGCGGTGTTATACCGCGCACACTACCACGCTATGGATCTGCAAATGGAGCTTACGCGGCGCAATATCGACTACCAGATCACCAGCGGAGTGCGATTTTTTGAACAAGCCCACGTGAAGGACTTTTCTGCGCAATTGCGTTTTGCCTCCAATCCCAGCGATGTGGCTGCCTTTGCGCGCTTCGCATGCCTGCTGCCCAAAGTTGGTCCCAAGACAGCCGAACGTATTCACGCTTTCGCACGCAAGCTAGCCGAAAAAGAATCACAAAACTTGTGCACAGTACTGAACTCAGAGGCGCTACTGAAAAAGGTCCCCAAAGATGCGCAAGCCGAATGGCCCTCGCTAGCCGCAACATTGCAAGAGCTGGCCGATGCCATCGACAAAGAAAGCCCAGAACAAGTAGTGCAACTGGCGCTCGATGGCTGGTATCCCACTTTTATGCGCACCCTATTTCCCAATTGGCTCGAGCGCAGCGACGACTTACAAAGTTTGCTCAGCTTTGCCAGTCGCTACGAAACGATGCAAGAGTTACTGGCACAATTGGTCCTACTTTCTGCAGAAAGCAATGAGCGTAGTCTAGACGATCAGAAACACTGTCTGCGGCTAACAACCGTGCATCAGGCCAAGGGACTGGAATTCCCTATCGTGTTTGTAATCGGTTTATCGGATGGGCTGTTTCCCTTAAAGCGCACGATTGACGATGGCGATGTCACTGAAGAGCGCCGTCTATTTTATGTGGCGGCGACTCGCGCCAAAGAGGCGCTCTATTTGACCTACCCCATGCTCAATCAACAGGGTAATTCGCTACAACGCCTCAATGCCAGCCGCTTTGTACAAGAAATCCCCAGCCAACACTATCAGACCGTTCGCACCACACCGCAAAGGGCTTGGTGAACTAGGGCTGATCCAGGGCTCCACTCGTAGACGGATGGCCCAATGGGACTAGGTCGATAATGGTCATTTCGGTCGGACAATTGAGTCGCATGGGTGGTAAGCCTTGATGCCGGTTGGAGCCAGCCCCAGCAGATACATTCAAAAAAGGAATACCGATTTTACGAAAGCCGGCCGCCCAGGCACGTGGGACTAGACTATCGGTCACCAATGCACCGTAAAAAGGTACGACGAATTGTCCCCCGTGCGTATGTCCAGCGAGACACAGATCGATCGGCTGCTCGCCCACGCCCAGTGCATAATTTGGAGAATGCCCCATCAAAATACAAAAACTGTTGGTATTTTCAGCGTCTCCCAACCAATTTTGAATCGAACGCTGTGACCACTTTTCTGAGCGTGACTCCGCCAAACTCAAGCCATGCAGACTGATCCGCCCCGCGCTGGTTTCGATCAGCTCCGTCCGCGACGATAGAAATTTTAGCGGGGACAGCGCTTGTGCAGAATAATGATACAATTCGCGCTCTGTATCGCCATAGACCGCATAAGTGCCGTAGCGGGGATTGACAGCAGCAATCAGTTGATGTAATTGGGCCCATTCCGCTTTAAAATCCCGCCCAGGCAACACTTGCAAAAGATCGCCCGTATTCAAAATCAAATCGACATTAAGGGCAGCAATTTCCTGGAAAATACGATGCTGATAGGCTTCAATCTGGCCTGCCTGGATATCACTGATGTGCAAAATCCTAATGGGCGACTGAATTTTCGGAGACTCCAGGCGGACAAAACGATGCACCAGTTTTTCGGGCTCCACGTACGTAATATAATAGCGCACAGCGAATAAAGCCCCCGCCATTAAACACAGAATCAATCCCCATTCCAGCAACAGGCGCCGAGCAAAGCGAAAACAAAGGGCCCAAAAAACGCATATGAGGGCCGCCAGAATACTGGCGACTGGCAAAAGACTAAAGTTGAAATCGTAGGCCTGGTGAATCACCCCAAAATTGGGTGCTAACAGTCCAGCGCTGATAAATTGCTGAAGCTTCCAAATCAGCCCGACCGCAATGCCGATTACGAGCGGAGCCATCCGCAAAACAAGCCCAGTAAAAAATCCCATCATAGCAAAGACTTAATAGCGACCTTTCGCCAGCAAAGATCGCATACAATATATCAAGACCCCAAAGACGCCAAAGCACCAAGTCGTCAGCAGCTCTAGCGGAATTCGCTGTTGTAGGCGATTGGCCCGTTCGAATAATGCAGTTCCAATGAGCAAGCACAAAATTTGATACTGACAAAAAACAATTAACAGTAAAATGGGATGCTGTAGCATGCGGCGCATAGGGGTCACGACACCATTCGCATACAGATCTGGTAAAGCGGCAGCGGCATAGGCACGCCACAAGATCCAGCCACAAATCAACGAGTAAGCAGTACACACGACGATTGGTTGAGCCAAGAGTCGCACTAGGCTGGATTGCGGCCGCAGCAGCATGGCCAACCAAATGGGAGCCGTCATCAGGGCAACAAACAAGTAGGCACTGTCCAAATTTTCGCCCGCAAAAAGCTCGATGACCCAAACTGGCATGACCAATCCTGATTCACTTGCGAGCAGGCCCCACAATATAATGGTAAGCCTCTACATAGCGCTCCAGCGTCCCCGCCAATACCGCTGCCGGCAGTTGCGGTGCAGGTGCTTGCTTATTCCAGTCAATCGACTCTAAATAATCGCGCACGTATTGCTTATCGTACGAAGGCTGGGAGCTTCCCGCTGCATAGCTCTGCGCAGGCCAATAGCGCGAAGAATCGGGTGTCAATACCTCATCAATCAGGTACAGCTCTCCCACAGAATCTAAGCCAAACTCAAATTTAGTATCGGCCAATATGAGATTGGCCGCCTGGGCAGATTGGCTGCCCATCGCATATAATTGCAGGCTGAGCGCTCGCACCTTATCAAATAATTCAGCGCCAATCAGCTCAGCGGCATCCGCGCAGTCAATGGGCATATCATGCCCCGCATCTGCCTTGGTCGTAGGCGTAAACAAAGCTTGGGGCAACTGAGCACTCTCCTGCAAGCCTGTTGGCAAATCATACTCAAACAAACGACCAGTGGACTGATAAGCCTTCCAACCCGAACCCGACAAATAGCCCCGAACAACCGCCTCAATTGGAAGTGGTTTTAACTTTTGGACCACCATACTGCGATGGGCTAGCTCAGGATGTTTGTCCGCTAGCTGTGCGACTCGCTGTGCATGATCCGGCACGAGGTGATGGCGGCAAATCTGCGCTGCCTGCGCGAACCAATATAAACTCATCTGGGTCAGCAAGATGCCCTTACCAGGTAATCCGTCGGGTAAGATCACATCAAAGGCTGAAACGCGGTCGCTGGCGACCATCAAATAAGCATCTCCTAAATCAAACACTTCGCGAACCTTACCAGAGGCCACTTTCGGATATGGCAAGTGATCTAATTTGAGCACAGGCTCGCTAGGCAGCTGAAATGGTAAGTCCTCGATTAACATGCCAGCTAGCCTGTTAGCTATTTTGCTGGCTGACAAGCCTTCTCATAGAGAAATCAACAAGCTAAAACTAGCGTCACTCAAAATGCCGACACTGCACACGCATTGTGGACTTGGAGAACCTACTGGCTCGGCAGCCCTAGCTACACTCGGTCCAATTGCCAAGCTGGAGGCCTCAAAGAGCGTCCAGCAGGTCGCCGGCTTTATCGAGCGTATTTGGAATGGCTCTGTGAAGAAGATTCCGAACGCAAACGTTTAGGATTTGAG
>CAWVTP010000006.1:0-31587 GCA_963933035.1 uncultured Puniceicoccaceae bacterium | reverse complement strand
GTTAGGGCGAATGCTTTGCTCTGCCGTTAAAGCATTGCGGACTGTATGTCGGAGCGTGCACATCCAAGATGTTGGTTTATTTGAGTTAAAGTGCATTCCTGAAAACCTAGCATGATTGAGATGGTAGCATTTTTTATTTTTGAAAAAGGTGATTTTGCTCTTAGGAGGGCTGTAAGTCCTGCGTGAGCAGATCAAGCAGCTCAAAAAGTAAAAGTACCTAGGTCTGACAGACTGTTTGCTTGCCGCATTCGACCGTCGATGCTCATATCAAAGCGAATCATGAATCTCGCCTCATGGGATATTTCCAGAGGTGCCCTAAAGTCGGCTTTTAGTCTTCCAGACGAATAAGTGCCTCTAGCGCGCTGCGCAGTTCTAACAATTGGTTGGTCTTTTGATCGGTGTTTTGTTGGATGTTTTCAATATAGAAAGTATCCATTGCTACATCGCGCTCGGTGGCCACACGCGCAAAGCTGATGTTGAATCCCTGATGGGTCACTTCGCGTGCCAGTCGGTACAGTAAACCAATGCGATCAACCGCTTGCACTTCTAGTATCGTGCGTTTGAGGGAGAGTTCATGGTAGACGTTGACGGTTGGGGGGAATGGAGCCAGCTGAGGTTCTTTCGGTTTTTGTTGTTTTGTTTGTGCCTCCAGTTCTATGATAGCGGGGAGTAGCTCTTTACCATGCATTAAGCAATCGTTCAAATGGCGTTCGAACACTTCCTTTGCCCGAGTCTGCGCTACCCGCCCCCCTTGGGGGTCCATGACGTAAAATGTGTCGATCGAAATATGGTCACCGCGTGAGATCGCGCGGGTGTTGCTGATGCTGACGCCCGCGAGCGAGAGCGCACCTGCCAGCTTGTAGAACAGGCCGGCACGGTCCCAAGTGACGACGTTGACAATCGTCATATTCAAATCGACGTCGTTGCGCCAATTAATGATAGGGGCCAGAGAGCCAAGCGAGTCCGAGCGCTGAATTTGGCTTAATAGCTGATGAATCATCTGCAGATGCAGGGCCATTTCATCAGCGCTAGTATTTATAAAGTAGCGCTCAGGGAGAAGCGAGAAATGCGCATCGACCTCCTCTGTACTGATTTCTGTAGGTAGCTTGGAGCAGACTTTTGCTAGGAGTTTATCTTTATGCAACGCAGGCTTCGCTGAAAGCGCATCTTGATCTTGCAGTTGTTCAAGTGTGCGATTGAAGAGCGTGTGGTGCATGCTGTTTTTGTAGTCGTTCCAAAGGTTGGGGGCAGTTCCGTGGGCGTCGCAAAAGGTATGAACAAATAAAAATCGGAGCTTATCGGGCGTTTGAATGAAGCTGGCAAATGAGCTAGCTGTCTGTGGATCATCTAAATCAAATCTTTGCCAGAATCGTGCCATTTCTAAGTGGCTGCCTATAATGAACAATATTTGTTCTTGTTGTGGGTCTGAAATCTGGAAACGCTCTAAAATCGGTTTCGCAATTCGGACTCCATTTTCGGCATGCCCTTTGATCCCCTCAGCTTTGCCAATGTCATGTAGCAAGAGAATTAGGTAGAGTAGGAGGGGGTCTTCGTTTTTACGCAATACCCTTTCGTAGCCAGCGTATTGGTGGTTAAATTTGGTGAAGACGCGGTCCAAGTGCCGAATGGTACGTAGCACATGAGCGTCGGCCGTATAGCGGTGATAGTATTCGTGTTGCACCATGCAGGTTAATTTACCAAACTCAGGCAGATAACGCTCCAAAATGCCAATGTCGTGCATCAATAATAAGATGGGGTAGACCTCCCCAGGGCTACGTAGAATAGAGCAAAAAGCCTTTGCTGCCGAAGGGCTATTGATGACCATCTTGTCGATTAATGGGATCGATCGAGACAATTGATATTTGAGGTCTGGATGGGGCTTGGCCGAGAATTGCTGCAATAAACGAAAGGCACGAATAATGCGGATGGGGTCTTTTTTGAAAACGCCTCGTGAGCTGGCTCGTAGGGTCTTGCCCTCTAGGATGAAGCCATCCATTTCCTTGCTGCCGTGCGATGTGCGAGCGTTGAGGGCTTCGCGAAAGCTGATCGAGCCTCCTGGCTGATGGCCGGCCGAGAGCGCCATCCTTTCTTTGAGTAGCTCACTTGTTTGGTAGATACTGCGAGTGGCGCGATAGTAATCTTTCATGAAGTGTTCGACTCGCTCAAAAATATCGGTCTCTAGGTAGCCCAGCTGTTCTGCGATCATGGCTTGTTGCTCGAGCCCTATTTTATCCGTGGGGCGGCGATTTTGCAGATGTAATTCTGTACGAGTTCTCAATAAAAAGTTGTAGGATCTGCGGATCGCGATCCGTTCATCACTGCGTAGGTACTTTGCGTGCACCAGTTCTTTGAGAGAGCTGTAGCCGTATTTGATATTTGCCATCCAAAGGATATTTTGAAAATCGCGTAAGCCTCCCACGCCATTTTTTATATCGGGCTCTTGTAGGTAGAGAGTGTTGCCGAACTTGGCATGGCGGCTACTTTCGTCCTCCAGTCGCTGTAGGATATAGGCATTTGCGTTTTCTTTTTCACAAAAGGCCTTAAATTTAGATTGCATCTGTTCGAAAACGGACGCGGAGCCACAAATCAAACGAGACTCTAGTAGGGCATTTTTGGATTGTATTTCTGCGCGGGCTTCATCGATACTTTCTTTCCAATTGCGAGAAGCGTGCCCTACTTTAAAGCCTAAATCCCATAGTGGGTAAAGGATTTCCTCGGTCAAGATCTCCTGAAAGCTCTGCATTTTTTGCTGTGAAACTCTGAGTGGATAGAGGAAAAGGATGTCGATATCGCTATGCGGATTGAGTTCGGCGCGTCCATAGCCGCCAGTTGCCAGGATGGCAACTTTGCAGGGGAAGCGAGGGGCGTCTTTGGCGTATAGGTTGAGGGCCGACAAAAATAGATTTTCGATAACGACATCGACCATCGCGGCGCGAGCACGGCAGGTTTTGAGGCCAGAGTCACCTTTGCGGTGGTAGCGCTCCAGCATAATATTTTCTAGCTGGATAAAGCGCTGGTAGGCAGGTAATTGCTGGTGCCTCGGCACGCCGGGATCGAAAACTAGCCGCTTGGCAGCGTGTTTGTGTAGACGGCGAAAGAGTGGAAGCTCGTTGATGGACATAGGACACCAAAAAGTGTTGTACGAAAAGTGTAGTGGATGGGATAAACATCCTAGTTGAAATTTTTGAAGGCTGGATGCCTGTCGACACAAGCCTTAGAATACCGTTGCAATGTCGACGAGCAGTGCTTTTAAGTAGTCCAAATTTCACTAAAGCTCAAAGTTAAATTTCAAAATTATGCAGATAGATTCAGATCATGTCGTTTCAATTGATTTTACGCTCAAAGATGATGCAGGAGCGGTACTTGATCGCTCAGACCCTCATCAACCGCTGGTGTATTTGCACGGGCATCAAAACATTATACCGGGCCTAGAAGCGGCCTTAAAAGAGAAGAAAGTGGGTGATTCCTTGCAGATAACGGTACAGCCGGAGGATGGTTATGGCTTGCCCAATCCTGCACTGCAGCAATTGGTGACGCGCGATCGCTTCCAAGATGTCGAGGACCTGCAAGTCGGAATGCAATTTCAAGCGAACACTGAACAGGGGCCGATTTCTGTGCGGGTAGCCAAAATCGAAGGGGACCAGGTGACGGTTGATGGCAATCATCCGCTGGTGGGTCAACAATTACACTTTAGCGTGCAGGTGCTGGATATTCGCACTGCGACGGAAGAAGAAATCTCGCATGGGCATGTGCATCAAACAGGTGGATGCTGTGGCGGGGGGGCTTGCGGAGACGATCCGGCTGCCGATGGTGAAAGTGCCTGTTGTTCAAGCTAGTTCCCTATGTTGCTAGGTTGAACCGTACGGGGTGGCCTGTGTGCCCATCTTGCAGTGCTGTAGCTGGTGCTTAGGACTCATGTGACGAACATGCCAGCAAACTTTTTTCGTCGTTACATGTTATGGATTTTTTGAAAGTGGCTTTAAAGTCTAACATGATAGCGCCGAACAGGGCCGAGACAGTCTTTGATGGTTAAGAAAGTTAAAAAAAAGGCCTCAGCGCCCTCTAAGATTCGCTCCGAGCCTCGCCGTGCACAGGCGCGTCCATTATGCGGGCTGGTTCTGTTGCTTTTCGCGTTGTTATGGGCTGTGGCGGTTTTTGATTTTGATTCGACCCAATTTAATGCAACGAATCCCCAGGACCCTAATTTGGTGGGGCGTTTGGGTGCATATTTGGGTTTTTACGGCTTTCACTTTTTCGGTGTCGCCGTGTTTTACGCACCCTGTTTGCTCGGGTGGATTGGCGGACGCTGCTGGATCCAGCAAGCCCAAAATCGTTTGCTAGCCTTGTTGTATGCATTTTGTGCGCTGGTTTTTGTGGCTGGACTGGCTCAGTTAATGGCGGGGGGTAGGAGCCGGGCATCGTCTATATTTGCAGATCAATTAAGTCATGGCCATGGTGGATTACTGGGAGAATGGCTCGTTTCACTGTTATTGTTACCCTATTTAGGCGTTTTTGGTAGTTACTTGATACTCTTGGTCGCCAGTGTCGTGTGCTCTGGTGCTGTCTTCTCTTTCAATTATGCGTCGTTCTTGCGTACTCAATTTGCCAAGTTTCCCGAGCTGAGCTCGCTATGGCCTATCATTCAAAATGGCTACCAGGCTTGGAGGGCTCGGCGCAAAGATCGTCGTCGTCGCACATCCACTGCGACAAAACCTTTGGTCGAGCAAGTGAGCGACGCAGAGTTGGATACCGAGGATACAGAGCTTCCTAGCTTGCTGGGCATGCGGACGGTCGCACCAGCTAGTAAATCCCCCCAAAAAGCGTCAAAGCAGCTAAGGCGGGGAGAACTTTCTAAAATGTCGGATTCAGAGCCAGTCAATTCTGAGTTTGCCAGTAGCAAGCCGCAGCCCTTGGCGAAACCGGCTGAGATTAAGGTGATCGCTGAAGCAGTTGTTGAGAAATCACTCGGTAGTATACCTGAGCGCCGGGGTGATTATGTGTTTCCGCCCTTGGAGCTTTTGTCTGAAGCACCCGATTATAGTCAGTTGGAACCAGAAAATCACGCCGCGACGATGCAGGCACTGGTGCAAACTTTGGAAGAGTTCTCAGTTAAAGTGCTGCCGGGAGAGATTCATACTGGACCGGTGATTACCCGCTATGAAGTGAAGCCGGCGCCGGGAGTGCGGGTAGAGAAAATTGTGAATCTGGACAAAAATATTGCGCTGGGATTGCGTGCTTTTTCGGTGCGGATTCTGGCGCCCGTGCCGGGCAAGGGCACGGTCGGGATTGAGGTGCCCAATCGGATTGCACAAGCGGTGTGCATGCGCGACATCATCGAGTCCAAGGCTTGGGCGGATGCGGGGGCGGATATTCCGGTTGTCTTGGGAAAGGATGTGACGGGCAAACCCATTGTTGCGGATTTGACCAAGATGCCACACGTCTTGATTGCTGGCTCAACCGGAGCTGGTAAGACGGTTTGCATCAATGCCATCATTGCCTCTTTGTTATATCATTCGGGGCCCGAGGATTTGAGGTTTATTATGGTGGACCCCAAGGTGGTGGAGATGCAAATGTATAATTCGCTGCCTCATATGCTGATTCCTGTGGTGACCGAGGCTAAAAAGGTGCCAGGTGCGCTCAAGTGGCTGATCGCTGAGATGGAGCATCGCTATCAAATTTTTGCTCAAAGCAACGTACGCAATATCGCTGGATTTAACGCGATGATCGCCAAGAATAAGGATGAGCAGGCTAAGGCGGCCGAGATGGATGCCAATATGACGCCAGAAGAGCGCGCCGCGGTGAGCCAGGTCGAAGTTCCGCGCGATGAATCCGCTTTTGAGATTCCGAAGAAAAAATTGCCTTACATTGTCTGTGTCATTGATGAGCTGGCTGATTTGATGATGGTGGCACCCGCCGACATTGAAACCTGTATTGCACGCATTGCTCAGTTAGCCAGAGCAGCTGGCATTCATCTGATTTTGGCCACACAACGCCCCTCTGTTAATGTGATTACGGGTGTCATTAAAGCTAATTTGCCGAGTCGTATTTCTTTCAAGGTCGCCTCAAAGGTTGATAGCCGTACTATCTTGGACGGCGGTGGAGCTGAAGCCTTAATTGGCAAGGGGGACATGCTGTTTATTCCTCCGGGGACCTCGAATCTTGTGCGTGCGCAGGGGGCCTTTGTATCAGATGACGAGATCAATGCTATGGTCGAATTTTTGCAAGCTCACAACGAGCCGCCGCAATTTGCGGAAGAAGTGCAACGACAAATTGATGCGGATGAGGATACTGCACCCACTGCAGGGACGGGAGAAGACGACGGCGATGATTTATTGCCCGCGGCAATCGATGTACTGAGATCCACTAAGCGGGCCTCTACCTCAATGTTACAAAGACGTTTGCGGGTCGGCTATAACCGAGCTGCTCGTCTGATGGAGGCACTTGAAGACCAGGGAATCGTAGGTCCTGAGAACGGGTCGAGCCCTCGTGAGATTTTGGTGGATTTAGACCTCCTGCCCTAACCTACCTATTAGCCCAGTCGCTATAGTTTTGTTTTAGTGAGTTTTCTGAGCGCGGGTGGTGCGCCACTTCTCACGATGCTTTCGAATCCAATCTAGTAGCGCTCTTTCAAATCCGATGTCGCAGCCCTTTTTCTCTGATTCAAGCCACTTATGCCGCAAAATTTCATCGCGCTCGGCAAGGAACTCTTTGTACAGGCTCGAGCGCTGGGAGAAGTTCGCCTCGTCGCTGCTGGAGAGTGCACTCTTTGGGGAAGGCTTTATGTTGAAGCGCATTTTGTCTGATTTAGATGAGCGAGTCATTGGAGAGTTGTTGGACAATTTTTAGAGCAATAGACTTGAATGCTTGGCTGGAGGGGCTTTCTGGAGCTGTAATCGTGATGGGGAGGCCGCGGTCACAGCCTTCTCGAATTTCACTGTCTAAGGGGATTTGGCCCAGCAAGTCTGTCTCTAGTGCATCGGCAGTGATTTGGCCACCCCCTTCGCCAAATAGCGGCGTGTGGACACCATCTTTGTCTGTGAGATAGCTCATGTTTTCGACGACGCCACTTAGCGGAACATTGACTTTTTCAAACATTCGCGCACCCCTGCGAGCAACATTGTAGGCCGCTGGCTGCGGTGTGGTGACAATCACCGCGCCCTCCAATGGGATCGTCTGCACCAATGACAATTGAGCGTCTCCAGTGCCCGGTGGAAGGTCAATTAAAAGGATGTCGAGTTCACCCCAGTTTACATTTTGTGCAAACTGTTGAATTGTCTTCATGATCATCGGGCCGCGCCAAACTAATGGCGTGTCTTCGTCGATCAGAAAACCCATCGACATGCAGTCGATTTCAAAATTACGAATTGGTATGATCAAGTCGTTCTCGATTTCGGGTTGCCCCGCAGCGCCTAACATCATGGGGATGGAGGGGCCATAAATGTCGCAATCCATAACACCTACACGCCCTTTGCCTTGATCGCGAAGGATTTCGCTCAGGGCACATGCCAAGTTCGCCGTAACAGTTGATTTGCCAACGCCGCCCTTGCCGCTTGCTATGGCTAGGGCTACCTTGACTTTTTGCAGAGCCGAGTTCTTTTTGAGGGCTTGAGGACTCTGGTTAGCGCCGTTGGCTGCGGATGCCTGCGGGCGGGTGATTTCCATCTGCACCTTCACATCCTGGATGCCTGCTAATTTCCCCAGCTGTTGCTTAATTTCTGCAGCTATTTTTTCGGGGATCGCTGTATCCGCGGTCGTGATTTCGATGATGACCGTTATCACATGGTCGGTAATACTCACGTCCTTCACCAGACCAAAAGAGACAATGTCACGACTGAATCCGGGGAATTTAACGCTGGCTAGGGCTTGATTAATGATTTCCAAATTGACCATAACGAATAAGTTACTCAAAGAAGAGTAATATGGTTCAATGATCAATAGGATTTAAATTAAATTTTACGATTTTTTATCAAATATGGTGTCTTGGTATTTGCTTTGTACAGTTATTCAGTATTGCTCATCAACTAAACTAAAAATCATTCAATTGTATGCGCGGAATTATATGTAAACTGATCATTTTTTGTTGGGCCACTGCATCAGTTCTGTGTGCTGCTAAAAACATTGGAGAGGCTATTCGCTCGGGGAACCAGCAGTTGGCGCTGGTATTAGAGTCGCAAGACCCCGCCTTATTGCAGCTAGCGAATCGAGCTTTTGCCTTGCATGGGGGGCTGCGTCTAGTTGCCGAGCAGCAAGCTCAGTATCGGGCACAGTTTGTTTGGGTGAGTGAAAAAACTCTGCGAATTAGCTTATTGGATCTGCAAGATGCTCGCTCGTGGGATCCGAGGATTATTCAAGCTTCTAGTAAACAAGCAGCGATCCTAAAGGGCTGTGATTATGTGGTGGAAAGTCTCTTTCGCAGACCTGGTTTTTTTGCGGGCCAACTTGCATTTGTCGTCAAAAAGTCGGCTACTTCTGAAGTGTATACAAGTGACTTGTTATTTTCGCAGGTGCGCCCAGTAACTGCTGATAGAGCCCTTGTTGTCAGTCCGACTTGGCAGCCTGATGGGCGTGGCCTACTGTATACGACTTATTTTAAGAGTGGGTTTCCTGATATCTATCACCTTGATCTGGGGCGTCGAGTTCGACAGGTTTTTGCTGCCTACAAGGGAACGAATTCCGGTGCAGCTTATAGTCCTAATGGTGAGTTTGTTGCGATGTCCTTATCCAGCCGTAGCGGTAGTGATCTCTATGTCAGTGATGCCAAGGGCAAAAATATTCGCCGTGTGACGGATGGAAAAAGCTTGGAGACCAGTCCTGATTGGTCTCCAGATGGTCGCCAGTTGGTTTTCGAGTCTGATCGAGCGGGGCGTCCTCAATTGTACCGTCTCAATGTCTCGGGTGGAACGCCCCAGCGTATTGCGACCAAGGTAAGTAGTTATTGTTCTGAGCCTAGTTGGAATCCAATTCATTCCAATTTGATTGCTTTCACTGTGGCGATTTCAGGAGGTTTTCAGATTGCTGTTCACGATTTGAAGACGGGCCGAAGCGAAGTTTTGACGCAGGAGCGAGATGCGGCAGTGGAGCCAGAGTGGCTGAATGATGGGCGTCACCTAGTGATGACGATTCGTCGGGCGGGTCAGACCCGGTTAGCACTACTCGACACCTGGAGTCAAAAGGTTGTTGCGCTGCACTCGTCCAAGTTAGGGGCGGCCTCGGCAGCCGCTTTTGTCTATAGTGTTGATGAGTGACTTGTCTTTAGGGGCTGTGCCACTTTAGGGCACTTCTGGAATCCTCCCATGTGCCGAGATTGCCGATTTGCTGTGATGCAGGCAAGGCTCTCTCGCCAACGGTTGGGCTGGAAGCCCTGCCTAGGCGAGAGCAACGCCGCCAGCGCACAGCAAGCGGCAAGTCTTTCAAACCGAAACACTTTTGGTTCTGAGCTGTGTTGATCTGCGCACGAAGGGCTTCCAGCCCTCCTGTGCACAGAATCGCCTTGCTCAAAATCAAAATTGTATTCGTCTCGGTCTTGGTAGGTTTTCAGAGGTGCCCTTAAACAAGCCAATGCTTTCTAAGGGCCGCCATTAGTTGTTTGGGCGGCCGGATGGCGTTTCCCTTTGTGCTGGTAAAGGCATGGCGAGATGTTGCGGTGGCCAGCAGTTCCTTGCGGCTGCGGATTTCGTAGTGTAGTTCCATGCGGGCACTCGGGATTTCTTGTAGGCTGACGCGTGTGGTTGCGCGATCATCAAATTTGGCGGGGCGCTTATACTCTATCTGCAAGCTGAGGACTGGCATGAAGCATCCTGCTGCTTCCAGTTGTGTGTACGGCATCTCAATTTGATCCAGTAAGTCAATTCGCGCGCATTCGAGCCAGTTGAGGTATTGGCTGTGGTGAACGATGCCCATTTTGTCTGTCTCAGAATAGCGCACTCGTACGGAGTTTTCACATGTGATCATAAGTTTGATTTTGCTGAAAAGTCTAAAATTTATACTAAAAAAAGGCCAGCCAGTTTAACGAGAGATTAAATTCGTATTAGTTCTTGCATTGCGAAATTTTGCTTCTACAAGTGGCGCTGTTGTATAAATATCAACCAAAAACCTATCTAAAAAAATATATTCTATGGCTACAAAAATAGGAATTAATGGATTCGGCCGCATTGGTCGCTTAGTTTTCCGCTCGCTGGTGGAGAAAGGATTATTGGGCACAGAGATCGAAGTGGTCGCCATCAATGATTTGGTGCCGGCGTCTAATTTGGCATATCTACTGAAGTACGATACTACACAAGGTCGTTTTAACGGTACTGTTGAAGCAAAGGGAGACGATGCACTAATAGTAAATGGTCATGAGATCAAAACGCTCGCCGTTCGAGAAGGCCCTGCTGCCTTACCTTGGAAAGAATTAGGTGTAGACTTGGTGATTGAGTCGACTGGTTTATTTGTGCAGGACGAAAAGGCGGCTGGACATTTGCAGGCAGGAGCTAAGAAGGTCATTATTTCAGCACCTGGTAAGGGCGATGCTGTTAAAACGGTTGTATTGGGTGTCAATGATTCTGAGCTAACTCCAGAGGACAGCATTATCTCCAATGCCTCGTGCACAACAAATTGCTTGGCGCCAATGACGAAGGTTGTTCTCGACAATTTTGGGATTGAAGAGGGCTTGATGACGACGGTACACAGCTACACCGCGACTCAAAAGACTGTCGACGGACCTTCTCCGAAAGATATGAAGGGCGGGCGTACTGCTGCGCTGAACATCATTCCATCCACAACGGGTGCGGCCAAGGCGGTTGGTCTGGTCTTACCTGAGGTCAAAGGTAAACTTACGGGTATGTCTTTTCGGGTACCCACACCGACAGTATCTGCAGTTGATTTAACAGTTCGGACTGTCAAATCAACTAGCTACGATGAAATTTGTGCGGCCATGAAAAAGGCTTCCGAAGGTGAATTGAAAGGGATCTTGGGGTACACGGAGGATGAAGTCGTTTCTTCTGATTTTATTCATGATAGCTTGAGTTCAATTTTTGATGCCGGCAGCGGCATGGGCTTGAATGAGCGCTTTTTCAAACTTGTTTCTTGGTACGATAATGAGTGGGGTTACTCGAATCGTGTCGTGGAGCTTGTTCAAAAAGTCAGTAAGTTTCTTTAAGCTCTAACTGGAGAATTATCTATGTAGCCGTCCTATTCATCATGCATATGATTGAATAGGACGGCTTTTTCATCTGATTGTCCCGCCTTAATCTGCTATTTTTCGTATTTAAATTATGCCGACCATCAAATCGATTAAAGATGCTTCCGTTTCCGGTAAGCGTGTTTTTGTACGCTGTGATTTTAATGTGCCATTCAAGGCAGGCAGCATTAGCGATGATTCACGCATCGTCGCCGCATTGCCCACCATTAAATTACTGATTCAGCAGGGAGCCAAGGTAATCCTAGCTAGTCATTTAGGTCGACCTAAGGGGCAGAAGGATCTGAATTTTACGCTGGCTCCCATTGCCGCTGCGCTTTCTAATAAATTAGGTCAATCCGTACAATTTGTCGAAGATTGTGTCGGGCCAATCGCTAAAAAAGCGGTTGATGCACTCGAAGATGGGCAAGTTTTGCTGCTGGAAAATGTACGTTTCTATCAAGGCGAGACCGACAATGATCCAGCATTTGCGCGACAATTGGCGGACTTGGCAGATGTTTTTGTCAATGATGCTTTTGGAACTGCACACCGTGCGCATGCCTCGACGGCTGGGATCGCGGCGTATTGCTCGATGAACCTATGTGGCCTCTTGGTTGAAAAGGAGTTGGCTTATTTGGGCGAACAAACACGTCAGCCGCAACGTCCTTTTATTGTGATATTAGGAGGAGCCAAAGTCTCAGATAAGATTCAGGTTATCGACGCGCTATTAGAAAAAGCGGATACGATCATTATAGGCGGAGCGATGGCGTATACCTTTGCCCTCGCCCAAGGACGTACGGTTGGTGATTCGTTGAGTGAACATGATCAAATTGATACGGCGCGTGCTGCACTCAAGAAGGCAGAGACCAAGGGAGTGAAATTTTTGTTGCCGGTGGATAATCTTGCGGTATCCGAGCTTAATTTTTCTGCGGGTACTGTGGGGGAACAACGCGTTTTTGAGGGTAATATTGAGCCCGGTTGGGAAGGTGTCGACATTGGCCCGAAGAGTATTGCTCTTTTTCAAGCAGCGATTGGCGATGCGGAGACAATTTTATGGAATGGCCCGATGGGTATTTTTGAGATCGAGGCCTGCAATCAGGGGACTTTTGCAATTGCAAAAACGATTGCTGAATCATCGGCATGCTCTATCATTGGAGGTGGGGATTCTGTAAAGGCTATCAAGTCTTCAGGCTATAGTGAGTCCGTTACTTTTATGAGTACAGGAGGGGGCGCTTCCCTAGAATTTTTGGAAGGCAAAGAACTCCCTGGCGTGTCTGTTTTAGATACTGTGAACTAGGAGAATGATTGAACTGAATTTAGGAGGTAAATATTATGAGTAATAAATCGAGGAAGTATTTGATAGCAGGCAATTGGAAGATGAATCTAAATGCTGCGGAAGGTGTGGAGCTAGCGAAGGAATTACACCAATTACACGGCCAGCAAACCGATGTGTCGGTTTGTGTTTGCCCGGCACTCACGGGCATTGACTCTGCCTCCAAAGTGTTGGGTGATTCTAATATCGCCTTGGGTGCTCAAAACATGCATCAATCTAGCGCCGGTGCTTTTACTGGTGAGGTGTCTGCCGAAATGTTGCGGCACTTGTTCTGCAATTATGTTATTATCGGGCATTCCGAGCGCCGCGAGTATTATTCTGAGACGGACAGTCTGGTGAACCAAAAGACCTTGGCGGCATTGGCAGCCAATTTAAAACCGATTGTTTGTGTTGGAGAAACACTGGAAGAACGCGAGGCAGGTAAGGTGGATGCTGTTATTAGCCAGCAAGTTAAATTGGGTCTGCAGTCGGTGGTATCGGAACAGGCTGAGCAATTTATTGTCGCCTATGAGCCGGTTTGGGCTATCGGAACTGGAAAAACAGCGACGCCGGAAATGGCGGAGGCGGTGCATGCCAAGATTCGCGCCTTATTGACGGATTTGTTAGGCGCAGCAGCAGCTAACAAGGTGCGTATTCTGTACGGTGGTTCCATGAAACCAGAAAATGCAGACGCATTACTGGCTCAGCCCAACATCGACGGTGGCTTAATCGGGGGGGCAGCTTTGAAGGCAAGCGCTTTTTCGAGTATCATCGATGCTGCTACCAAGCTTAGCCGTTAGAAATAGTTTGCAGGATCGTTACGTGCATTAACTTGATGATCAATTTTAGTAAATTCTGGATTTCTTTAAATTCAGTGCTTACTTTACATTTTCAGGTTTGACAGCTATTTTGACTCGCTAAATAACCAGAATTTTAATTTACAACTAAATTTCACTAATCATATTTATGGCCAACAATTTAACCAAACGAGATATTGTACTTGATATCTATGAAAAGACAAACTTCGCGCAAAAAGAAGTTCGTGAAACGGTACAACTTACATTAGACGCAATTGCGCAAGCATTGAGTGAAGGGCGTAATGTCGAGTTGCGGAATTTTGGTGTTTTTGAGGTACAAGTTCGCAAGTCGCGTATTGGCCGTAATCCTAATAAACCCGAAACGGACGTCGTCATTCCGAAACGTGCGGTGATTAAGTTTAAGGCCGGTAAAGATTTGAAAGCTCAGTTGAGTGCGATGGATGTGGACGCTCTTTAGCGTTCGCTTACTGCTAAGCACTGACAGTCATTGGGCTGTTTACGTATCGATTACCAGTGGCTCACAAAACTCTACCTGGCTTTCGGGAATTTTATCCTGCAGATTGTTCGCGCCGAAATTTTTTATTTGCGCAGTTTCGCCGGGTCGCACGCGCCTTTTGTTTTGAGGAATACGACGGCCCCATCTTGGAACCTTTAGATCTTCTAGTTGAGAAATCTGGTCCTGAGATTGTGGGGCAATTATTCAATTTTGAAGATAAAGGTGGGCGTGCCGTCGCATTAAGACCTGAGATGACGCCTACATTGGCCCGCTTGGTCGGGGCTAAAATTAATAGCCTAAAGCGGCCCGTCAAATGGTTTAGTATTGGTGAGCAATTTCGTTACGAACGTCCTCAGAAGGGTCGTTTACGGTCTTTTTATCAGTACAATGTAGATGTGCTGGGCGATTCAAGTGTCGCGGTGGATGCGGAACTGATTACGCTGCTGGTACAGTCTATTGCGGTATTTGGACTCAATCACTTAGACTTTAAAGTTCGTTTGAGTGATCGGAATTTGTGGTTATTATTGATGGAAGCGCTTGAAGTCGATGCAGAACATCAGCTTCCTATTTTGTCGATCGTCGACAAATTATCGCGCAACGATCGTGCGAAGACCTTGGATCAGCTGGCACCAATTTTAGGGGCGTCTGCCGAGAGTTTTTTGCAAAATATTGAGCGCTTCATGCAGATTGACTCGATTGATTTGCTTGAACACTGCTTCCAGCGCTTGCGCCCAAATGCAGATTTGGGCGCGCGCATTACACAGCGTCTGGAAGAGTGGAGAAGTTTGCTATCACTACTAGCTGCTGCAGGGGTGGCAGATTTTATTCAAATCGACCTGAGCATAGTACGGGGGCTGGCTTATTATACTGGATTTGTCTTTGAAGCCTTTGAATATAGTGGGCAAGGACGAGCTTTGGCGGGTGGCGGACGCTACGACCGCCTGGTTCAGCAACTGGGAGGCCCTGATGTCCCTGCGGTCGGCTTTGCGATTGGGGATGTGACTTTGATGGATTTGTTGAACAGTAAGGATTGTTTACCGGAGTTACGACATCAGCCAGATTTTATGGCTATCTTTGATGGGGATGCGGCTCGCATGGCAGCCATCGCCGATGCCAATCGCGTGCGTGCGCAGGGATATGCGGTTGACTATGCGTTAAAGCCGCTGAGCTTTTCGAAGCAATTCAAGCTTGCGAGCCAAAAGGGGGCTCGCTTTGGGCTTATCTATGGTTGCGAGGAGCTGACCCAAAATGCTGTTAAAATGCGAGATTTCTCGACGGGCGCGGAGCAGTTATTTGCACGTGATCACTTAGCCGAGGTGTTAGTTGATGTAGTGCAAGCTGGGCTGTCGAGCACCGGCCATTAGATAGATGCTTAATCTGAAGGACGCCATGGGCGATTTTCGCCCGCAAGTCGGGCTTGTTTTGGGCTCTGGCCTCGGGGAATTTGCTGATCAGCATATTCAGGTTATCGGCCGCATTCCTTACTCGCAGTTTGCTGCTTTAGCTAGCACCACTGTGCCAGGTCACACTGGATGCTTTGTCTGGGGAATGGTCGGTGAAACGCCCATTGTCTGCATGCAGGGTCGCCTACATTTCTATGAGGGGCACTCGATGGCCACGATTACGGAGCCTATTCGTATGCTACATCAGGCTGGTATTAAAATCTTGGTGCTGACCAATGCAGCTGGTGGGATTCGATCTGATTTACAAGCTGGCGATTTTATGCTATTGGAGGATCATATTAATTGGATGGGATTCAACCCCTTAATCGGTTTGAGGCAGTCTGCCGGAAATCGCTTCCCAGATATGACGGAAGTCTATGACAGCCAACTCCGCGAATTGGCTTTAGGCTTGGCGCAATCTATGGAATTTAATCTGCAGCGGGGTGTATACCTCGCCACGACGGGGCCCAGTTTTGAAACACCCGCAGAAATCCGTGCTTTCGCCAGTCTCGGTGCGGATGCAGTGGGGATGTCAACCGTTCCTGAAGCCATTGTTGCCCGCCAATGCGGGCTGAGAGTATTGGGCATCTCTTGCATTACCAATGCGGCTGCTGGACTTGCACAGCATATCTTGTCGCATCAAGACGTCGAAGAGACCGCCACTCGCGTTCGTCCACAATTCAATCGCTTTATGTCTATTCTGGTGCCTGTACTCGCTGGGGACTAGTCCCGAGCCTGCCCTTGCCAGTTCGCTGATTGTGATCACAGCATAGCCCAGCTTGTAGTTAGACTGGGTCCATCGGTTTTTATATTTTCTGGTGAGATGACTATTTTGAGCTTGTTTCAAACGTACATTTTGTTGCTATTTTTTTGTTATGGCTTTTGGGCTTAGTCAGCGACAGGCACTCATGGTCCTGGGAGCAATTTCGGGTCTTGGTCCGATAACTGTCCAGCGTTTGTTGGCACATTTTAAGGGAGATGCGCCTGGCTGCTTAGCAGCTTCCGCGCTGGAATTATCACAGGTAAAGGGACTCAATCGCAAAGTACAACAAGCCCTGCTGGCATGGGAAGCGGCTATTGATCTGGGGAAGGTCGAGCAGCGAATGCAGAAAAGTCAGACTAGCTTCGTGATCTCAGAGGATGCCGCTTATCCTGAGTGTTTGAAGTCGATCCACAATCCTCCAGTGGGGCTTTATTGGCAGGGGACAAGCCATCTACCGACCCAGAGTATTGCCATTGTGGGCACGCGGCGGCCTACTTTGTATGGTTTGCGTATGGCGAAGTTATTTGCTTCGGAGCTAGCACAAGCTGGGTTTTGTATCGTCAGCGGATTGGCCAGAGGGATTGATACGGCGGCTCATCAGGGTGCTTTGGCGGTGGGTGGAAAGACCGTCGCGGTTTGTGGCTGTGGCTTAGATCATATTTATCCCGCAGAAAATTTAGATTTGTTGCAGGCGATCGTTCAACAGGGGGCTGCTATTAGCGAATTTCCATTTGGTCGTCGTGCGGATCGACAAACCTTCCCGATGCGTAATCGCATTGTGGCGGGGATGTCGCAGGCCTTAATTGTGATTGAAAGCGACGCCTCGGGTGGCAGTATGATTACGGCACGCTTTGCGGGAGAGCAGGGGCGTGCTTTGATGGCGGTTCCGGGCAGAATTGATCAAGCCAGTAGTGCCGGTTGTCATCAGCTGATTCGCGATGGGGCCACATTAGTCACCTCGGCAGAGGAAGTTTTAGAGGAGCTCAAATTCCATCTGCCGCCAAGTTTACAATTGGATTTCACGCCGGATTTAGCGACAGCAGAAGTGCCGACTGCCCCAATTGACTTAAGTGCCAGTGAGCAATCAGTTATGCACGTTTTTCGCGGAGGAGAACGCATTTATTTGGATAGTATTGGTGAGCTCTGTGGGTTGTCGGCACAAGCGACGGCCATCGCTGTAATGCAGCTTGAATTGAAGCATTTGTTGCGCAAGCATACAGATGGTTCTTATGAAGCGCTGTGAGTGCGTGTTGGCACTGTTATGGACACTCTTTTACCGACTTTCCTTACAGAAGTTGCGATGAAGAGAGTGAATCGTATTGCCTTGGCTGATTTTGCGCTGCATGGCTTAGCCTATGTCTGAAATACTTAAAAATGTAAGCATCACCCAGCAGGCTAATGTCTATTTTGATGGTGCTGTCACCAGTCGCAGTCTAGAGCTAGCAGATGGCCGAAAGCTCACCTTAGGCTTCATGCAAGCTGGTGGCTACACATTTAACACCCAGGCGCCAGAGTTGATGACGGCGATCGCGGGCGAGGCCGAGGTCCGCTTGGCTGGTCATGCGCAGCCAATAATGGTGCGGGCTGGCATGAGTTTTGAAGTTGCGGGGGATTCGAGCTTTCAAATCACAGTGCTGGCTGGTGGCTTTGATTACAGCTGCGAATTTTTGCAGCCGTCCTAGTGTTCAGTAGCAGCATGAATCGTCCGCCTTAAAATACTTATGATTACTTCGACTGATGCCTTGGCCCAAGCCGTAAATTCAGCCCAGTTAGCTGGGGCTGTTGGGATTGATACGGAATTTGTGTGGGAACGCAGCTATTACCCTTCTTTAGGTTTAGTTCAAATTGGCTATCCGGATGGCGAGTGCGCTTTAATAGACGCTCCCGAGATTGAAGATTGGTCGCCTTTTGCAGAATTGATGGCAGATCCGGCGACCACTAAAATTTTACACGACGCACAGCAGGATTTGACGATTTTGCACCGTGCCTGCGGTGCAGTTCCGAAGAATGTTTTTGATACGCAACGCAGCTGTGGTTTTATCAATTTGCCCGCAACCATTTCTTTGAGTGATGCGCTCAAGAAGTTACTGAAAGTTCGGTTAGCCAAGACAGAAACCCGATCCAATTGGCTGTTGCGTCCACTGTCCACATCTCAATTAGAGTATGCTGCAGATGATGTGCGACATTCTGTACGCTTGATGGACGCCATTAGGGACCGCGCGGATGCTTTACAGCGCCGAACTTGGATTGAGCAAGAGTGTCGTATTTATGAGCATGCGCACTTGTATGGCGAACGAGATCCGGATTTGGAAATGCCGCGAGTCAAGGGCAGCGGTGCCTTAACGCATCCCCAGCGAGCAATTTTGAGATCCTTGGGGAGTTGGCGTGAACTGAAGGCGCGCAAAAGAAACTTGCCGCGTAGTTTTATTTTTTCGGATGAGGCTTTGGTGCATTTAACCAAAAAAACGCCAAAGACCATAGATGCATTACAGCCCATTAAAGGGCTGAGTGAGCGTACTTTGGAGCGAAATCGTGAAGCAATTTGGCAAGCGATTGAGCGCGGACAAAGGGGAGATTTGCCCCCCATACATCAAAAAAATCAGCATCAAGTATGCGATGAGGGTTATGAAGCACGGGTAGATCTTGCCCTAGCCTTCGTAAAAGGCTTGTGTATGGCCTCCCAATTGGATCCAGCGCTTATTGGAAATCGAGCCGAAATTACGGCCTTGGTGGTCGCCGCGACTTCAGAGCCTGATTTTAGCGATAGCCCATTGTTAGCAGGCTGGAGGGCTGATTTTTGCGGACAAAACTTAATGGCGGTCTTATCTGGAAAGGGCAGCATTGGGGTCAATCCAGAAACCCGTTTCCCAGAGTATCGAATCGCGAGCGCCGAAGCTGATTAAAGTTGATAGTCTGCCTTGGAAATTAGTACCACAAATTCGCCTTTTAGGCTCGATTGGGTTACGTTTTCTTGGACGGCAACGGCAGCTCCACTATAGCTGGATTCATGTAGTTTTGTGAGCTCTCGTGAAACGCTAATGCAGCGCTCCGGACCGAGCGTTTCCACTAAGTCTTGCAACATTTTTTGGATGCGATGACAGGATTCGTATAGGATTATGGTGTAAGGGAAGTTTCGGTGTTCGTTGAAGAAGCGCTGGCGAGCAGCCCGCTTTGGTGGTAGAAAGCCGACGAATAAAAAGCGGTCACTGGGCAAACCAGAAATTGACAGTGCGGTGATGGCAGCATTGACTCCAGGAACTGCTTCGACCGAAATATTGCGTTTGCGACATTCGCGAACCACACGAAATCCGGGATCGCTAATCGTAGGAGTCCCTGCGTCCGCCACCAGCACAATGGATTCACCGGCCACGATTCGGTCTGCGAGGATGTTGGCCATGGCGGATTCGTTTTTGTCATGGTAGCACAGCAGTTCCTTGTCTTTTTTAATATTTAATTTTGAGAGCAGTTTGGACGTCACACGTGTGTCTTCGCAGGCAATGGTTGTGGCTGAATCCAAGCATGCATGGGCTCGCGGCGAAAGGTCTGTGAGGTTGCCGATGGGCGTGCTGACAAGCGTGAGCTTGCCGGCAGTTGATTTGAAAGCTTGCATATAGCTCAGGAGCATTGAGTAGATTGGTCTGCATGCGAGTTTTTCTTATGAAAAACTTGAACGATTCAATAATTGACTCCACTGCTTCATCGCCTGAGCCTGAACATTTACTAAACCCTAAATCACTATGATAAACAAACGCACCTATATTTCACTTCTTTTGTCTGCTGCAGGCTCCTTTCTTTTTACGTTTAATGTCTTGAGGGCCGAGGATACAAAAGCCCAGCCTAGTGAAACGGAATTGATTGAGATGCTTGGCTACATGACCGTTTTTCAAGCAGGTATGCATGATTTGGGATTTACGGTCGAGGATGCAGATGCGATTGCATCGGGGATTCGCAAGGGCCTTCAGGATGCGCAGCCGAGTGCAGAAATGCTATCGCGGATGCCGGCATTTCAAACGTTTATACAAGCCAAAATTGCCGCTGCTGAAGCGAAAGTGAGCGAGCGGAATGCTGAGCTGGTGGCTGGCAATGCTGCGGAAGCGGACGCTTTTTTCGCCAAGCTTAAGGAGGACGAGACGGTACTCTCATCGGAATCTGGACTGCATTACAAAGTTCTTGATGTGGGGGAAAAGGCTCGCGCAAGTCTGGAGGACACGGTTTTAGTGCATTACAAGGGTACTCTGATCGATGGCACCCAATTCGATAGTTCTTATGACAGAGGGCAAGCGGCGAGTTTTCCGCTCAATGGTGTGGTTCCCGGTTTTGGTGAAGGACTGACTAAAATTGGAGAGGGTGGAAAAGTTATTTTATACATTCCGAGTGATTTGGGTTATGGAGACAACCCCCGAGCAGGTGGCCCGATCGGTCCTGGAGATACACTCATTTTTGAATGTGAGTTGATCAAAATTAATCCCAGTTCCTAATCTGCTTTTGAGGTAGCGCATACGTCTAGCAACCTGCTGGGAACACGATCCCATTAATGTAAATCACCATGGGTGAAAAAAAAGTCACCGGGGAATTCGAGCGCACCGCAGTGCCTAAAGAATCTCATAAAGGAGCGAGTAAGTTCTGGGGGATGTACGCCGGTGAGCACGCAGCTGGCACGGAGTTCATGATTGGGCCTTTATTTTTGTTGAATGGTGTCAGCTTACAAAATATATTTTGGGGGCTGCTGGTGGGGAATTTTTTAGCGGTGCTTTCATGGCGTTATCTCTGTGCGCCGATTGCAGTCGGCGCGCGCTATACATTATACTATCATTTAGAGAAAATTGCGGGCGGGCAACTCGTGAAGGTTTTTAATTTGGCTAACGGCATACTGTTTTGTTTTTTAGCGGGGGCCATGATCACCGTTTCCGCAACCGCGGTGGGGATTCCCTTTAATATGCCGATGCCGGGTATTGAGGACTGGTATCCGAATAGCGGCGGATTTGTTCTGATCGTTTTGTTGGTGGGCTTGATGATTGCCTTGGTGGCGGCATCGGGTTACGAGATGGTGGCCAAGTTCGCAAATTTGGCGGCTCCTTGGATGGTTTTAGTTTTCGCTGCTTGTGGTTTTATTGCATTGAAGGAGCTCGAAGTGGGCTCTTGGGCGGACTTACAGTCTATTTGGCAATCATCGATTCATATTGCGCAAGGGGGTGAAGTCTCGTCGACTATGGGTTTTTGGAGTGTACTTTTCTTTGCATGGTTTTGCAATTCGGCGATGCACGTGGGCATGGCTGATTTAACTGTTTTTCGTTTTGCGAAAAAAGCAAATCATGCTTGGGCAACTGCAGCTGGAATGTATGTTGGACATCATATGGCGTGGATGGCAGCAGCCTTTATGTTAGCTGCTCAGATTCAAGCGAATGGAAATGCGACACCAGTGCCAGGCCCAATGGCGCATCACGTCGCTGGAATTGCGGGTGTGATTTGTGTGATTGTAGCAGGTTGGACCACCGCAAATCCGACTATTTATCGCGCCGGGATGGCTTTCCAAGCGATATTGCCGAGTTTATCACGTTTTAAAGTAACCTTTATTGCTGGGATGGTCGCGACATTGGCGGGGCTATTTCCGGCCTTCGCATGGAAGTTGTTGGGGTTTGTGGGACTTTATGGGACTATTTTGGCACCCATGGGAGCGGTTATCTTTTTTGACTGGTATTGTATCCGGCGCCAACAACGTAGCCATTTGGATCAACACGCCTACACTGGGAATATCAATATAACCGTGCTTGCCGCGTGGATCTTGCCGGTTGCCGTTGCGCTTTATTGTATCCAATTTCAAGGGATCTCAGCTTGGTTTTTCCCACTACCTTGCTGGCTTGCATGTGGTTTGTTATATTGGCTGTTCAATCGTAAATCTTCCCTTGAACTAAGCGCATAAAGGAGAGCGAATAATGAAAAGTTTTATGTTCTACCTCTCTTTCGTTGGCTTATTGTTAACCATTGTGCCAGCAATCGCTTTTGTCGCGGGTCAGCTTGAGCTCCAGCAGGTTAAGTTCGCAATGCTTTGGGGCATGGTAATTTGGTATGGCTGCTCGCTGGCGAGAAGCCTATTGAGTTCGTCGGATTCATAGTTTGCCGCGAGAGATCTTTTTCAGGCCGAGATTGAAACATTTTGTTCGTTCAATCAGGGCTTCAAACGGTTGGGCTTTGGATTTAAAGCGCCGATAAGAACTTTGGTATTTGCTTCTTGAATTTGAAGAATCCCGCGTTCGCACTTGCAAGGTAGCGAAGATCAAATGCATGGTTTACCCGCTCCAGTTGGCAATTGGTTTTGAGCAATTCCAGCTCAAGTGTGTTTAGGACTGTATTCCAAAGGCCTTGTTTGGGCTCTAAGATGTAGAGTTTGCGAAAATGATGTTGGCGAACCCATTGAATGAGCGAAGGGGTATCGTCTACGATTTGGCTATTCTGAGGTAGGTTATCCTGTAGGCATTGCTGTCGAAATTGAAATACGGAATCTTGGATGCCGGCTGCTTGATAGACTGAGCGTGGGATGTAGCCAATCACTGGTATTGACGCATCCAAGAGTATGGATTCCCCCAACGGAGAGAGGTCTTCTTCGCTGATAATCCATCCATAATTTGCGGACATTGATAGCGTTTCGAATGATTGCGTAACTTGGGGAGCTTGGTAGGCATTCGGCTGCCATGCGAAATTGATTGCTTGTTGAGCCAGTGGCTCAGACACGCGTATTCGCCCACGCGTAAAGTGTTCAATATTGTCAGCGCGGGCTAAGTAATGTTTGCCTTTTGTATGCATGCCCGCCACCCAACGCCAGCTGAGTGTGTTAGAAGCGGGATCTCCATCTAGTAAATGCTGTAAAAATAAATGGGCTCCCAAGGTCCATGGTAGTTTTAGGGTATGAATCCATATCGAGGCAAACCACATACGCGCGTGATTGTGTAGGTAGCCAGTCGACTTCAACTCTTCTAGCCATATATTCATACAGGCAATGGGCGCGCGTGCCTGACAGCAATCAATGTAGAGTGGATTGCTCGCGTTGTTTTGCCGGTCCTGAGTCAGTTGGGCGCAGTAACCCTGCCAAACGCTTGGATGGCATTCGAGCCAACTCTTCCAGTAACAACGCCAAAATAACTCATCTATGAACTTGGAGCACTGATGCTGGGGATGGTGTGCGAGCACCGCTCTGAGAACCGTCCACTCACTCAATACACGATTGCGAATCCACGGCGACAGCATGGATTGCTGTGTGCGATTTTCTGGACCATCATCATAGTTGCGCTGCTGCGAGTATGTTCGTCCCGCATGGGGGATAAAGCTTGCCAGTTGTTCCGATGCAGCTTGGAGAGTTGCTTTGTGAAAAGGCTTCATTACAGCTCAAAAATTTTAATTTGTGAGCGATGAAGCCAGCATTCAGACCCACTTTGGAGTTGCACGAAGTACCAATCCTTTTCTTGGTGTATCCAGTTGAATTCTGCCCCCTCCCGTACGGCTTCGTTGAAGGCTGGCGTAAAATGATATCCGGGGCCTTTTCTTGCCTCTGTGCTGCGTGCGATTACTACGCCCTCTTGCAGTGGTTTCCATGCCCGATAAGTCAGTACGCTGGTGGTGAACATGAGGCAAGGTGTCATGAGCACAAAACTGTACAGAGAAATTCGATTGCGCCCGTGAAACCAGAGTAAAAGACTGCTGCAGAAAAAAGTTATGATCAGTAGTAGGGCGGGGCGTAGCCAGCGTGTTGGGATAGCTGAGTGGTCAAGCTGGCGGACGCTTTGGGCGTCGTTTACAAGCGCTCGGATGGATTGCATGTTTTCTTGAATCAAATCGTCAAAGGGATGGTAGCTATGAGCTATTCGGTAGGCCGCGAGCGCGCGTCCGAGTGCTTGCGCTTGAAACCAAGCCTGGCCCGCATGGGGCCAGGCTTCCGCGGCCCGATGCGGGTCTTGGGCGAGGGATTCAAATTGCAGTGCGGCCTCTGTGTATAAGAGTCGGGCCGCCCGACTCCCTGGCTCAGCACGCTCTGCTTGCTGCAGCTGTTCCATCGCTTGAGTATATGGAGAGGCTTCCATTGGTTGCCATGCAAGACTCGCTGTTAGTATCAGTATAAGTGCACTGAGTCTCTGTGCTTGTTGACGGATTGCTTTGGCTATCGGCTCCAGTTTCTGGAAATTTATTTTATGGGGGCGGGGACTGTAAGTTTGTTCGTCGACCTTGCGGAAATAGAGCTCCAGCTCTGAGAGCTGTAGCGAGCTCAATTTGAAGGTTTGTAGCGCATTTAGAGCTTCTTCCTTCGTCAGGCTTGCAATCTTTACTTGGAGACTAAACGCAAGGAACTCCAAAAATTCAGTCCATTTTTGAGGGTCATCGGCTAGCCTTTTTTGAAAGCGTCGATAGGCTCGCTTACATGTTTTTGAATATCGATCACTAGAGTATTTTTGGCTCCAAACAAGAGAGCTAAAAATGATTGCAAATAGTGCGATCAAGCAGGCTAGAATTGGAAAAAAGTATTGGTTGCTGTGTGCAATTAAAGAGCTGAACATGGTGGATGAATGGATTCGTGGACGTGGGTACCAAATTCCTTCAGTCTGTTTGCTGAGAGGGGGGGCGTCTACTAGGAAAGTGCTTAATGGGATGAAATTTTGCGCCTGAGCTGCCTGCACTTTTAGCTGAATAGTGGGGCTGGTCTTGAGCTGGTAACTTTTTTTGGTGGCATCAAAACAGAGGAATTCTAGCTCGGGGATCGCTGGAACTTGGGTGCTCAAGGCGCGCAAGCGCGTTTCGTAGCGGCTGCCCTCGGCACGCCAAAATTGATTCAAGTTTTGATCGACCCAGAAATGTCCATTGAGCTGATTCTGTAGTTGAGACTTTGGCAGTCTGAGCCACTCATGCGGACAGTTCTGACTATCGAGATCAATGTTTAGCGAGATGAGTTGCCCGACTGTAACTTCGCTTGTGGGTGTTGTCGCAACAAAGTTTATGGGCGTAAATAGGCCGGTAAACGGATGCTCACTGGTATTGGCTGGCAGGGCGACTACCTGTACTTCAAATGCCTCTGAATCGACGTAGATACGCTCATGTTTTTCTTGGGTGTTTGTCGGCTCGAAAAGGGCATTATTAAAATGCGCCGCATATGGAGCAAAGCGGCGATTGGAACTCGCGAGGAGCCCGCATTCTAAGCGTGAGGCTTTAAACTTAAAGTGACCAGTTTGATGGAAGCGCAGGAATAGATCGAGCTGAACTTTTCCCAGTTGTTTGGGTGATGGGCTGTGTCTGTGGGCGAGAATTCTTCGACCACCGAGTGGAAGTCCAATTTGAGCATCCGGGGGGGCGGTGCTTCTGGGGATGACAACTTCAATCCCTTCCATGTCGAAAAAATCTGGATAGAGCTTTAGTTCCTGCAAGCGATTAATCTCTAAAGTGCCTGACCATTCTAAACTTATTTTTAAGGGCTCTCCGATAAAGACCTGTGCTTTATGTGCTCGGATACTGAGCTGCATGGCCGAACTTTTACTAGGCGTATCGACGATGAAATCTATTGCTCTGGTATTGATCAAGCCAGCTGAAGATTCCCAACATAGTGCTGGGAATTGTATCGGCCCTGTTTTTTGGGGTAAAAAACTCAGATAGGTTTGATAGGGCTGTGAGTTCTTTTGCGGGCTTTTTTGGCTGCGCACATTGATTAGTTTTATCCAGGACCCAGTAAAAGAGTCTTCGTTCAGCAGCGTGAGCGGAGCTGCATGCTGAATCCGTACGGTGGCGATGCGGTCGGTAAAAAAGGTTTTGTCGACGAATTCAATCTGCAGTTCGGGCCCTTCCTTGGCGACCTCTGCGGCAAACAATGGGGCAATCAACATGAAAGTGCTCACGAGAATCGACAAAAAACATAGCTTACAGGCAAGTCGCATCAGTAATCCCTCTCCACTTTTGCGGCCTTACCTGTCTTACGCTGTTGTCGGCGGAATTGTTGCGAGCCTTGTTCTTCCAATAAGATCGTCTCTGCGGAATAATTTGGACTTGGTAGAGCTTGCATGACGGAACTTTGTGCAAAATCACCTGTAGAATTGCTAGATGAACTTTGGGCGCTCTCATCGGAATCGGATTGGGTATAGTCTTCATCCAGTTCCGACCACTCAGTATCAAATGCATCTGATTCCATTGATGAGACTGAAAATAATTCGATCATTCGCTGGATGCGAGTTTCAATTGCCCTTGTTAGTTCTATGCAGACGATGGGTCTTTGGGGATAATTAGGGATAAATTGCGCAAGCGTTTCTTGTTGTAATTGACATCGACTCAGTTCGTTTTTGGCTTCACTTAAAACATCTAGCTCAGATTTATTGGGATGCTTACTTAACTGGATTGTAGACTGTAAATTTTCTAGCAAAGTTTTTATATAAAGTGCATCCTGTATGGCTGCTTGCTGTTGCAGCACTAATTTAGCAGCTTGAAAGCGCTGTTCAGTGAATTGCTCGCGAATTGAAAGCTGGGTTGCCAATAAGGTTTCCAGTAAATTTAGGAGTTCGCTCATCTGATTGGCTTGTTGCTGCTCTGTTTGTGATTGTGCGGCTAAAGTCTGTTGAATACTGCTGATTCTATCAGCGATCTGATCAATTTGCCCGCTTGCCTGTTGGAGACGTGGCTGCCAGCGTTTTGCTCGTAGAAATGCTGTTTGGGCACGTGTCGTCAGGGCTAATTGAGCCTCTAGAGACTCCAGTTGCAAAGATTGTTGTGACCAGGCCAGCCCTAGATTGTATTGAATGACTGCCAATTGGGATGTAGGGGCATGTCGAGCCTCTAAATCCAAATAGAGCGCTTCAAATTGAGTCGCTGCCGCCTCAAATTCGCCCTTCCGCATATGCGCAATCGCTGCTTGATTTTCACTAGCGCCAATGGCTGCAGACAGCTTGTCGCATTGGGGGAGTAGCAACATTAGGGGTGAGCAGACTCTTATGATGCGTGCCAATTTCTTCGGCAGAGGTTTGTGACTTAGGAATAAAAGTATTACGGAAAGTGCTATCAAATAGGGGGCCAGTTCCTGATAGCGGTAACGATTGGTGATGGTGTCATTCGAACTATTGTACGCTGGTTCGACTTGCTGCGAGTAGAGCCTTCCGAGATCAAAAGCAGTCGTACCCATCGCGTGGTATTGAATCCAAGTACTTTTGGCTGCGAGCGATTTGAGTGCGCTATCTTCTAATTTGGTACGTACGATTTGGTCTTTATATTGAATGAAAACTATTTGATCATTTTTGTCTTTAATTTCGATTGCGCTCGCCTTAATGGGATCGCCTAGACCAATGATATGGGTGCGGATTCCGTTGCTATCGATCAGCTCTGCAATGCGATTCTCAGTCGACGCGTGGTTGCCGCCATCGCTCAATATAATGAGATCGCTATTAGCTAAATTCGAGGCGTCAAAAACTTGATCAATGGCTTTTTCAATCGCTGCCTGCAGTTGAGTCCCACCAAAATCGACAGAATGGGAGCCCGCCTGTTCCAGCATGTAGCGGACAAAATTGTGATCGTGTGTAAGTGGGCACAGGATGCTGGCACTGCCCCCATATACAATCAGCCCGACGCGTTGGTTGGTTAATGACGTGAGTAAGTCGCGAACGCCCTGTTTGGCGACTTCTAAACGATTTGGCTGCAAGTCGGCAGCCAGCATGCTGCGGGATACATCGAGCGCGATCACCACATCGCGACCGCTGTCTTGTTGGTACAGGGCTTGCGGATTGTAGCCGGGGCGCGCAAGCGCAAAGATTAAGCAAACCAGGGCGCAAAAGCGGAGCAAGTGGGCGTTGCTTTGATGCGATGAGCTGGATTGGCGGAGCAAGTGCAGCGCTTGTTTACGCTGTTTTTGTGAGCGGATTATGAGGTATCCTAAGCCGGGTAACAGCCCATACAACAGCAAAAACGCTGGCCATTGAAGCGTCCAATAGTTCATAGCAGTTTGTGTAGCCAGGTGGTCTCCAAGCTCAGAGCCGCGATGAGCGTAGTGACTGCGATTATAAGTGGCAGCCAAAATAGGGCTGTATTTTCTTGATGAAGCTCTTGTGTGATCTCCACTTTTTCGAGCTGGTCGATTTCAGCATAGACGGCAAGCATTGACTCAAAGTCATGGACTTGACGAAAATGACCGCCCGTTTCTCGACAAATGTGTTGTAGGACCTCTTCTGCTGGACTCAGCTGTAAGTCAACTGAAGCCTCGCTGGTATCGCCCAGCCGAATCGCATAAATACGACAGCCCCATTTTTTTGCGAGTCCAGCAGCTTCAACGGGCAGATGTGTGCCAGAATTATTTTCTCCATCCGTGAGTAGAATGATCACTTTGGACGCAATGGGCTCACTCATCAATTGCGAATTGTTTTGATTGAGTTCGGGGAGCGTGTGCAGCCGGGCCGCCGCGATAGCCAAGGCATCTCCATAAGCAGTCCCATCTTCATTCGGGCGATCTTGAATCTTGAGTTGCCGAACAATGTCAAGTAATGCCTGATGTCCAAAAGTTAATGGGCTGCGCGTATCAGCATAGCGAGCAAATGTAATGAGCCCGATTAAGTCATGCGGACGGCCCGGTAGACGCTCGCCATCGCCTCCAATGAAGTCAGCGACCAAAGCTTTGGCCAGTTCCATGCGGGTAATGGATTGTCCATCGCGATCCAAGTTGCGCATGTCCATACTGCTGGAAATATCAACCAATAGTTGAATCGCGATACCTTGGGTCTTTTCGCGGATATGGCTGGATTTGATTTCTGGTCCGGCCAGCGACAGTATTAGGGCGATGAGAGTGAGCGCGTGTAGCGTCGGAGGCAGCCATAGATAAGCCAGACGTGGGTCTTGGATTGTGGTATGCGCGAGGCTGGGTGCTTCAATACTTCTCGATGCAGATTTTCTGAAATAAAAATACAGCAATATCGGCAAGAAGCCTAGGATCCATGGGTTAGAAAAACTCATGCTTCTAAGTACGCTTTGGCGGTTCGTGTGAGTGCTTCGCGCTGACTGGAGCTCATCTTTTGGTATGCGAGGGCTTCTAGCTGCACGCGCAGCTCATCGGGGGCGTTGGGCGATGTTCTGCTCAGGATATCAGCTGCCATATTGGGAGTGAATACATGGCTCAATTTATCTGTAAGAGGTGCGGTATCCACTTGCTTTAAGGGTCCTGATTGAGTTTTGTCTCGCTTGCGAAAGCGAAGTGCTAGCGCGATCAGTCCGATTAATAATAGGGGTATAAGCAGCCATGCCGCAGATCGTTCGCTGATGCTGGGTTCGATGCTAGGCAATTCTAGAGCTTTGCGATCGTAACTTGTATGCGCATAGGCTTGAACCTCTATCGATAGCGCTGTTGTGGTTACTGTATGCTGGCTGTCGATCCCGTTTAAATCGGCTTGTAGTGGGGGAAGCTGAATTGTGCCGGGTGCTTTTACTTGTAAGGTCCATTCGATACTTTGGTGGTATTTGGATGCGACTAGGCGCAGTGGACTGCGTTCGCAGGCGATCACATCATAACTTGCTTGATGCGGTAAATTCATTTCAAAATTTACCAATTGATCGCTTTTTAGGCTCGCTAAGACACGCACACAATCTCCGGAGTAGACAATAGCTGGCTGCTGGAGACTGAGCGAAAGGTCGAAGTTGTTTTGCGGGCTCACAGTACCATTAAATGTCACTTCTGTCGTGGATTCGTTTATGCGCATGCAGACTCAACCACCTGTTTCATCGCTGATAAGACGTTGGCGATGTCTGAAAAATTGCAATAAGCGCTCTGCGCTGTTTTCTCCTGTTTCAATGTTCAGGATATCCATGTTCGCCGATTCGATGGCTTGAAGGTTTGGTACTTCTTGACCATCGATGGCTCCAAGCGTACTTATTTTTTTAGCGCCGGATTCTGCGTCTTGTAGCGGAGCCAGCATCTTCAGAATGGATTTTGGTAGCGAGGGAGTCGTGATTCTAACGGCGGTGGTGTCGTGCTGATGTGCCAAATGCTCTAAAGCATGCGCTGGGTTTTCGACTAAAAAGTCAGAGATCATGAAGACGATGGCACGCTTGCGGGCGATGTTTAGAAATTGGTCCACTGTCTTGACGAGGTCGGTTCCCGATTCCTCTACCTGATAGTCTAACAGCGTTTGTAAGATCCGCATGCCATGTCGCCGCCCTTTCCCGGGGCGAATCCGCGTCATGATACCCTGACTAAACAAAACCAAGCCGACGCGATCTTGATTTGCTTGGGCGATCAGTATCAATAAGGTGCACAGCTCGCTCACGGTTTCAGACTTTTGTGGATTCGAATGCAATTGCATAGAACCGGAGACATCGACCAATAGGTAAATAAACTGTTCGCGATCCTCAATGTAGCGTTTAATATGAGGCCGTCCAGTTCGCGCGGTTACTTTCCAGTCCATTGCGCGCACGTCATCACCCGACTGATATGGGCGGACATCATCAAATTCAATCCCACTTCCGTGGAAAATGGAACGATAGGCTCCGGCCAGTAAATGCTCAACTGGCTGACGACATTTTAGCGCTAGCTGAGTTATTTGGCTCTCAATCGCCTTCATGGCAGACGGCTTCAGTCGGCATGTGAATGGGCACTTGATTGAGAATTTGGTCGATCAAGGTATCCGAAACAATTGACTCCGCCTCGGCTCGGTAGCTGAGCGCAATGCGATGGCGTAAGACATCGTGCGCCACCGCTTTAACATCGTGGGGGCGCACATAATCCGCGCCAGCCATTAGCGCATGTCCTCGAGCGGCTAACGCCAAGAATATCGAGGCGCGTGGGGAAGCTCCGTAGCGAATGTAAGGAGCCATTTGGAGTCCGTAGTGTTCTGGGTCGCGTGTGGCTCTGACAATACGCAGCAGATAACGCTCAATTTTTTCATCAATATAGACTGCTCCAAGTTTTGCGCGTAGCGCTTTTAAAGCTTCAATTTTAATGACCTTGGTGACGGGGTATGCCGGCTCCGGACGTCCCATGCGCTGAACGACTTGCAGTTCTTCATCAAGGCTGGGGTAATCGACTTTCAGTTTAAACATGAAGCGATCGACTTGAGCTTCAGGTAGTGAGTAGGTGCCCTCCTGCTCGATTGGATTTTGGGTGGCCAAAACGATAAAAGGCTTTGGTAAGGGGTAACTTTCTTTGCCTAGTGTCACTTGTTTCTCTTGCATCGCTTCGAGTAGAGCACTCTGGACTTTAGCTGGTGCTCGGTTGATTTCATCCGCTAGTAACAGGTTGGTGAAGATGGGCCCTTTTTCTGCGTAAAATGTATGCTCTTTGGGGTCGTAGACAATGGTGCCCGTAAGATCGCCGGGGAGTAAGTCTGGGGTCAGTTGGATGCGGCTGAAGCTTGCATCGATGGTCTTGGCAAGGGTATTGATCGTTAAAGTTTTTGCGACGCCGGGGGTGCCTTCTAATAGCACGTGCCCATCACATAGTAGGGCCAGGAGCAGCCGATCGATGAGACGTTCTTGGCCGACAATAACTTTTCGGATCTCTTGACGGATGGCGACAATTTCTTTCGGTGCTTGTTGTCGTTGGTTCAACGATTCTGGTGATTGGGTTCCGTGGTTCATCGGGTCAATATGGGTTGCCGTAACTTAG
>CAWVTP010000005.1:0-31605 GCA_963933035.1 uncultured Puniceicoccaceae bacterium | reverse complement strand
GTCATTTACTCGCTATGACGATGAACTGTCAAAGAACTTAAAAATTTGTTATCGGTAGATCTTTCGAAACCGACGTAAGCGCTTGAATGTGCTAAAGCGCACGCTGACCGTCAAGCACAATTTAAAAATATTTTTAAAACAAAGCAGCCAAAGTGAATACAGGCCCAATAGTCTGACTCTCAAAGCGCCAGATTGAGCATTGAGCAGCTCCGCGGAAGTTCGTTCAGCCAGCTTCCCTGCTTCAAATATAATACATTTCACTGGCGGCATCGACAACGAAATCCGCCAAGGTAAACTTTTGTATCTTCTCCTCAAAGCTGAGCCTAACCTCGGACCATATCTCCGCAACTCGCTGCCCGGAATGCCCGATAGACTCAAATTGCTGCTCTAGCAACTCAGGGTCGACAGCCCTCACGATGTCAATTAAGCCAATCGCTTCAGGCGCTTTGGCCAAAATGTAACCACCTTGCTTGCCGCGTTTACTCAGGATGATATCTGCATTGCGCATATCCTTGAGGATTTGCACCAAATAGTTGGCTGGGATGCGCTCAACTTCAGCTAAACTCTCAACATGCGCTAATTGACCTCGCTCATAACGAAGGGCCAGCTGCGCCAGTACGCGACAGGCGTATTCTAACTTATGTGATAATTTCAAAATAAGTGCCTTGAAAGCATGGCCACAAACACGAAAGCACGCCCAGCATCAACTAGGCGAAGCACCTGTTGAATCCGGCTGCGCCGGCGTTTCCGAAACCGCTCCCTCCGCAGTGGCATCATCTTTAGTGGATTCGGCTCCTGCGGCCTTCGCTTCATTCGGCTGACTAGGCTTCGGCTTCGGCGCCGGTTGTGGCGCCGGAATAAATAGCCGCCCATCACCATATTCAGAGACATAGCCCTCGGTAATTAACCAGCGCAGGTCCCGCATCAGTTGATTGAGCTTTTGCTGAGCAGCTGGGTCAAGCTCGAGTACGGACTTCGCCTCAGTGGATGCCGTGACTGGATCACTTGCGGCCCCATCGTCTGGAGCCTCCCCCGCAGCTACCTGTTCCGAATTTTTCGCCGCCTCAATATCCGAGTCACTAACAGCTAGAGACTTCGGACTTTGCCTCTCCGTATCGATCCCCAAATAAAGCTTGGGCAATTGCGATGCGGAGGTGTTCGGATGCTGCTCCAAAAAAGCCACTAATTGACCAATCGAATCCGTCAGCACAGTTGCTTGATCACGAAACTTTCGTTTGACGGCGCAGACATAAGAAATCCCCTTGGCCCCCTTTTTATAGACCGTAAAATGATGGCGGCGCAAGCGCCCCCGAATATTGTTGGCCGTATCCAGTGGAAATTGCACTTGGCGTGCCACATAATCCACGATCGCCGCTTGCAGCGGACTCTTCGGCAACTTTTCGATGTCGCGCCCGGCAAATCGAATTCGCTGATCACTGGCCACCACGCTGGACTTGCGAAACTTGATCAAAAATTGCCGCACAGCAGATAGATCTTCTAAGACTTCAGGCTCACCCGCCTGTGGTTCCTTGACCCGATATTGCGTCACAGTTTTCATCGATTCGAGCCAAGCATCAATTGATTCTTGGCTTTTATCGCCAACAATTTTGGCTTGGTAGGCATCGAACGACAAACCCGTCACCTTGGCCTCATAGTGCTGCTTCAAAAAATGACTATACTTGTGATAGTTTGGAGGCCCAATTAAAGTATCGGTGAATGGGCATTTATTAATCATTTGAAAATGACCGCTTGGCGCAGCCATTTCAACAGTTTGCAGCTCAAAAAACTGCTCCAAATAATTGGCCACCACAAAGTCTATCGCCGCATCCTCACTCTCAAAGGGCAAGTGCGCGGGCACAGAGTAATAGAGTGGCTGAGGGCTGGCGGCACCCGCAGCCTGCTTGTTGGCCACCACTAGAACATAGCGATCCGCCTTTTCCAAAATAAGCTGTGCAATTTCAAACAATTGGTAGGTGCGCGCAGACGCCCGCAGGCGCTTAACAAGCGCATCGAAAACATCGTCTTGCGGATACAAGGCCACTTCCACTGCAGCCAGCTTGGGCGCCGGGCGTGCGCTCCGCTTAGAGCCCCGAAAATCTCCTCCGCGGCTGGCACCTGAACCCGCAGATTCTGTTCTGCGCTGCCCAGAGCGTCGATCACGCCGAGGCGCTGCTCTCGAAAAACCTTTTTTGGACTGCCGGTCACCCTGATTTTTGGATGCCGACGACTTGCCGGATGACGACTTAGCATCATCAGTCCAATCAGGACCAAAGCTTAAACTCGACAATGAATTGAGATCCAAAGCGGGATTCGAGGATCTTTTAGAGTTTTCAGATCTATTCTCAGACATAGCCGATGATCAGTAACACGGTACTTGTTCGTTAAAAATGGTGATAATCAGTAACTACCTGCAACAAAAATAGAAGCACTGTCAATTGCCGATGCAGTTTTATCCGTCATCTGGATTAAAAAACATCCCTCAATATGCTGCTGTCAACAGGAATGGCGTCGCGACGGCCAACCAAAATCGTACCTATCGCGCCGTACGCAGAGTGCTGAACATATAGCAGCGCATCAACGATGATCCCATGGCAACTCAACTTTCACCGGGGTGTGATCCCATACTTCGAATGGCTCAAACATTTTACCTGGGTTCAAAATACCCTTGGGGTCCATACTCGCTTTGAGTGCCTGCATAACAGCCAACTCTTGCGATCGATGCTGCATCGACATAAAGGGTGCTTTGGCCAGGCCAATGCCATGCTCTCCAGTAATCACTCCCCCAAGATCGACGACTTTTTGCATCAATTGGTGAATCCCCTGCTGAGCGCGTCGACATTGATCGGCATCCGCACGATCGTACATAATGTGGACGTGTAAATTGCCATCCCCAGCATGACCAAAGGTGGGCGTGGCTAGCCCGATCTGCCGTTTTAAGGCCAGGGTATACTCAATCAATTCTACCTGTCGCTCGATCGGAACCACCACATCTTCATTTAATTTGGTATCTGCCAGCGAAAACATCGACTGTGAGCAGGTGCGTCGCACCTGCCAAATGGCCTCTGCCTCGGACTGTGTTTCCGCTATTCGCTGGCCCAAGGCCAACTTTTGCCAGCAGCTTTCCACTTGTTGCGAAGCCGCATTCAGCTCATACGCACTCCCATCCAACTCAATCATCAGCAAGGAAGCCCCAGGGTGCGCCTCAAAAATCGTTTGCTGCGTGTACTGCTCTGCACATTGAACCGTTTGACGATCTAAAAATTCGAGTATTGAGGGCTGAACGCCGGCGCGAAATAAGGCCGTCACTGCCCCCAGGGCTTCCTGTTCACTGGCAAAGGCATACAGCGCAGTCCAGCGTTTTTCTGGCAGCGGCAGCAATTTTAAATCAATCCCAGTCACGACAGCCAACAATCCCTCAGAACCAATCAAGAGATCCCGCACATTTAGACCTGAAACATACTTCTTCAGCGGCAAGCCAAAGTCAAAAGGACTGCCATCGGCCAAAAAACCATGCAAGCCGAGCACGTAATCGCGGGTCACGCCGTATTTTACGCAGCGCATGCCACCCGCGTTGCAAGCTACATTCCCCCCAATGGTCGAATATTTTTTCGACGATGGATCCGGGGGATAGAACAGGCCCATCGCCTCCACATGGGTCTGCAAATCAGCGGTCACAACTCCAGCTTCCACGCGCGCAATGCGGCTCACGGGATCCACCTCCCAGCCGTTTAATGCCGCCATATCGAGCACCCAGCCATGACGAATCGGTACCGCGGAGCCGGTAGCCGAGCTTCCGGCTCCGCGGACCGTCACAGGCACCCCATATTGATGGGCCAGCTGTAGCACTTGAGCAACTTCCTGTGCCGCTTGTACCCTGATCACCGCATCTGGCATTACCGAAAGGCGCAAATTATCCAGAGAGGCTCGCATACGATTGACCTCATCGCAAAAAACACGTTCCGGTAAAACTTGCTGCAAGGCTTCAAGTGCCTGCAAATGCGACTCATTCAGATCAATATCGGCTGGTTCCTCGGTCATAATGCCCGCAAATATCCCCCGATCATACCGCCGTGGCAAGTCACATTCACAAAATAGAACCCGCTCATTAGGTACCATACGAGCAAACAAGCACTCTGGAGTCAGTGGTAACCTGATCATAGATTTTAACATTTAGCACCGCTTCCATTTGACAAGCGGCTGCAAGAATCGCTCAGTGTTGGGTATGTCAAAACAAGGCGTACTTATGCTCAACCTCGGATCTCCGGATTCGACCGAAATCAGTGACGTTCGTCGCTATTTGCGAGAATTTTTAATGGATGGCCGTGTACTGGACGCCCCAGCTGCTATCCGCTGGTTCATCGTCAACTGCTTCATTTTGCCGACACGTCCGCGTGAATCAGCAGAAGCCTACGCCAGCATCTGGACCGATGAGGGTTCTCCACTGGTAGTGACTTCTATGCGACAACGCGAAGCACTGGCTGAGCGACTAAATATTCCAGTGGCATTGGGCATGCGCTACGGAAATCCTTCGACGCGCGCAGCCATTCAGCATCTACTGGAACACGATGTGGATGACCTCTTCATCATGCCGATGTACCCTCATTATGCAATGTCAAGCTACGAGACAGCAGTGGTACATGCCATGGAGCAGATTCGGGAACTGCAGCCGTCGATGAAAACGACCCTACTGCAGCCCTTCTATCAGCACCCCGACTACATCAAAGCCCTAGTCGAACGCGCCCGCCCATCAATTGAAGCAGGCGACTTTGACAAACTAGTCTTTTCATTTCATGGCATCCCCCAGCGCCACCTCGTCAAGGGCGACCCTTCTCACCAGCATTGCTTAACGACACACGATTGCTGCAACACCTGCCACCCCGCGCATCACACCTGCTACCGTCATCAATGCGCCATGACAGTGGAAAAATTCGTGGCCGCCGCCGGACTATCTAAGGAGCAGTACATGATCACCTTTCAATCGCGTCTGGGTCGAGACCCTTGGTTGCAACCCTATACCGATAAGTCCTTAGAGCTACTGGCCGAGGAAGGCAAGCAACGCGTCAAAGTGATCTGCCCAGCATTCACCGCCGATTGCCTCGAAACGCTGGAAGAAATCGCTGAACAGGGACGCGATAGCTTTATAGAGGCTGGTGGGGTTGATTTTGAGCAAATACCATGCTTAAATGAATATCCCGCCTTCATCGACTTTTTGGAAGCTCAAGTGCAAGCTTGGCAATCTGGGGCCTTTGCTACCCAGCAGGCCACACCGCCTGCCTACGTGCAGCGCTAGGTCGTTTACCGTATCATGCTTGGACTCTCGGACACCCTGGCCTTCTCGCTAGCCGCGATTTGCTACAGCGTGGGTTTTTTGCTAGCGAGTTTACGTCTACGCTTCAAACAATCCGATGGGGCTTGGATCAGTTACGCCGGCCTGATTGCTGGTTTTAGTCTCCAAACCTTGGCGCTGAACCTGAGAGGTGCAGCCATCCAAGCTTGTCCACTCGGCAACTTATTTGAAATCACACAGTTTATCGTCTGGTCCCTCATTTTAATTTTTTTCATCATTGGACCGATTTTTCGACTGCGCTGGCTCAGCTATTTTACCATCGCACTCGCGGCAATGCTGACTCTCTTGGTCAGCCTAGTCCCAGGAACCGACGCGGCTTACCAATCGAGTGTATTTGGCGGCAACCCGTGGATCGAACTGCATGCCACCCTTGCCATGTTCAGCTATGCCGTTTTTGCTATTTTAGCGCTGACCTCCCTAATGTTCTTGCTGCAACAGCGGAGCCTAAAAAAGAAACACCATTCGCGACTATCGCAATACCTCCCCTCCATCCAACAATTGGATACCATGGCGCGTCGCCTCTCACTGACTGGCTTTTGTGTCCTGACAGCCGCGCTGGCATTCGGAGCTGTTTTCTGGATCCAAAACCTACAACTGGTTCCGATTTTCAAATTACTGTTCACCTGCCTGATCTGGGCTGGCTATGGCAGTATTATCGTATTGCGCTGGCAGCATAAAATAGTCACGCGGCGCCATGCAATGGCCTGCTTAATCCTTTTTTGCGGCGCACTGGTATCCCTCTGGCCAGTCCAATCGGCTCGATCGAGCACTGAGCTTCAGCCAGCGGCAGTCAATGCCCCCACCAGCGATCGCGACTAAACACCCCAATGTCCACGACACTGCAGTCTTTGTTTGTATTTGGAAGCTCGCATCGCGAGGCGCCACTCGCTATCCGTGAGCGATTTGCTCTAGGTCCTGAAGAAACCCTACAGCTACAAGCCCAGTTATTTGAATTGCCCGACATCAAAGAGTGCTTGGTGGTCAGCACCTGCAATCGAATTGAAATCTATGGCTTGGCCCAAAATGCAAGCAGCATCGAAACCAGCGTTCGAGAAAACCTCTGCGCCTTGCGCGGAGTGGAGCGCGAACTACTAGATGTGCATTCCTTTTGGCACAGCAATTTGGAAGCCCTGCAACATGTGGTAGAAGTCTGCGGCGGGCTGGAGTCCCAAATTGTGGGTGAAACGGAAATCTTAGGGCAAATGAAACAAGCCTATGCTCGCGCCCAAGCGGCCAATTGCATCGGAAGCGTACTCAATCGGGTCTTCGAAAAGAGCTTCCAGGCCGCCAAAGCCGCTCGCAATCAGACCGGCATAACAGCGGGGCAAGTCAGCATCGGAAATGTGGCCGTCGAACTGGCCAGTCGCATTTTTGGACAGATTAGCACCAGTCGGGTTCTGCTCCTCGGCAGTGGTGAGGTGGCCGAAAAAACCGCTAAGGCGCTCAAAAGTAAAGGCGTCGCTGATATCTCTGTCAGCAGTCGCAACTTTGAAAATGCCCATCAATTGGCTCATAACTTTGAGGGGGCCGCTATCGAATTTTCTGATTTCCAACAACAGTTGGCCCATTTTGACATTGTGGTCAGCTCGACCGCAGCAACCGAACCCGTGCTGACTCGCACCAGTATGGAGCGAGCCCGTAAAAAACGTCCCGATCAACCCTGTTTTCTGATTGATCTCGGCATGCCCAGAGACATTGAGCCCAGCGTCGAAGATCTGGACGAAGTCTACTTGTACAATCTAGACGATTTGTCCAAAATTGCCAACGAGAACTTAGAGCAGCGCAAAACAAAAATCGAGGCGGCGCGCGTGATTCTAAAACGCCATGCTTGGAACCTCTGGTTGCAATTGCGCCGGCGCGAATTACAACCCAAACGAGTGGAAGCTGCACTACAGAGCCCCAAATCCAATGCAGTGGCTAATCAAGCATAAAGCGCTTCTTATCGCTTTGTTAGCTAGCAGCTTGACCTCGATGCTATGGGTGCTAGCGCTACCTCCCTTTAATTATGCTGAGGCCGCCTACATCGCCTTCGTCCCCATCTTACTCTGGCTGTACCGACAGCCCAGCTGGCGCGCCACACTGGGATTCAGCTTTCTCTGTGGCTGCAGTAGCTGGTGCGCAATCCTGATCTGGCTGCGGCATGTTACCTACGGGGGCACCCTCGCACTCAGTGCGATTATGGCACTCTACTTCGTATTGTGGATTTGTGCTGCCCGTTGGCTGCTACCCGCTGTAAAGACACACCCTTTTTGGCCACGCTTGGGCTACCTACTGGCGCTGACCGCAACGTGGATTCTAATCGAATGGCTGCGCAGTTGGCTCTTGTGGGGCTTTGGCTGGGCTCCGCTGGCGCTCAGTCAATGGCAGCGACCGGTCGTCCTGCAAATCGCTGCATGGGCCGGTAGTTATGGGGTCTCCGCGCTGCTGATTTTATTCAATCTCTGTATTGCCCAAACGCTGTATCAACGCATCGCTCAGCGTCGAGAAAAACTCGCCTGGTTCAGCCCAGAACTCTATCTAGCAATTAGCTGCCTAGCCGGCTGTATCTATCTATTTTTCAAGAGTCTGCCGCAGTCACCCGAAAAAACAGAACTGGGCACCATCGGGATCGTACAACCCAACACTAACCCTTGGGCTAAGTGGGACCCGCAGTTAGCTGAGACGCACCTAGCTCAACTGGAAAAACAAAGCTGGCTGCTAAGCCAGCTCGCCAACAAACTAATCCTGTGGCCTGAAGCAGCCACTTCCAACCCAATTCTGGGCGATCCAGCCACTCAACTGCGGGTTGAACAGCTGTCGAATAACATAAAGAGACCTATTTTAGCTGGATCCGTCCTATTCGAGGCCGAGGAAAATCTTTGGTACAACGGCGCCTGCTTGATCAGCCCCAGCGAGGGGCTACAATCCGAAATGTACATCAAGCGAGAATTGGTCCCCTTTGGTGAGTATGTGCCCCGTGGCTTTGGTTTTATTCGAAAAGTGGTGCCGATTGGCGATAACTTCATTGCGGGAAATGATGCTGGGCTCCTTCCGCTGGAACTGGGAAACCACACTTGGCAAGTGGGCTCCCTCATTTGCTATGAAGACAGCTTCCCTCACTTGGCGCGGGCCAGCGCCCAAGCAGGCGCTCAACTCTTCTTTGTGGCCACCAATAATGCCTGGTATGGCGAAGAGGGCGGCGCTTATCAACACGCCGCACACTCCGTGCTGCGTGCAGTCGAAACACGGCGCCCAGTTATACGAGCGGGCAACGCCGGCTGGAGCGGATGGATCGATAGTTACGGGCGCATTCAAGAGGTACTGGAAGATCATCGTGGCAGCGTCTATTTTAAGGGCGTCGGCCAAATAACTGTTTATCAATTTGATGAATGGCTGCACCGCAAAAGCGCGTACACTCAATGGGGCGACTGGATCGTCGCGGTGGCCGCAGTTTATGCGGTCCCCTGCTGGCTTCATCGCTGGAGACGTCAGCGCCTCGCAGGTAATTAAAACTGCTCTGCATTCTGCAATTGATTCATGGCTGGCTGCAACGATTTCCACATTTCGCAGGATCTAGATTGAAGTCTGCGTACAGCCTGCCCTACGCTAAGACTGATGAATCCAATATCTGACCTATACATCCCAGATGGCGTCTGTGCAGCTGAAGCCCATGCCCGCTGCTCTCATCTGGGAATTGGCGCCCATGCGGATGACCTTGAGTTTATGGCCTATCACGGCATTAGTGCCTGCTATCAGCAACCGTGCCATTGGTTTGGTGGCGTCGTCTGCACCGCGGGGAATCGGCCGCTGCCTGGCAATGATCAAGCGGCTAGCGAGTATGCCCAACGCCGCAGAACTGAACAGCGGCGCGCCGCCGAAATAGGAGCGTATAGCTTTGTGCACCAACTGGGCCATAGCAGTCAGTCTGTTCAAGCACCTGAAGGTCGCCAAGCGCTTGTCGATCAACTCGAAAACAGTCTGCTCACCACGCAAGCAGAAATTCTGTATACCCATAATCCTGTCGATCAGCACCCCACCCATCAAGCAGTTTGCCAAGCTGTGCTTGCTGCCTGCTTACGGATTCCACCCCATGCTCGGCCCAAAAGAATTTATGGCTGTGAACTGTGGGGCAGCTTAGATTGGCTAAGTCCAAGCGATAAAATTGGACTGGATGTAAGTGATCATCCCCAACTCGCTCAAGCGCTGAATCAATGCTTTCAATCCCAAATCGAGAGCGGAAAGAACTATCCGGAAGCCGTCATTGGCCGCCGACGTGCCAACGCCACCTTTCAAGATCCCTACAACGCTGATTCCGTGGATCAACTGTGGCTGGCCATGGACCTCAGTCCGCTGATTGCGGCTGACGCCAGCGCCCATCCCGACAGCCTCAAGCACTTTGTAGTGAAAAAATTGCAAGCACAGCACAATAAAATGCTGGAAGCGCTCAAGCTCATCGCTTAACTCTTCTTACTTACAATCTACAGCGCTTGAGCTGATGACACGTTCCAGTGACGCTAACAGGAGCGACCACCAGTACACCCTTCAATGAGTTCCACCACAAAAAAGCCGCTTACTCCGATGATGCAACAATGGCATCAAATTCGGGCAGGCTTATCCGAAGACACCCTGCTACTCTTTCGCTTGGGCGATTTTTACGAAATCTTCCTGCAAGATGCCGAACGTGGCGCCACGCTTTTGGGCATCACACTGACTCACCGACATGGTATGCCCATGGCCGGCATTCCCTTTCATGCGGCAGACGGCTACATCCAAAAACTTTTAGATCTCAACATTAAGGTTGCGATTTGCGACCAAGTGGAAACACCTCAGGCTGGCAAACTCGTCAAACGCGCCCTGACCCGCATCATCACTCCTGGAACGCGGATGGCGGAGACGCAAATCGATGCCAAACGCAACCAATTCTTGCTGGCACTTTTTTTAGACAAAAAAAATCTCAATGCGGCGTGGATCGACATCAGCACAGGTCAATTTCAAATCGCCAATGACCCGCGTCCCGAAGCGCTCTTTGCACTGTTTGAAAGTCTTGACCCCCGCGAAATCATTGTCCCGGAACAACTGGCACAACAATGGAGCCTGCCCCACTACCGACCCGAATTTGCCGAGCCCTACAACTTACTCATCGAAGGGCGCACCGTCACCCCAGTACCCGACTATCACTTCGACCCAACGGCCGGTGCGCAGTCGGTCATGGAAGTGCTGGGTGTGCTCAACCTAGAGGGCTTTGGGATTGAGCTCCACCATCCCGCGCTGGGTGCCGCTGGTGCGCTGGTGCATTATGTCAGCGAGACTCTCTGTGCCCGTCCCGAAAATTTAAGCCGCATCAGCGCTTATCGTAGCTCAAACAGCTTACTGTTAGACCCCGCCACCCAGCGGAATTTAGAAATTTTCAAATCGGCCAGCAATCATCGTCAGGGCTCCCTCTTACAGGCGATGGACGCCTGCGTCAGCCCCGCAGGCACCCGGTTATTGGAGCAGTGGTTGTGTGCACCCGAGTTAGATGTCCACAGAATTCAACAGCGCCAAAATGCAGTGGAGGCCTTCTACCGTGGGCCTGGACTCGCTGGGGAATTACAAAAAGCCCTTAAAGGAATTCGCGACATCGAGCGCATTTTGAGTCGACTCCAAAACCGCTTACGCAATCCACGGGAGCTAGGGGGCATTCGCGACACTCTACTACAACTGCCCGCCATTCGCGCCACACTACTGGAATTTCCAGAAGCAGAAGTCTGTGCAATCGCCCAAGCAATTCAGCCCTTTGAGGCGCTCACGAGCCAGCTGCAAGCCAGCCTATCCGATGAGCTACCCAGTCAGCTGCAAGATGGCGGCACCATTCGCGATGGCTATGATGCCGAGCTGGATCAAACCCGAAGCCTGACCCGCGATAGCCAACAATGGCTTAGCGAATATGAACTCAGCGAGCAAGCCCGCAGCGGCATCAAGAATTTACGCATCCGCTACAATGGCGCCTTTGGCTACTTCATTGAAGTAACCAAAGGCCAACTGGCCAACGTCCCGGAGGACTATGTGCGCAAGCAAACCATGAAGAATGCGGAGCGCTTCACCACCACCATCCTCAAGGAGCGTGAGCAAGCGCTCTTGCGGGCAGAAGAGACGGCCTTGGCACGGGAAACCGTGCTCTTCCAAACACTGATCGCCAGTATTTTGGACGAGGCCGAAGGCCTACGCTCAACCGCCTATGCACTGGCTCAGCTGGATGTTCTGATTGGCTGGAGCGTACTGGCACGCGAATGGGATTACTGCAAGCCGACAGTCGACAATAGTGAACAACTTCAAATTGAGCAAGGGCGTCATCCAGTGGTCGAGCAGATGCTGCGTCAGGAGGCCATGGGCTTGGCTGGCAACCAAGCCTTCGTCCCCAATGACACCGATTTAGCCTGTTCCCTAACAGAAGAGGCCGCGCCGCAAATTGCCCTGATTACCGGGCCCAACATGGCCGGTAAATCAACCTATATCCGGCAAGTAGCGCTGATCGTTTTGATGGCGCAATCTGGAGCTTGGGTCCCCGCTCGCAACTGCCACATCGGGCTGGTGGATCGCATTTTTTCTCGAGTCGGGGCCAGCGATCAACTGGCGCGCGGCAACTCCACCTTTATGGTGGAGATGAATGAAACGGCCAACATTCTCAACCACGCCGGCCCACGCAGCTTGGTGATCCTGGATGAGATCGGACGTGGTACCAGTACTTACGACGGTCTCAGTATCGCTTGGGCGGTGATCGAACATCTCCACCCGGAAAAAAGCGCAGGCCCACGCACACTCTTTGCAACTCACTATCACGAACTCACTCAACTGGCGCAAACGCTGGCTCGCCTAGAAAATTTCTCTATGCTGGTCAAAGAGTGGAATGATGAAATCATTTTTGTGCGACAAGTTGTTGCAGGCGCCGCAGATCGCTCCTACGGCATCCAAGTCGCCCGACTCGCTGGCCTGCCCCCATCCGTCATCGAGCGAGCCAAGACTCTGCTTGAGCGATTGGAAGCAGATGATGCCTCCCACAACTTATTGCGCAAGCGCCTACGCAAACGGCAACAGGGAATCAACACTCAATCTGAAGACGATCAATTGGCACTCTTTTAAGCTGAGTCCGCCCTGCTCACGATCGCAAAAAAGTGGGGCATTCGACTAAAGGGCGCCTCTGAAAACCTACCAAGACCGAGACGAATACAATTTTGATTTTGAGCAAGGCGATTCTGTGCGCTGGCGGCGTTGCTCTCGCCAAGGCAGGGCTTCCAGCCCAACCGTTGGCGAGAGAGCCTTGCCTGCATCACAGCAAATCGGCAATCTCGGCACATGGGAGGTTTCCAGAGGTGCCCTAAACATTCTCGGCTAAAAAGTCCACAATTGAGCGCTCTACGGTCTTGCCCCCATCTTCTAACAAGTAGTGCCCACAGTCTTCGAACACCTGTCCCTTAGCCTGCGGAAAAAATCGCTGCCACTTGCGATAAAAATGTAAGTTAAAGCAGAAATCACGCGCCCCCCAGAGGAGACAGACCGGCTTATCGACTAGCTGAGCCAGACCATCCTCAACAGCTTTTAACGGAGCATAAGAAGGATGCCCTCGCCGCAGTGGGATATCCCGCACAAAATTCCACACCGCCACCCGTTCTCTCCAAGAGCGATAAGGACAAAGGTAGCCAGCTCGAATACGTCGTGGCATGGGATGGTTCACCGCCATTAAAGCCGCCGGCCCCGCAAATGCATTCAGGCCTCGGACCATCCACTGGCCCAAAATTGGGAGCTTCAATAAGGCAATACGCATGGGAATTCTGCGTGAGCGGAAGGCGGCGGTATTTAAAGCCACAATTTTGTGCACCGATTGCGGTCGGCGACCTGCAAGCCCCATACCGATAGCGCCCCCCCAGTCATGCACCACCAGACTAAAAGTTTGAATGCCTAAATGATCGACCAGTTGTGTAACATCCTCAATCCGACGCTCCAATGTATAGGGATAGTCACTCGGTTTATCGGATAGACCACAGCCAACATGGTCGGGCACGATACAGCGAAAGCCCGCGTCCACCAAACGGTGCACTAGATTCCGATAGTAAAAGGACCAAGTAGGGTTGCCATGCAGCAACAGGACCACTGGACCACTTCCCTCGTCGATGAAATGCATCTTGACGGGATCAGCTCCCGGCTGCGCAGCTGACAAGTCGATGGTATGCCCGCTAAAGGGATACTCAAGACGCACCTCCGTTGGCAGCTCAGCAGCACGCGAACTAATCATGTTGAGGCCACTCCACAGCCATCATCAAACTACTCAAGCCACTGCCAATTCCCAATAAAGCAGCCCGATCACCCGGCGCATAAGCACCAGCCTCTATGGCCTGTGCGAGCGTTATCGGACAGGAAACGGAGCCTACATTGCCCAGCGTTTCAAAGGTCGAAAAATCCAGCTTAGGGTCTAAGCCTAGCCTTGAAAATAAGGCCTGTGAATGCGCACGGCCCACTTGATGGGTAATCACCCGATCGATCTCAGCAGCCTCCCAAGAAGTCCCCGCCAAGAAGCGCGCCCAAGCCCGATCTGCGACCGCGATCCCGCCAGCTAAAAGCTCCTCGGAATCTGTCAGCATGTCTAAAGCATCACCCGCTTGATCGCCCTGACACAAGGTGGCATACTGACTATCCGTTTCCACCACAGCTGCTTTAATGAGGGGAGCATTCTGTGCGCAGAGATCTTTACGGCAGATCACCGCCGCCACAGCACCGGCCCCGATGGTCAAATTGGCAAAATATGGCTTAATGCTCTGCCGCGTGTGCTGGGGCTGTCCCAATTGCTCTAAAGTACGCTCCAGCAGCGGGCGTCCATTTTCACCGGCCACGATCAAGGCGCGCTCGATTTGGCCACTCTCAATCATGCCAGCTGCTATCACCAGTGCATTTAAAAAACCAAGACAGGCATTCGACACATCCAAAATCTGGGTATGCCCCGGCAAGCTCAATGCCTGATGCACGTAGGCGGCCGTCGCCGGCTCTAGCCGATCCCGGCAGACAGCAGCGTGCATCAATAAGTCGATCTCTTGTCCGGAAAACTGCGATTTTTCCAGCACCGCTTGCCCCGCCAAAGTGGAGGCTCCGGATGCGCTCATTGGCTGTGACCAAAAACGGCGTTCCCGAATCCCAGTCATCAATTCTAAACGCCCCTCGCGTAGGCCTAAGCGTTGGTACAAGTCGTGTAAACAACGCTCAATTTTTATGGAACTCCAGACCTCGTCCGGCAAGGCATAGGCGATCGATTCGATCGCAACCGTATTAAATTTCATCATACAGATTGGCTTTGATTTTTGAGCGCTCTCCTACTCGGGACGCATCGCCAGTTTGACCACTTCCTGATCAAAATAATTACGATCCATCCCAGCATTCACCACAATCCCTTGGCCGTTGATACCACTGGATGCCGGACTCAATAAAAAGAGCGCCGTATTGGCCACCTCGCGCGTCGACAAACTTTTCTTGCGGAAGGTCAATTTTTCTGCGTAGAGGTAACTCTCCAAGTAACCTGGAATACCCGCGGATGCACTGGTTTTCAGCGGCCCCGCATTGACAGTGTTGAAGCGCACGCAGCTGTCCTGACTGAAGGACTTCGCCAAGTTATAAGAGGAAGTCTCCAGCGCAGCCTTTATAGGCGCCATATAGCCATAATTTTCCGCGGTCACATCCGTCGAAGAAATCCCGATCGAGACTACCGAGGCCTCCGCGTTTAAATGCGGCTTAAAAGCACGGGCGACCTCAACTAAGGAAAAGGCAGAAATCGCCGTCGCCTGTAAGAAGTCTTTGCGCACAGTCTCATGAAAAGGCTTAAAGCCCTCCGAATAATTAGCAAATGCGATCGAGTGCACAATCCCATCCAATGGACCGTGCTCGCTGGCAATCTGCGCTGCCAATTGCTCGATTTGCTCTGAAAACTCCACGTCACACAAATAAGCCGAACGCGTCCCCAGCAGCTTTTGTAAGCTGTCCAAGCGTGCCTGTGAGCGCACACTGTAGAGCACTTCTGCTCCCTCAGCTTCCAACAACTGCGCAATCGACCAGGCCACACTCTTACGATTGGCGACCCCCATCACGAGGAATCGCTTGCCTGCGAGCGCTAAGAAACTCACTGGGCGGCCTCCGCGTCCAACATGGTCAGCGCAAACTCAATTGTCAGCGCTGGCTTACCCGCCTTGAGTACCTTCGCGGTCAAAAAATAAAATTTACTCACCTGCTCCTTCATCTTCACTTCAATCGTCACCGTATCGCCTGGCTTCACCATTTGCTTAAAGCGCGCATTATTGATGCGCGAAAGCACTGGCGTGACATCCTGCAAAGAGCGTCCCTCAGCTTCTATTTGCTTGGCCAAGTAGATCGCACCTGTTTGGAAGCAGGCCTCACAGAGCAAGACGCCAGGCATAATCGGATTACCGGGATAATGCCCCTCAAACTGCGGCTCATCTGCACGAATGGTACGGGAGCACGTCGCCCCATCCGGATGCAGTTCGAGAATTTCATCAATAAACAAAAATGGGGGGCGATGCGGGATCGTTTGGTAAATTTCTTCCATAAGTACTAATTAAGGCTGCCACTAAAAAATGTCCACACACCATTAAGCAAGCCCCGAATGACAGGGATCTGCAACGGGTGGGCAAGCTGCATGGAGCCCATAAGCCCGCTAGCGCAGCTACGCCCTGCGACGATTAAAATAAAACCGATTGCCTTATAGCCCAAATCAATGCATTGCTTAAACCATCGTATGCCGCTCAATAAGCAGACCGAGGACCTGATCGCCAACTTTCGTGGACTCCCCAGTACAGTGACTGCATCCTCTTTGCGGCCACCGCTGGAGTTGCAGACGCTGGTAGAGCAACTCGAAACTCGCTATCAATTTGAACGCGTCAGCCCCGAGCGTGTCTTAGTCGAAAATTGGACCCGCATCTTCGGCTCCAAACTAGCCCAACGCTGCCATCCAGTCCGCATCGTCGAGGAGCGCGTCTTAGTGCTCTCCGTTCAAAATCAGACCTTGCGTAGCGAGCTCAACTTCATGAAGCGCAGCTTGCTGAAACGCATTCAAGCACTCGAGCACTGCGATGGCATAAAAGACATCCGAACTCAGAGTTAGTTAGTAGCTGATGGTTCAAGCGGACGGCGAACAGGAATGGGATTCAATCAATCGAGATTCACTCGATAGCGAGCAAAACCTAGTTAGCGCTCATTGCTAAAATTCCTTGCACTGCAATGATGCATTTCGATAAGCTACTTGATTTGCTATGCCAGACCGCGCTCCCAGTCGAATGTACAATCCACTCGCGTTGGAAGCTTGGTTTACATTCAGCCAGTACGATTGGGAGCAAAATTTCTCGGATAGTAGCCTACAACAAGGGCGGGACCTCTATCGCCAAGGAAAAATTTCCGGAATTGAACTCACCCCTCAGCAGGCCATCATTCACTGCACCTATGAGCGCAAAGTCACGGCTTATGTGGTCCTAGAATGGCAGCAATCACAGCTCAGTGTGCGCGGATCAACGGGCAATGCCAGTGAAGCAGATGCCATCGCTGTCGCGGGCTACTATGAAATCGATGAATTGATCGCCGATGAAATTGGCGCCATAGCACCCGATCTAGACGATACTGACAATGCTGCCGAACACGCCCTGGCGAAGCCACCAACACAGACAGACGAAGAGACTTCTAGCCCTGCAGCTCGACCGCTAAACCTGCGTTTGTATGGTGGACGACAAGGCCTGCGCATGCAGGCATTCTGGGGCGACAACCAAGGCGCGATACCCGCCTTAGGGAGCCGTCCATCGCAAAGCACTTCCAAGGAGCGTGAGATGTTGGTTCGCCTGACCGCTCTATCGAAAGCGGCGGGCTTTAAATATCGCCCGCACAAAGCGGATTTTTTATTGGCGGACTTTGAACGCATCCCTCCATTTCTGGCTAGAACAAGGACACGATGGGCCGATATTTTTGCGGACATCCAACTGGATTACCCAGCACAGCTGATGGCCGAAGGCGCACACACCGTTCAGTTACAGGGGCATGCCGAAAGCTGTGAAGCTGCCCGCACCCGGATGCAACTCAGCTGGAAATTTCAAATTGGCCAACACCAACTCACCGCCCCAGAAGCGCAGGCTCTGCTGAAAATGGGGCGCGGCATTCATTTTATGCCAGCCATTGGCCTCGTCAAACTAGGGGCCGATCAATGTGATGAATTGGCACAATGGCGCGTCAATCAAGGCCAACAGCGCACGGCTCCCGTAGAGTGGCCTCGCTACATGATTTTTTCCTTATTTTCCAATCAAGGGAGCCCCTTGGAACTAAGTTCCGCCATCGAGAATTGGCGAGCGCAGTTAGTCAACAAGCCTTGCGAAGACACAACGCCACTCCCCAAATTCCTGCGCGACTACCAAGTTGAAGGCATTCGCTGGATGGCTCATTTGCGCGCTCAAGATTGCCATGGACTCTTGGCGGATGAAATGGGACTGGGCAAAACCGTCCAAGTCTTATCTTTGATTCAACATTACCCCGATCCGCAACTGGCAAGCATCATCGTATGCCCGGCCAGCGTCGTCCCGGTCTGGGAAGCAGAGTGTCGGCGCTGGTACCCAAATTTGAAAACGCGAATCTTATCGTCCAAAAATCCGCTCGACAGTGGGCCATCATTGGCTGGTGGCATCTGGATTGCGAGCTATACCCAATTGCGGCGCCATAAACCCTCTCTGGCCCAGCAGCGCTTTGCCTACGCGGTGCTGGATGAGGCGCAACAAATTAAAAATCCGGAGGCTAAAGTCACTCAGGCTTGCTGTGCCATCCAAGCAGATTTCCGGCTAGCTCTGACCGGCACGCCCATCGAAAATAACTTATTAGACTTGTGGACACTGTTTCGCTTCCTCATGCCGGATTTACTCGGAAGCCGGGCCCGCTTTGAAAGGGCAATCTCCCATCCAAATCGCCGCTTTCGGGAGGGATTTGAGGAACGACTTCAACAGCAAATCCAAGCCTTTATCTTGCGCAGGGAAAAAGATCGCTTGGGCGATGCCCTGCCTCCAAAAGTCGAAGTTGATCTGATCTGCCCCATTAGTGAAAGCCAGCAAAGCGCCTACCAGAGACTACTGGAGTCGGCTAAAACTAAGTTTGGCGATGACTGGCAAGGCATACAAGGCCAACAGCGAGTTCATGTATTCTCGCTCATAACACGCTTACGCCAAGCCTGCTGTGACCCCGGTCTGTTGCCCGATTGTAGCGCCAGTATTGAGCAAAGTGGTAAAGTACAGATGCTGCTCACACGCTTAGCAGAAGCACTAAGCGGCAACGGGGCCCGCAAAGTGGTCGTATTCAGTCAATTTGTCCAATTGCTGCGTCGCTTGAAGCCCCTCCTAAAAAGCCAGTTTCCCGAGCTTAAGCTATTTGAGCTGACCGGCAGCACCCGCGACCGCGGCCGTCCAGTCGCTGAATTCCAAGCTGAAACGGGTCCTGCCCTCATGCTGATCAGTCTGCGTGCCGGCGGAACAGGCATTACCCTGCATGCCGCTGATTATGTCTTTTTGATGGATCCTTGGTGGAATCCTGCAGTCGAAGCGCAAGCGGTTGACCGCGTGCATCGCTTGGGACAGACACGTACCGTTTTCGTCTATCGCATGCTTACCGAGCAGACGATTGAGGCGCGCATGCAAGTACTGCAAAGTGATAAACGAGCCCTTTTTGAGCGAACGATCCGGCAACTCGAAGGCAGTGCCGATGTTGCTACGGAATTGGACATACTCAGCCAGCTACTACAAGCAGATACAGCCTAGCCTGCCAAATAGCGCAAAGCCGCCACATAGCCCTCAAAGCCCAGTCCAGAAATCACGCCAACACAGGCATCCGCCGTCATCGAATGATGGCGCACGGCTTCCCGTTGGTACAGATTACTGATATGCACTTCAATGCATGGGATTCCGCTACCAGCGATCGCATCCCGCAGCGCTAAGCTGGTATGGGTGTACGCGGCAGGATTTATAATCAACCCTGAGATCTTGGCCGCGGCTAGTTGATTGATCCGATCAATCAATTGGCCTTCGTGGTTGGACTGAAAGCAAGTTACCTGTACCTGTAGCGTTTTTGCAGCTGCTTTTAATAGTTGCTCCAAATCCACCAAACTTTGGTGCCCATAAATCTCCGGCTCACGGAGTCCTAGTCGGTCAAGATTCGGTCCATTAAGAATCGCGATGGTTTTCATACCAGACTGGATAGTCTAAGGCCAGAGATTAATCAAGACTTGATACAAGCAACATCTATTAGAAATAAGGTATATCAACCTATGCTATATGTGTCGTCCTCAGCCCCACTGACGCTAAGCTGACGACCGTCAATCAACAAGCGCCAATGCGGACGACATCCCCATCAAAAGTGGGTATAGATAAAACAAAAGGATCCTTGCTGTAACAGAGCGCCTGTTCTTCGAGAATGCCGATCGCAATTTGCTCGCCCATACGCAGGCTGTCATAATAGTCAGAGTAATAATGAACTCCCGCCATATTCCGTCCAATTGAAATATTGGCGGCTAACTTGTTCAACTCCCCTTCCAAGGTCAAACAATCGTCAGCTTTTTCGGGATAGAGCACATCTTTATCACAATCGACTCTAAATTGAACTGCTTCATCGCAAGCTTGCTGTGCATCAAACTTATAATCAAAACACCCTGAATCCGAAGGCCGCTTGATCAATACAGAACTGGTGTCGAAAAATGCTTTTAAGATCGTCACACAGGCACCTGCCACAGTTGCATGCCCAGCCCCATATGCAGGGTGCATCGGCGATCCCTCTTGAAATGCCATAGGCAACAAGCCCTCAGGACTGATAGCACCCAAATCACCGAAAGTCTCACTCATCAATGATTTTAAATCGGAAAACTTTTCACCAACACAGGGAAACTTCTTTTCGATATGTTCGCTGCGCGCAATTCTCCCGGCAAGTACTTCCGGTCTAAGGCGACAATGAACATTGAACTTCTGGTAACGAACCGCTTTCAGCGCTCGAGTCGCCACTTCCGTAACTAGGGTCAAAATGTGGGGCCCTCCCCAAAGCGCAAAACCACCAGCTTCCCGAGAGTGATATTCAAAGCTTCTAAAATCACTATTGCTCAGGCTATTAAAAAAATGACGCCCTTGGCCTGACAATTTGTCGAAGCCAGGATCGAGTGGAGCATTCATTCCCAACAAAATCAAACATGCGTTCAAATAGGCCTCATACAAGGCATCGTAGTGCACATATGTAGCCAAGTCTCTCGGCGTTTTCATAAAACGACGAGGAAGACTCGCATCAAAAAGTGCTGGATTGTCTTGTGTATTCGCACCATTTTGAACTTCCAACCAGTCGGCCCACTGAGTCATGTAATCCACACCAGGTTTCGCAACAGGTACTCGTTGATTAATCTCAAGCGCACCGTATTGAATCAAGCCACTTTTCAGATCATAGCGACCGGCAAGATCGTTATTTCCCAATAACAAAAACTGCGACAAATAAGGACCGACATCGACACCTGGTGAAGATCCGCGAAAAACAGTTTGCCGCGACAGACTACCTGCATCATTTGTACGCGGTCGCCCATCAGAACCGTCGATTTGGTAGTCAATCGTGTCCAAATTTTGGATACTCTTTGTCACTTTGTCAGCATCTGATCCGCTTGCTCCTGTTTCAAAATTTGTAAAGGGAATATCGCGTAAAATAGCTAACTCATACACCTCAGCCATCTCATAAGCGAGTTCCTTTGATCCAAGCGCGGGTGCGGGCGCCATCGTTACCGATTGTGCATCCGGTCCCTGAAGGCTGAATACCGTGCCTGCTGTTGGGGCCTCCCATTGACGTTTTTTTTGCTTATCTACAGGTACCGAGCTAGTAAATGCCTCTACACGCCCTAGATCGATTGCCGATCGGAAGTCTTCAAAATCACTTTTATGCTCTATAAGCCCGGTATCTGAATTATGCTCTAAGCCCTTAGTGAAACTCATTGCATACTGCGCTTGGCTGTAACGACTTTCATCGCCGTTGTTTTTATGTTGAGGATGATCTCGGTCAAAAGCTAACTGAGCAGCTTCTTTGCGAATTTCGTGGGCGGCAGAACGGCGATAAGAATTCATAATTTAGCGATAATAAAATTAGCAAACAAACCCTTGCTATCTAAAGATTGGTCACTGTCAACAAAATTGTTGTTTACAGTGGATTTAAAGGATTCGACAGGAAACGCACTATGCAAGCATCGGCCCATCGAATACAAAGTCGTCACATAAATTAATCATATACCATAACATTTAATGCAACGGGCTTGCTCAGAATTTTTTAGCGAAATTTTACCCTAGTGAGACTGGTTTCCAGAAAAAAGCCGCAGGCTTCAAAAGAAGCCTACGGCTGATAAACTTAAATCTGAAAAACTTAGGCCTGCAATCCTGCAGCAATCGCTTGATCTAAGTCGGCCAGAATATCATCAATATGCTCAATGCCTACCGAGAGACGCACTAAGCCTGGCGTGATACCCGACTCGGCTTGCTGTTCCACCGTCAGCTGACTGTGGGTGGTGGTGGCCGGATGAATGGCCAAAGACTTGGCATCCCCCACGTTGGCAACATGGCTGAAGAGCTTGAGCGAGTTTATGAAAGCAGCCCCAGCCGCAGCGCCGCCTTTGATCTCGAAGACCACCATGCTGCCACCCTTGCCAGCCAAGTACTGCTGATTTTTCTCGAATTGAGCATCACTCTCCAAGCCCGGGAAGCGTACCCAATCCACCTGGTCGTGCGCCTGCAAGTGCTTGGCCACGGCCAGTGAATTCTCACAATGGCGCTCCATACGCAATGGCAAGGTTTCGATTCCTTGCAGGACGATCCAAGAATTATCGGGTGAGATGGAAGCGCCTAAGTTACGTAAAGGGCCTGTCCGCATACGCAGAATATAAGCCAATGGCGCGAGCATGTCAGGCAGATCATGCCCCCAGCGTAAGCCATGGTAAGAAGCATCAGGGGTATCATAGAGCGGGTGTTTACCACCAGCCCAATTGAAGCGACCAGAATCGACGACAACGCCACCAATACCAGCCCCATGACCACCGAGCCATTTGGTGGCTGAATGAATCACCACATCCGCCCCATGATCAATCGGACGCGTTAGATACGGGGTGCTAAAAGTTGCGTCCACCAACAATGGTAAACCAATGCCATGCGCGGCATCAGCGATGGCAGCTAAATCCGCCACTTCTAGAGCGGGGTTTGAGACGGTCTCACAGAAAAATGCGCGGGTTTTATCGTCCGCAGCGGCCGCAAAGTTGGCGGGATCGTTGGAATCCACAAAGCGCACTTCGATCCCCAAGGCGGGCAATATGTCCTTAAACTGGGTATAGGTCCCCCCATAAAGGTTGCGTGCCGATACAATATTGTCGCCTGCTTGCGCTAAGTTGATGATGGAATAAAAGACGGCCGAAGTCCCCGAAGCCAGTCCCAGCCCGCCCATCTCTGGAGCACCTTCCAGTAAGCAAACACGTTTTTCCAAGACCTCGTTGGTCGGATTCATCAAACGAGAGTAGATGTTACCGAGTTCTTTGAGCGCAAACAAGTTGGCGGCATGTTCGGTACTTTTAAATTGATAAGCGGTGGTCCGATAAACTGGAACTGCGCGCGAAAGGGTGTCGGAGTCAGGACTGTGACCACCGTGGAGGCAAAGTGTATTAAGCTTCATAATTTTTTAATTTGATTAGAGTTTCAGCTCATTAGCCCTACAGCATCTGATGAGTGGATCAAGCCTACAGCCATAAAAAAAGCGCCCCCCAAAAAAATGGGAGGCGCTTTGTAAATAAGTTTAACCGAGAAAGGCCTTACTTGGTGACCTTGTCCAACAAGTCACCCAAGTTGGTCAGATCCTCATTGGCAGTCACATTATCAAAGACCGCACGCTCCTTCGCCAAATCAGCTTCGCTGTAATTGGCAGCCTTGATCGAAAGTCCAACGCGACGCTCATCCTTGTCGATCTTGACGACACGCGCTTCAACGGCGTCACCCTCACTCAAGACGTCTTTAATTTTCTCGATCCGCTCTTCACTGATCTGTGAAATATGCACGAGTCCGTCGATATCCTGATCCAGCTCCACGAAGGCACCGTAATTGGTGATCTTGGAAATGGTCCCCTTGACCATTTCACCAATCTTAAAGTGCGTTCCAATTTCATCCCATGGATCCGTTGCAAGCTGCTTCATACCCAAGGAAATGCGCTGGCTATCAGCATCCACATCCAAGACCAAAGCGTCGACTTCGTCGCCCTTCTTTACCATTTCCGAAGGATGGTTCACCTTGCGCGTCCAAGACATATCGGATACGTGCACCATACCATCAATACCCTCTTCTAATTCCACGAAGGCACCGTAGGTTGTCAAATTGCGTACTTTACCACGAACACGCGCACCGACTGGGTAATTGTGGCGAGCCATATCCCATGGATTGCTGTCCAGCTGACGCGTGCCCAGCGAAATCTTCTGATCTTGTTTCTGGATACCCAACACAACTGCTTGCAGCTCGTCGCCCACACTGAGCACTTCGCTGGGCTTGGAAATACGCTTGGTCCAAGAAAGTTCGGTAACGTGCACCAAGCCTTCAACACCTTCTTCAATTTCGATAAAGGCACCATAAGGAACCAAATTGACAACTTTACCCATGATCGTACTACCGATTGGGTATTTTTCTTCAATCTTATCCCAAGGATTGGAGACCAGTTGCTTCAAGCCGAGTGATACGCGCTCGCGATCGCGGTCGATCTCGATGATCATGACCTCAATTTCCTCTCCCTGCTTCACCATCTCAGACGGATGCTGAATACGGCCCCAAGACATATCGGTAATGTGCAAGAGTCCATCCAAGCCATCCAAGTCAACAAATGCACCATAATCGGTGATATTCTTGACTTGTCCACGGCATGTATCGCCTGGTTTGACGCTTTCGAGTAGGCTGCGACGTTTCTCAATCCGTTGCTCCTCAATCAATTCACGGCGAGACACAACGATATTCTTACGGTCCAAGTTAATCTTGATAACCTTAAAGTCGTAAGTCTGCCCCACATACTGGTCCAAATTCTTTGGAGGCTGCACGTCAATTTGCGAAGCTGGCATAAAGGAATCCACACCGATGCTGACGATCAAGCCACCCTTCACCTTAGAGCGTACACGCCCAGGAATGATAGAGCCCTCTTCACAGTTCTCAACAATCTTCTCCCAATTTTTCTTTTGCTCCGCCTTGTCGTAGGAGATAACGGGATTGCCTTCCTTATCTTCAAGTTTTTCCAGGAAAACTTCCAAGTCGGACCCGACTTGCAGTTCGCTCATGTCAACGAACTCGCTGGCGTGCACGACGCCTTCTGATTTGCCTCCGATGTCCACAACGACTTCGGTCGGACGAATTTCCACGATGGTTCCCTTTAAGATGGAACCTTCTTCTAGTTTATCTAAATTGCTGCTAGCTAGCAGCTCTTCCATTAGACTCATAATATTATAGTAACCGCGGCCGAAGCCGCAGAGGGTTGAATGTGATTATATTTTGTTAACACACAGTCTAGCTGTGCTGCTGGCACCGACCAGCAAGGCCGCAAAGAATGGGAAGCCAAGCTGGCAATGCAAGTAAAAAGCCAGCGAATACACAGACTTCTTCGCTTGAGGCACCTGAGTATACTCCAATCCAAACTGAACGAGGCATTAGGACGGGCAGTGCCACGCGTACGCGCACCAAAAATAAAAAAGCCGAAACCCGCGAAGGGCTTCGGCTTTTAGCAAAAGTAATTTGAACTCGAAGTTTAGGCTGCGTTGGCAGCTTTAGCCTTTTCAATCAACAACTCAAAGGCCGCCTCATCATGAATCGCCAGCTCAGATAGCTGCTTGCGATCCATTTCAATGCCAGCTGACTTTAAGCCATGCATAAAACGACTGTAGTTAATACCATTCGCACGGCAGATCGCGTTGATCCGCACAATCCATAGAGAACGGAACTCGGATTTTTTCTTACGGCGATCGCGATACGCAAAGCATTCTGCGCGATCGACAGCTTCTTTAGCATAGCGAAAGAGGCGGGATTTATTCCCAAAATAGCCTTTGGCTTTTTTGAGAACTTTTTTGCGACGAGCAAGTGTCGCGGGACCATTGGTGGTTCTAGGCATGTTTAATAATCTCTCAGTTGGGTGCCGCAGGGTCGCCCATTTTCATGTTACCCTTTTGGCGGAGTGAATAGAATCAAATACTTTAATCGATTAAGCGAAAGGTAGTCCGCGGATAAGGTTCGCGCGCTGGCCATCGGCGACCAACTTGCTACTTCCCGCACGACGACGCTGCTTAACACTCTTGGTGCGTAGCAAGTGGCGGTGCCCTGGCGTGCGACGCAAGAGCTTACCGGTACCCGTCTTTTTAAAGCGTTTGGCGATTGATTTACGTGTCTTCTGCATATTGAGAATTGTGAAGGATCAGAAAACACAGGCTTTGCGTTCGCTTGTAAAGGCTAAAGCAAAAAAATCTGCACTCAGCTAAAGCATGCCCATTCCTCCAAAAGCTGAGTCCATCATTTACAAAACGAATAAAATTTGAACAAATGCCAGCTATGATGGAATCCCAAACAGGCCACCAAAGTTTTGAAACACGACTTCGTGGCTTGAGTGCTGGGCGCATCCGCCGGCTCTCTGGCTTTCAATCCTACCATCGTGTCCCCGACCGCATTCACGCCGGAGCCGACCAATTCGTCCAGTCAATCGGGCAACAGGAGCTGCGCCAGCAAGTCGAACAATTACACGCAGATCTACGGCAATTGTTTGGCTACAAGCGGCGCTCGATGTCGGCAGATTGCGATGCGGGACGAGGCCAACTGCGCACGCCTGACTTCCAAGTAAACCTGCATATCCAACAAGACCCGCAGTCCCCCAAACAGTATCAAATCGTCACCGAAGTTAGCGCCTGCGAAGAGAGTGCCATCAAGGATGACCCCCGTTTTCACCGCTGCTTTAATTCTCTATGCGATACCCTTATTTTTAGCAGTGCACAGATGCTCTCGATTGCAGATTGCATCGATCGGATTGAAGAACTGCCAGAGCTATTCGACGCGCTCAGTTACCCTTCCGACCTCTCGCAACTAGAGCTCATGCTGGTCCAGATGGATCTCTCAATGCGCTGTCAGCCCCACTGCATTGAGTTTCAACTGATCAGCAATCGCGACTTAGCGAACTTGCTCCAGCTGAGCCAAAGCTTACTGCAACAAATCTTCCCCGAACAGCGCACACTTTAGCCAATACTTGGCAGCAGCAAGAGTCTCCCGGGACTCATACTAAATTCAACTCTTTTTCTGTCTTTAAGCGTAACTGTCCACAGGCAGCATCAATCGCATGCCCCTTCTCACGGCGAATAGTCACTGAGACATTTGCCTTACGCAGCACCCGCACAAAGGTATCTTGCCGGGTAATACTGGGGCGTTTCCAATCTAGTCCCTCCACCTTATTATAAGGGATACAATTCACATGCGCATGCAATTCGCGCGCAATACCCACCAATGCCTGCGCCTGATCCAGGCCATCATTGACCCCATCAATCAAAATATACTCCAAGGTCAACATCCGCCCATGCTGCTGTTGAAAAGCCTTGGCAGCCGGGATCAATTCTTCCAGTGGATACTTTTTATTCACCGGCATAATCTGATTGCGCACGTCGTTGGTCGCCCCATGCAAGGAAATAGCCAGCCGCACCGCCAGTCCCTCCTGCGCCAATTTTAAAATTTGGGGTGCCAAGCCAGAAGTCGACACCGTGATGCGCCGCGCCCCGAAATTCAGGCCCCATGGCGCATTTAAAATGCGCAGCACCTGCACCAGCGTTTCATAATTGGCCAAAGGCTCGCCCATCCCCATAAAGACGATGTTGTCAAAAGAAGCCTGCTCAGCCTTGGCTCGCGGAGTATCGGCATCCTCTCGCCGGCAGATATACAATAGTTGCGCCACCACTTCCGCCACCAATAGATTGCGCCGAAAGCCAGCCAAGCCTGAAGCGCAGAATTTACAGCCATAAGCACAACCAACTTGAATCGAAACACAAACCGTCTTGCGCGAATGCGCTTGTCCCACTCCCACTTGCGGCGCTCGAATCAACACCGTCTCAATCAAGGAGCGATCCTCTAGCTGCAAGAGCAGCTTCTCCGTAACATCGCCAGATTGCTTTTCGATGACTGGCTGCGCCGGATACAGAACATAATGCGCCGCCAACCAAGCCCGAAAATCCTTGGGTAGATTCCCCATCGCCTCCCAAGTATCCACGCGTTTTTTGTACAGCCAGTCAAAGACCTGCTGCGCACGAAAACGTGGAAACCCCGCCTCCAAGACGAATTCGGTAAAGGCATCCAAGCTGAAGCCAAACAGGCTGGGTTTTTCTGGTGTAAATTTCACAGTTTGCAAGTTGACGCTTTTAGCCACAAATCGCCACAGAAAAAACCTCTGGCAGCGAAATCAAGATTGCTATCGTCCGCAAGTAAGCGTAAACGACTGTAGGCATGGACACGCGCGCACCTGCCCAGCAGCAACGCATCAAAGACCGCATCGCTAGCGAGCGACCGCAAGAGCGACTAGAAAAGCACGGCGGCGAGGCCCTCAGCGATAGTGAATTACTGGCCATGATCTTACGCAGCGGACCGCGCGGCACGGATGTGGTGACGCTGGCTCAACAGTTGTTACAAGCGGCTCAATCCCTCAGCAATCTTCTACGCTGGACGGCTGCCGACTTTCAAAAAATTCACGGTATTGGCAAAGTAAAAGCCCTACAACTGATCGCGGTCATGCACTTGGCCAAGCGCATTTTACAGGAAGCCGACTCTGCAGACACCGTTTTCGACCAGCCCGAAATTGTGGCGCAACACTTCCGAACGCTGACAGCAGGGCTAGAAGTGGAGCACTTTTGGGCGCTCTGTCTGGATCGAAAAAATCGCCTAATTCGGCGCATTGAAGTGTGCAAAGGAACCGCGAGTAGCTGTCCCGTGCACCCCAGAGAAGTCTTCCGCGAGGCCATACGCCTCAGCGCCTGCGCCCTGATTGTGGTGCACAATCACCCCAGCGGCGATCCCAGCCCTAGCCGCGCCGACCGCCAAATTACCCAACAGCTGCAAGCAGCCGCCAAAGTGATCGGCATCGATTTGCTGGATCATGTCATCATCGGAGAACGCGCCCCCGACCCCCAACACCAAGGATTTTACAGTTTTAGCTCCGCGGGGCTTCTGTAATGCGTCTTGACTACATTGTACTGAATACAATGATCACAGGCCATAGATTTTAGTTCGTCTCCAAAACAAATTTCCAATGAATCACCGTAAATATAAAAGATGGCCATTACTAACGATGTTGGCCGCCTTACTTCTAACGAGCTGCGAACAAGCTGAGCCAGAGTTAGAAACGCCTACGTACCCATCGCGGATGCAAATTCAAAACAAGGAAGGCATCACCCTTGATATTGAGCTGCTAGCTCGCAATGAGGAACAGATCCGCTTCAAGCGCACTCGTGATGGCAACCTGCATAACTACAAGATCGAACAACTTGATGCAGCTTCTCAAGCCGCGATTCGCAAATTCCCCGCCACGGGCATTCAATACGGGGCGCACACACAGCCCAGCAAAGGCCCGACCCAAACCGAGTCACTCCATATTCAAAATTTACAGCAAGAAATCACAAAAGCCCAAAAAACGATTGAACAGCTGCAGTACGAGCTAGCGCAAACCACAAGACTATCAGCGCAACGGACTCTGGAGAAAGAAATCGCTGAGCACGAAGCAAAAATCCTCCAACACAGCGCAGAGATTAGGAGTCGCCAGTAGGCTCAATGAAATCTCATTGACAATCGATCCCTTGAGGCAAGGGTGCTTAAAACTGATTCTATTTACAATCCTAATAACTGAACCCATTCTACCACTCAATGATGCAAACATTTCAATTCAAAGGTAAGGGATCAGAATATTTCAAAATTTGGGTTACAAACATATTTTTCACCGTTATTACCTTAGGCCTTTATTATCCATGGGCTAAAGTAAAGTCACAAAGGTATTTTTTCGGAAATACAGCTTTATCAGACCGTCGCTTTGATTACCATGCCACTGGTAAGCAGTTATTCCGATCCTACTTAATTGCGTTAACGCTCTTAATTACATACAATATATTAAATCATTTTATACCCCTTGCGAGTGCGCTAATGGGTATCATGATTGCTGCTTTATTCCCATGGATTTTATGGAAAAGCATGCAATTTCGCATGCAGATGACGAGTTTTAGTCAAGTGCGATTTGCATTTAAAGCAAATCTGCGGTCAGCATACTTCAACTTTCTTGCATTACCGATATTGTTCGCTCTTAGCTTCTTCAGCTTGCCACTTTTAATTGGCATAGCCGTCGGCCTCAATGAAAGCACCTCCATCAATTCAGTCTTACTCATTACGATCTCTATAAGCCTGGCATTGATCTCAGTTTTACTGATTGTCTATTCTTATTCCGTACTTATTAAGCGCCAAATGATATATCAAATTAATGGCTTAAAATTTGGGCAAGACGCATTTTCTGCCATCCTTAAAACTAGAGTTTATTTTGCAATTTTACTCAAAGCGATCGGCTTATCCTTTGTATGTTTAGTAACTTGGTTAGTCTTTGTTTGCTTACTATTTGTAATAATTTACGGGTTTGAGCAAATGACAACAATCGTGCACCAGTCCGTGAGCGATCCTATCGCACTAGCCACTAAATTTGAGAACATTCCTCTAGGTTTGATTATCGGTAGCTATATAGGAGGCATCACGCTTAGCTTTGTAATTTTTGCTTTCATCCAAACACGACAACGTAATTATTTATTAAATCAAACTCGTTTGGGCCAGACGATTTCATTAGCATCGACACTAAAGACACGTTCGTTGGCTTGGGTCATGCTCAGTAATTTTATGATTGTGATCTTTACATTGGGATTTGGATTGCCGTGGGCGAAAGTACGTACTGCTCGCTTGTTCGCTCAAAACACGATTATTAAAGGAGAACTTGTTTTTGATGATTACTTAAGCGAGCAAAGAGACTACCAGACATCATTAGGAGATCAAATTGGAGACGTCTTGGACCTAGATGCTGGACTGATTATTTAATGATACAGGAGGGTTGCATATTAGGGACTTACTCCCCAGATCAAAGCGCGGCTCAGATTAACGCAGTTTTAAAAATCGATCAGTACAGCTACTACCTACTAGTAAATCAGCAGGAAATTACATCGGGAAAGCGCTCTAAATTAGAGCTAGATATACGCTTAGGGACACTACCGAGAAATATTCTTTTGGAAAATTCTTCAATTTTCACATCAGAGCAACACCATGAAATTGATAAGCTACTTCCAGAATCATCCAAAATTAAACGTTTATTTTACCATTTTGAATCTAAGCTATTTTGGGCTATATTCGCGGCTGCTTTCATTTTGCTCGCAACAGTCAGCTTTTTTACTTTTGGGGTCCCCCTACTTAGCCATACAATTGCTCACGCGCTCCCCGAGAGTACTAATAAAATCATTAGTTTCAAAGTATTTGATATCCTTGACCATTGTGTACTAGACGAAACCGAACTGCCTGCTGAAAGGCAACAAAAGATACGCGAGCATTTCCACTCACATCTCGTCCATCTTGAAAACGAAAATATTCCTTGGAAGCTTCATTTTCGTCGCTGGAATCCTGAAATTGCAAATGCTGCAGCTCTACCAGCTGGCGACATTATTCTAACAGATGCATTTGTAAACTTATGTGAAAACCAGTATGAAATGGATGCTGTAATATTCCATGAGATGGGCCATATTGCGCATCGACACAGCTTGCAAGCACTGATCCGAAGTGCATTTACAACTGGACTCATTGTACTAATAAGCGGAGATGCTAATTTGCTGGTAGACTCTGGCATTGGAATCGGGGCGCTATTAAACGATTTAAAAAATTCAAGAGAACATGAAATCGAAGCAGATCACTACGCATACGAAAAAATGCTCTCTGCGGGCATAAATCCTCAGCATTTTTCCAATATTTTAGCGCGTTTAACTAATGTTTCTAGGGAAGATACAGAACCAATGGACAGTGTAACAAGCCCTCCCTCCGTAAATATGGAAACAACAAAGCTAGACGATTACCTGTCAACTCACCCCAACACAATGGATCGAATTAATCTCGTAAAGTGCTACAATCAATGCTTTAAAAAAGGGCTAAATAAGTGCGAGCACAACAACTAGCTAAAGCAAA
>CAWVTP010000004.1:0-31662 GCA_963933035.1 uncultured Puniceicoccaceae bacterium | reverse complement strand
TTCTGGTGATTGGGTTCCGTGGTTCATCGGGTCAATATGGGTTGCCGTAACTTAGGTTCTTATGCGCCGATAGCATGCAGTGAAGTGAGCTTAGAAGTAAAAAATGATCGCATGCAAACAGACACAGGCAGCGATCGCTGCGGCATAATCATCCACGACGCAGCCGATGCCCCCCGGTAAGTTTTGCAGTTTTTTGATTCCAAAAGGCTTTATGATATCGAAAATTCGAAAAAGTCCAAAGCCCAACAACAAAATGGGCCATCCTGCATTTTGATGAATGAGGCCTTGGTGGCCACCCATTCCGAAAAAAACGAGTGGGACGGCCACAAACTCATCCAAAACAATCATACCGGGGTCGCGCATTTGTAAATGCTGCTCAGCCGCATCACAAATCCCGATTGCAAGGTAAGCGCATACGCCATTCAATAAAAGAAAGATCAGTGGATCCAGCTTATAGAATAGTAAGCAGTAAAAGAAGATCCCAGCTAGGCTGCCCAGGGTTCCTGGGGCCCTTTTAAAACGACCTACAGCGCCTAATGTGGCTAGCTCAACCACCGCAGTGCGGGGAACAAAGTGCAGCCATGGATAGTAGCGACGAAAATTACTTAGATGTGGTCTCATTTTGTCCGGTAAATACAGCCCAATATTTAATCATGTAGCGAGTTCCTGAGGAAACGGTCAAGCAGGTGGCGATGACAAAAAATAAAATTCCAGCATTCAGAGTCCATTCTGCGATCGCTGGACTGCATACAGTTTGCCAGTCAGCCTGCAATGCGATGGCTAGCAATAGGAGTATCGCGGATATGATTTGAGTGACGGTTTTGTGTTTTCCTGATTTTTCGGCACCGAGTACGATCCCGGAGCTGGCCGCGACCAGCCGGAGACCAGTGATTAGAAATTCACGGCTGACGATGAGCAACAGCAGTGGAAGTGTCCACTCAGGCAATACCCTAAAGGTGAGCAGGGCCATGAACAGGCCAACGATGAAGACCTTGTCGGTCAATGCGTCCATCAGTTTTCCAAAGTTTGAGACCAGCCCCATTTTGCGTGCATAGTAGCCATCGGCCCAGTCAGTCAATGCGCCTAATAAAAATAAAACTAGTGCCGCAGATTTGGCCCCTCCATAAGGTAGGTAAAGCAAGGCGACAATCAGAAATAAGATCGGGATGCGAGAAAGTGTGAGTAAGTTTGGTAAGTTCAAAATGACGATGACGCGGAGTTATAATGTGGTCGCCCAAATTGAGCTGACATTGAGGCGCTCGCAAGCGTAAAGGCAGGTGTACTGAGCTACGAATTATTTTGCTTGAATCTCAGAATAGAATCAGCGAGGACTAGCGGTCTAATGGAGCGTACAATTGTAATAGGTGATGTGCATGGCTGCGCGGATGAGTTAGGCGATTTGCTCGACCGTTTGCAAGTAAAGGATCGTGACCGTATCATTCAAGTCGGAGATTTGATCAACCGTGGGCCGGATAGTTCGCGCTGTGTGCGGATGGCTCAAGCACATGGTTTTGAAATGGTATTAGGGAATCATGAATTACGGCTGCTCAAGGCTCGCCAAAGCGGTGACATATCCGCTCTGAAGGCTTACGATTACGGGACACTCGCTGAATTGACCGATGGAGATTGGGCCTTTTTACAGCAAGCGCGTCCCTATTGTCATCTTGCTCAGTATCAAGCAGTCGTGGTGCATGGAGGCTTTCTGCCGAACCAAGCTTGGCAGTCCCAATCGCTTGAGGTCACGGCGCGCATTCAAGTAATCGACGCCGATGGGCGGGCTGCTAAGCGTTCGCAGGCGCCAGAGGCGCCTGCATGGGCCTGTCAATGGGCGAAGGTATGGACAGAGACTGACGCCAGTCGTCCCTTTGTGATTTATGGGCACACGCCTCGTCCCGAGGTTTTTCATCAAAAGGGCTCTATTGGAATTGATACCGGCTGTGTTTACGGAGGGCATCTGACAGCTTTTGTCGTTGAAGAGGCCCGCTGCATACAAGTCCCTGCCCGCTGTGCCTATGTCGCAAGCAAACGATTTCCAAGTTCTGGCCCCAGCGTGTATTAGTCCTTGCTTAAGGTTTTCCGCTAGCGTCGTATATTTATGCAACATTTAGGTTTTTTAGTTTTGGATATGCAAGAACGCTTGCTGTCGCAAATTCCTCAACACGATCTTTTGTTAGATCGTGTTGCCGGTATGTTGGAAATAGCCTCTTGTCTGGATATTCCGACGGGTGTCTGTGAGCAGGTGCCCGAAAAGTTGGGACTCACGCATCCTACCATTCGTAATGCCTGTGCTGAGACGGCTGTGTTTTTTGAAAAAAAAGGATTTTCTGCCCTTTCTGCATCGGGTATGGATACTTGGCTCAGTGGCCATCAAATTCAACACTTACTGATTGCTGGAATCGAAACGCCCATTTGCGTGTATCAAAGCGTGTTAGATGCGGTGCATAAACAGCTCGATTGTACGGTTCTGTCGGACTGTGTCGGGGAGGCACGCAGCATGGATCGGGATCCTGTGCTGCAGCAATTTATTGCTATGGAGGTGCCGGTATTACCAGCGGAGACAATTATCTACAGCTTATTGGGTTCGGCTCAGCACCCCAAATTTTCTGAGGTGAATCAAATCGTGAAACGGCATCGTCATCCTTTAGCTGGCAGCTTCGAGAGCTGACCTAGTATCATGATGCCGATCTTTCGCAATCAGCATATAGATCGCGGGCAAAAACAACAAGGTCAGTAGCGAGCCGATGGCCATGCCGCCGACCAAAACTAAGCCGATAGAATTGCGAGCGGCGGCACCGGCACCCGTGACCAAAATTAGTGGAAAGTGGCCAGCTACAGTGGCCAAGGTTGTCATGAGTATCGGTCGCAGTCGCACGCTACAGGCTTCTTGAATGGCATCGATCTTACGGGCACCCTCACGTTGCCGCTGATTGGCAAATTCGACGATTAAGATGCCATTTTTGGCGACTAGGCCAATCAAGGTCACCAATCCCACTTGTGAGTAAATGTTGAGGGTGGTGGTCCAGCCATCCGTCCAAAAAGGCGCTTCGGGACTCATCATTTTAAGAAAGGTGAATATCAGGGCGCCAAACATGGCTAAGGGCACTGAGCCCAGTAGGATAATAAAGGGATCGCGGAAACTGTTAAATTGAGCGGCCAAAACCATAAAGATCAGGACTAGGGCTAACAAAAATGCAGGCAGGAACTTATTGCCCTCTGTCCGTAACTGACGTGATTCTCCTACGTAGTCAATTCGGTAGTCTTTGGGCAAAATTGTGGCCGCTGTTTCTTCCAAAAATGAGAGTCCTTGCTCCAGTGGTCCCATGTACACGCCGCTCATCTTAACCGCATTAAATTGTTGAAAGCGGTTCAGTGATCGGGGCTGGACGCTGGTCTCAAGCTCGACGAAGGTGCTTAATTGGATTAATTGTTCATCGGGCCCCTTCACATAGAGTTGTTGGAGTTGTTCTGGATTTAAGCGCTGAGAGCGCATAACTTGGGGAATCACTTTGTAGCTGCGACCATCCATGCTGAAGCGATTGACATAGCCGCCGCCAGTAAACCCGGCCAAATCAGCGCCAATTTGGCTTTGGGTGAGCCCCATTTCATTGACCAGGTCACGATCGATGACAAATTGTGTTTCGGGTTGATCTATACGCGTGTCGATAATCGGCGGAAAGGCAAAACGACCGCTGGCCATGGCTTGCTCCTTAATCTGTTCCACATAGCCTAAAATTTCGCTTGGTTCAGCCGCCGCTGCGACAATAAACTCAATTGGGAAGTCGCTGCCCCCTGGCAGTGCTGGTGGCGTCGTCGGGAAGGCATTGAGCCCACTGATTTGATTGAACGCATTTCGGACCTGCGGAATCAAATCTTTGGGGCTGCGCTCCCGTTCACTCCATGGCTTGAGGATCATGCCACTAAAGCCGGAATTGGGAAAAGTTAGTTGGAATGAATAATCCGTCTCGGGAAAACTGAGATAGGTTTCGTTGATCTTTTCCGCATGGCGGACCGTCTCCTCTAAGGCGTAATTGGCAGGCGCATCCACAATGCCAAAGATAATGCCTTGATCCTCATTCGGGGCCAATTCTTTGGGGGATAGCACAAAGAAAGGAGCGCAGCAGAGAGCAATTAACAGCCAACAGCAAAAGAGCCAGTTCCGACTTTTTAGTGTGCCAGCCACCAGTCGGCCGTAGCCATCTTGCACACGTGCAAAACGGACATTGATCCATTTCGCTAGTCCCGATGGTTCGCGCGCGACAAGAAGTTTTGAAGCCAGCATTGGACTGAGGACCAGCGCCACGATAGATGATATGATGACGGCTGCAGAGAGGGTGAGGGCAAATTCTTTAAATAGTGAGCCAGTCAGGCCTCCTTGAAAAGCAATCGGCACATAAACCGCGACTAGAGTGAGCGTAGTGGCGATGACCGGTCCAATCAGTTCGCGCACACCAGTGAGGGCGGCCTCGATTGGGCGCATGCCCGCGGATAGGTGACGCTCAATATTCTCTACCACAATAATTGCGTCGTCCACGACGATGCCTACCGAGAGCACGATTGCAAGAAGGGTGAGTAGGTTAATACTGAAGCCCAATACTTGCATCAAAAATGCGGCTCCGATTAACGAAATCGGGATGGTTAGAACCGGCACCAGCACAGTGCGGAAGCGGCCCATGAATAAATAGATGACCAATATGACAATCAGCAGTGTTTCAATGAGGGTATGGATGACTTCTTGTATGGATTCTTGAATGTAAACAGTGGAATCATATCCAATATTTGCCACCAGTCCCTCTGGAAGTTCGTTTTGGATTTGCAGAAGTTCTTTTCTAACGGCCGCGATCGCGTCGACCGCGTTGGACTTCGGTTGTACATACAGACCAATGAAAACCGCTTGATCACCTGCAAAGCGAACCGCTGCGTCGTAACTTTGGGCCGCCAGTTCCACTTCGGCAATATCGCTCAGCCGTATCAAACGACCATCGATCGCTTTGACCGTCAAATTTTCAAAGGCACTCACGCTGCTGAGGTTGCTGTCGGCAGTTAAGTTAACCGTGACCAAATTGCCCTTGGTTTGCCCGAGTGCGGATAGGTAATTTTCGCTGCGTAAAGCAGCATTCACCTCGGAAGGGCTGATATTTAGAGCAGCCATTTTGGTGGCATCCATCCAGATGCGCATGGCATAAAAACGACCACCTAGAATTCGGGCCTCTTGAACGCCCTCAATCGTGTTCAGGCGAGGCTGGATGACCCGCAATAAATAGTCCGTGATTTGATTCGCGGGAAGGATGGTAGAAGAGAAGGATAAGTAAGCGGACGCTCGCTCGCTATCTGCGGACGCAACGGTAATGATGGGGATCTCGGCCTCTGGTGGCAACTCGCCTCGAACTTGATCGACTTTTGCACTTATATCGGAGAGCGCTTTGGTGGAGTCGTAGTTCAGTTTGAGTCGCGCCACAATCGTTGAGCTGCCTAATTTGCTCTCGGACGTAATGTAGTCGATGCCGTCAGCGGTGGCGATGGCTTGCTCAATTGGGGTGGTAATAAAGCCTCGAACCAGTTTGGCATTGGCCCCAATATAGGCGGTCTGTATGGTGATTTTGGCGTTTTCATTCAGGGGGTATTGACGGATGCTCAGTGCACGAACTGCCTGTAGCCCAGCAATAACGATCAGCGCACTGATCACAATGGCCAGTACTGGCCGTTTGATAAAGAGATCGGTGAATGCTGGTTTCATAGCCTGTCGGAATGCGTTGGCCTGTTAAGAGTTGTCTGGCTGCGGGCTTAGGCTGGCATTGAGTGCTGCTGCTTCATCTATGCGAATCCAGCTTTCAGTGCGCAATTTAAATGCACCCAAGGCGACCACCCGATCACCAGGTTGGACGCCCTCCAGTATTTGTACGAAATCGCCGCGCCGTTCACCGATCCGCACAAAGCTCCGTTTGGCTTGGTGCGAGCTGGGTGCGCTGCCATCTGTAGGCGCTGCATGGATTTTGTAGACGCAATTCCCGTATGAAGCATAGTGAATTGCCGTTGCAGGCACGACATAAACCGAATCGGAGGCTGCTAATTGTAGGCTGAGCTCAACGTATTGTCCCACCCGCAGTTTATTGTCAGAGTTGTCAAAAGTTCCCTGCAATTGCACGCTGCGGGTCTGCGCCTTGAGCGCAGGGGCGATTGCAGTTAGTGTGCCCATGTGGGTAGCTGCTGGGTCCGTGTTGCTGTGAAGCTGAATTTGCAAGCCCTCTTTGATTGCGTGCAAGTTTTTTTGTGGCAGCGAGAAGTTTACAAAGACAGTTGATTGCGCCTGTAACTCAACGATGGTCTGGCCGATTTCTAGGTAGTCGCCTAGATTGACTTGCCGGATACCCAGGACCCCGTCAAAAGGAGCGCTTACTTTTTTGTGCGTAATATTGGCCTTAATTTTCGCAACTTCTGCGTTAGCGATAGCATAATCTGTTTCGGCTTGGTCGACTTGGGAGGTTGCTGCGGCTCCATCCGCGGATAACGCGCGCAAACGACTTAATTCAAGCTGCTTAAGTTTGACTTGAGCCTTGGCAGATTGCAACTGCGCTTGCTCGAGGCGATCGTCAATTTGTAGCAGTAGGGTTCCTGCTTTAACAAATTGTCCGTTTTGAATAAAATTATCCATGACGCGGCCTGCGGCCTCCGCCTTTAAAGTGGCTCCACGATAGGGAGCAACGGTCCCCACCGCATGTAGCGAGCGTTGCCAGTTTTGCTCTTCGAGTTGGAAGGCTGTTACGGTAAAAACAGTTTCGGGCACTTGCTTACTTAGCTGGGAGAGTGTTTGAAATTGGCTGATTTTAACCCACACCAAGATCGTTATTAGGATTAGGACGAATAGAGTGATGGTAAAACCTGTTTTTGCTCGCATGGCTGGTGTAAGTTTTGGCTGCTGTGTGGATGCAAATAGATCTGTTCGCTCTAACTTTGCAACAAGAACTGCGTTTTACTGGGCTTTTGTGAGTGTATAAAATATGTTCGTTTGGCTCTCATAAAACCCTTTTATTGTGCAGATGTTTGATTTTTTGTGAAGTGCAGTTTGAGGAACTTTTTTGCCTATTTGTCGTTGGCTTGCGCTCTTAAATGGTATGATCCAAACGAATGTTAGGATCTTTTATTATTTGATTGCCTGTTAATCAAAATTGATGATATGTCTATATATTATTACTGGACGCTAAGTGTATTATGGATACAGTACTCATTATTTTGCAGCTAATTGTAGCGCTCGGTATCCTGAACGTTTGGTTACTGCGGGCCTCTAAGGTGACGCCCTATCGGGGTCGTGACGCCAATAATTTAAAGCAAGAGTTTTATGCTTACGGGCTCAACAATTTTACCTTTTACTGTGTTGGTGTTTTAAAATTGTCGGCTGCCGTGGCGCTCTTTGTGGGCATTGCTTTTCCCCCTGCGCGCATCCTTGGTGCTGGGGTGCTGGTCATACTTATGACGGGAGCTATCCTGATGCATGTAAAAGTGAAAGATTCTGCATTAAAATCCTTGCCGGCTACAGTCATGTTATTGATGTCAATATTGATATTGGTGGCTTAGTATCCAGCATCTTAGCGGGCCCCAGTCAACCTAGGCGGAGGAGTCCAGTTTTGGTTGGGCTTTCCGGCTAACGCAGATACTTTCTCCTCGCTCTACTTGCCGCTACTTTTTGTTCCGTCTTAAGGCATTCTGAGCAGATTGCGAGCTGCGCTTACGTGAGACTAGAATAGCCTGCATCGTTTGGGTTGACACGAGCTATTAAGTTTTACGCCATGTGGTATCTGGCATAGAGAGCGTCTGATTTGCTGGACTTCGTTCGCTTAGCTTTTGGTTTTATTAGAGGATTTTCTAGGGCTGGATGTTATCTAGTCACTTAAGGCGATTTCTAGACGAAGTTGTTATTTTAGAATCATTTAAACTAATGATTCTCTTTTTTTTGCGGCGAAATATCTTGACATGTGGGGCAATGTGGGGCGTTTTGGTGTGTATTGGGGTAGTTAATGGGTTTATTGGGAATAGGTGGATTTGTGGGCGAATTTCGTCACAATCGCGATGATAAGGGGCGTCTTACCATCCCAGCTGCTTGGCGCCCTGAGATTGGGTCTAGCGACAACCGATTTTTGGCGCTGCCCAGTCCAAGAGGTTCGATCACGGTGTACCCACCCAAAATGATTGAGCAGTTGGAAGCCCGCATTTCTCAGGTCAGCATGGGAGATCTAGAGGGGCAACGCGCTATCGAATCGCTTATGTCGATGGCGCACAGTTTTAGTTGTGATAAACAGGGGCGCATTCAGTTGAGTGAAAAATTACTGAAGCATGCGAAGATTGCTAAGGAGGCAGTTTTGCTAGGTAAGTTGTCGACTTTTAGTATTTACGGAGCTGCGGAGTATGCGGTCATTCAATCCGATTCGCCGATCGATCCAGAGCAACAAGCGGCTGTCTTTCAAAGGTTTGGGTTGTAAGGTATGGTTATGTATGGGAATAAAAGATGAGGCATCCACTTACGAAAATCGCTAGAGAGAATTTTAAAGCTGGTAGGTATCTGAGCTCAGTTAGTCGGCAGCGCCCGAGCCGTTGGACTTATGGCGGCTTGCCACGGTCCGTATCGCATGGGCACAATGTTGTGGATCATATATTGGAGCGTCGTGCTGCAGCCCGGAATACGGATACTGCAATTCTAGCTGTATGTCGTAATCTGGTCGCCAAGTTAACTAGACGTTAATATGGGCATTCAGCTACAGCCTGGAGGGCATCAACCAGTTTTGATGGATGAAGTGATGCAGCGCATGGAGCCGGCTGCGGGCGAACGTTACCTAGATGCTACCTTTGGCGGAGGTGGGCACACACGCGCACTCTTGGAGGTCGATACTTCGGTCGAAGTAACGGCATTTGATCGTGACCCTGAGGCCCTGCTGCGCGCTCGTCCAATTAAGGCAGCTTACGGTGAGCGTTTCCAATTGCACTCGAAAAACTTTAGTGAAATCGCTAGTTTGGCACCAAAAACTTTCCATGCAGTTTTGTTTGATTTCGGTTTGTCCTCTTTTCAGTTGGACAGCGCTGGTAGAGGATTTTCCTTTCGCGAAGATGCCGCCTTGGACATGCGGATGAATCCAGAAGTCGGCACAAGTGCGGCTGATTTCTTGGAATGCGCCAGCGAAGAAGCGTTGATTCGGGCGGTTCGAAATTATGGTGAAGAGAAAAGATGGCGGCGTGTGGTGGCTGCGATTATTGAAGCCAGGGGCAGTGGCAATTTGCAGCGAACACATCGCTTCGCGCAGTTGGTCAGCGAAGCTGTAGGCCCTCAGCCCTACAGGCGTCAGTTGCGGCATCCAGCAACCCGTACATTTCAGGGCATCCGGATCGAAGTAAATGATGAGCTTAATGCGATTGAACAAGCGCTACCGGCCGCCTTCGATCGGCTAATTTCAGGTGGTCGTTTAGTGGCGATTAGTTTTCATTCTTTGGAGGATCGGATCGTGAAGCGTTTTTGTCGACGGATGGCGGGTCGGCCTGAACATGCCAGGGATTCGAGTCATCAAGACGAACGTCAAGTACGTGCCAAATTAACCGTCACCGCTGCCATTAAACCGACTGCAAAAGAATTAACTGCCAACCCACGCAGTCGTAGCGCACGCATGCGCGTCATCCGCAAAATTTAATTATTATGGATCAAAATAAACAAACTAGCCAGTTCACTCTAATTACTGCACTTGCGGCGGTTATCATGATAACGGTCATGAGTGCCTTTGTCATCGTCTGGTTACAGCAGCAAATTTCAAGGACAGCCCAAACGACCAAGCGGGTGGAATCGGAACTTTCAGAGACCTTGCGTAAAGTCGCGCATTTGGATGCGTTGATCGCCACTCGCCATCAACCTGCATTTTTGCAAGGGCAGGTAATGGGAAAGTTGCGGCCGGCACGTGATGAGCAAATTGTGTGGGTCAATGGTTATCGACAAGCTGATGGTTGGGCCTACACGCACTATAAACCATATCGCTCGAATGGTGATTTGGCTCAAGCCTCGTTGCAACGGTTTCGTTAACATAGAAGGCCTGATATGAGCGAAGCCTTTGTGTCGAATCATCGAATACGCTTGGTATCGGGTTTCGTTGCCTTTGCATTTTGCGTGCTTTTGACACGTCTTTTTTACCTGCACATTTGGGAGCATGACGCTCTGAGCGATTATGTGATGCATAATCGCAAAATGATCAATGTCGTGGAGGGGCGTCGTGGAATGATTGTCGATGCGCAAGGGAATTTACTGGCTGCGACTCAGGCGACCTACACTGTCGGTGTCGATCCGCAAAGTTTTGATCCTAAGGAGCTGCCGAAATTCGAAAAGTTAGCTTCGCTATTGAAGCTGGATGTCGTCAGTGTGCAAAAAAAAGCACAGTTGCAAATTTCAAAAAGTGAGCAGCATCCTCGCGCGGTGCGACTTATTCGTTGGGCGGTTCTGGCAAAGGGCTTGAACCAATCAGAATATGCATCTGTGATGGCGCTAAAAATTAAGGGCGTTTATGGAAATCGCGTTTACAACCGTTCTTATCCAGCCGGGACTTTAGCTGCGCATGTGCTCGGATATGTAAATAAAGAGTCTGTATCTGTGACTGGTGTGGAGCGCCACTTTGATTTTTATTTACGTGGTCAAGATGGTTGGCGAGAAACTGAGCGGGACGGAAAGCGGCAAGAGCTAGCGCAATATCGCGGGCGAGAAGTTCCCGCCCGTAATGGGCTGAATTTAGAGCTGTCGATCAACCAGATGGTACAATATTTTGCGGAAGAAGAAATCGCTCGCTTGGCCAAAGAGTATGACCCTGCCGGCATCAGTATTTTAGTCTCCGAACCCGGTACTGGTGCACTCTTGGCGATGGCCAATTATCCGACCTATGATCCAAATGAATTTTACAACACGAAAAAATACCCGATCGCTAATCAGCGCAATCGCGCACTGACTGATGTATTCGAGCCCGGTTCCACTTTTAAGATTGTGCCTGCGGCCGCTGCGCTCAATGAGGGACTGGTCGGTGTCGAAGATTCTTTTGACACCGGGTTTGCGCAGATTAGCTATCGTGGTCGTCGCTTAAGTTTACCTGCAGATCATCGAACCTATGAGCGATTGTCGATGCGTGAGATTGTAGTTAAGTCGAGTAATCGCGGAGCAGCTCATTTGGGCGTGCTTCTCGGAGAGCAAAAACTGCATGCATATGCCGCGGCTTTTGGATTTGGCAGTTTGACTGGCTGTGATTTGGGAGGTGAAGTTCCCGGAGTGCTCCATCCCATTCGCCAATGGGACGGATTGACGATTACCCGGCTGCCGATGGGCCATGCGCTGAGTGCCACTCCGATGCAGGTTCACAGCGCGATGAGTGCGATTGCTAATGACGGGATTTTAATGGAGCCCTTGCTAGCTAAGCGTGTTTTTGACGGGGATGGACAGACGGTGCTGCGTTTTAATCCCAAGCCAGTACGTCGCGTGATCCAGTCCGAAGTGGCCACGACCCTGTGTTCGATGTTGGCAGATGTTGTTGGCGAAAAAGGCACTGCTCGCCGCGCAGCCATAGAGAAATACCAAGTGGCAGGCAAAACAGGCACGACTCAGAAAATTATCCAAGGGCGGTATTCGAACGCTCACCACGTCGCTTCTTTTAGCGGTTTTTTTCCTGCGAATAAACCAGAACTAGTCATCACAGTTGTGGTGGATGAACCGAAGCTCAAGGGGGTCGGCTATGGGGGAACCGTAGCCGCTCCTGCGTTTCGTAGAATTGCGGAAGGGTGTATTCAGTACATGGGCATTCGGCCTGTAGATGTACCCGCGGACTTATTCGCGGCCCAGTCATATGGTCGACCTGCTGCAAGGTTATACACTAGTTGGAGATAATCGCTTTGAATCTGGATTTAAATACCTCTGCTCCTTTACTGCCCACCGTGCACATGCTCAAAACTATAGACAGTTCAAATGTCATTAGATATTCATTTTCACAGTTCATTCAAGGTCTGAATACGATTCGTACTCAGGTCGTGCAAGATGGCCTTGTTCAGAGCCTCGTGACGGATAGTCGCCGCGTCTTTCCGGGAGCCGTTTTTTTCGCACTTGAAGGATTGAAGACGAATGGCAATTTTTATATTGAGGAGGCCGTCGATCGTGGCGCAGTTGCGATTGTTACTGAGCAGGATTTTGGGCCGCGTTTTCCGCGTGATTTCATTCAGGTCGAAGACGTGCGGGTGGCGCTCGCGATTTTGGCTAAAAAAATAGTCGCTTATCAAGACCAAGCACTGAAGTTGTGCGCTATTACCGGTACAAATGGCAAAACGACTGTATCTAGTTTGGCACAACATGTTTTCAGTGCGGCAGGTCCCGTAGGCCTCCTGGGGACGATTCACTATGATCTCGGACGCCGACGCTTACCATCGCATCGAACAACGCCCGAATCGGTCGACATATTTAATTTACTGCAACAAATGCAATCACAGGGCTGTTTAGAGGCTTTTTTGGAGGTGAGTTCGCATGGGATTGACCAAAAGCGTGTATATGGCTTGCAGTTTCAAGAGGCTTTGTTTCTGAATTTGAGCCAAGATCATTTGGATTATCATGGCTCAATGGAGACCTATTATCAGGTTAAGAAAAGCCTCTTTAGTGGTGGATTGGGCAGCATGTCTCTTGCAGCCGTGATCAATGCAGATTGCGCCTACGGAGCACGGTTGCTGGCTGAATTGCCGACTGCGATCAATGCCGTCAGTTTTGGATTTAGCTCCCATGCTAGCGTGCAAGCTCGAAATGTACAGTTGTTTGCCGACCATAGCGAGTTCGACTTGTATTGGCCGCAGGGACAGCTGCGGGTCAATTCGCCTCTACTGGGGCGATACAACGTCAGTAACATGCTAGCAGTATGCGCATTAGCATGGTTGCGGGGCGTCGATTTACATCATGTCGCTGAGCGTATTCAGTCATTTTCTGGGGTGCCGGGCCGCATGCAGCGTGTAGATTGTGGGCAAGCCTTCAACGTGCTGGTTGATTATGCACACACTGCGGATGCCTTGTCGCTGGCGAGCGAAATGTTGGCCGAGATGACACCCGGTAGGCTCATTGTGGTTTTTGGCTGTGGCGGAGATCGCGATCGAACGAAACGTTCGGGAATGTTGCAGGCGGCTGCAAGTCGTGCTGTCTTGGTGGTCGCGACCGCCGATAACCCGCGATCTGAGCCTCTGCAGCAAATTTTTTCAGATATGGGAGGAGCTTCCTCGGAATCACTTTATTTTATCGAAGATCGCAAGCAGGCGATTTCGCGAGCACTCGATTTTGCGCAGCCGGGAGATTGTGTATTGGTCGCTGGCAAGGGCCATGAATGCACGCAAGAATTTGCGGGTACCGTGATTCCTTTTGATGACTGTCAGGTGATTCAAGATTTATTGCGCCTAAAAGGCTATGGCAATTGATGTTTCCAGTGTGGCCGTGTGGACCCGTGGGACTTGGTTGTCTATGCCAGCGAATAGCAAATTAGATGGTGTTTGCTTTGATGCACGGCTGGCACAGCCCGGTGAGCTCTTTGTTGCCCTAGCCGGAGTCGATCGTGATGGCCACGAATATCTGGACCAAGCGCACGCGCAGGGAGCTGCTGCAGCTCTAGTTGAGCGACCAGTTGAGAGTTCTTTGCCGCAGTTGCTAGTCAGTGATAGCCGACAAGCGCTGCAGCAAATGGCTCGCGCACATCGACAATGCTTCCCTGGCTTACTGTGTGGAATTACTGGCAGTTGTGGGAAAACCTCTACAAAATCTTTGCTATCCCATCTTTTACAGGAGGATGGGGCGGTGCACGCTACGCCAGGAAATTGGAATAATCAAATTGGCGTCCCAATTACCTTGTTGGGATTAGACGCGTTGAGGGATCGTTTTGCCGTGGTCGAGGCAGGCATCAATCAGCCGGGTGAAATGGCTTCATTGGCCGGTATGATTGAAGCTGACCTCACGATTGTCACCACGATTGGTGCCGCACATCTGGAGCAGTTGCTTAACCTTGAGACTGTGGCGAAAGAGAAGTCGCAACTGGCATATGGCGCACGTGCGGAGTCGCCAATTTTTATGCCGGCAGCTTTGTTGGAATATCCGGCCTTTGCTGCGATGTCGGCTCGTGTTTGGGCACTTTGCACTGAGCAGGCCAATAAGCCGCCTAATACGCTTGGCTGCACGCAAGTGGCTTTCGATCTGTGGGATTGTGGACGGACTCGCATGAGGCTTTTGGAGTCGGATTGCGAGGACGCGTCTCAATGCTATGAGTTGGCGACTTGTAGTCAGGGCATGTTAGAGAACGCAGCACTAGCAGTGCTAGCAGCGCGTTATATGGGATTGTCGCCGGATTTGATTCAGACTGGCCTCGAGAGCTGGCAACCGGGAGCTCACCGCGGTCAGTGGTATCGTTCTTGCACCAAACGCTGGTATGTCGATTGTTATAATGCAAATCCACAATCCATGCGAGATGCATTGCAGTTTTTTACAGCTTCTGTGCCCAGCGAGACGAGCTGTACTTACGTATTGGGTACCTTGCAGGAGCTTGGGACTCAGAGCGAAGCTTTACACAAATCGCTCTTTGCTGGACTGAAATTTCAGCGCCAAGCACGTTTTATTTTGATCGGAGAACCCAGTTTGACGCGTGCCTATCAGAGCGGACTTGTGACGCTTGGACTAGAGCGCCAGCAAATCCTCTGCTTCCAAAGTGTCGAGGCTGCTGCGAACAGCTTGAGGTCGATTGCTGAAACTGTTTTTTTAAAGGGCAGTCGCCAGCATAAGTTAGAGACTGTTTTGCCAGTTGACGCTGTGCCGGAATCATCGCTTTTAGGTGGAGCCTAAATATATTATGTTAAGTTTATTAGCGGAGTTTGAATCAAGTTTTGGGCCCTTGCGGCTATTTGGTTATTTGACCTTAAGGGCGGCGTTTGCTGGGATGACGGCATTGCTTTTAGGCCTGTATCTGGGACCATGGATCGTGGCGCGCCTACATCGCCTAAGGGCACAACAATCGTTGCGTAGTCAAGCCGAAGTGGGTGCTTTGGCGGACTTACACGCTGAAAAAGCACAAACCCCAACGATGGGAGGCTTGATTATTTGCCTGGCACTGGTCATCAGCGTCATTTTATGGGCCGCACCCAATACTTATGTTTTTACCGCCCTTTTTGTTTACTTAGGGCTTAGCTTGCTGGGCTTTGCGGATGATTATTTGAAAGTGGCTCTGCGCAACAGTCGTGGCTTGCCTGGACGCTATAAATTGATCGGACAGGCCTTGATCACCATTGGCAGTTTGGCGATTTTGTTAGCCGTACCCGAGACTTCGCAGAAAATGCGAGAATTGTGGGTCCCTTTTTACAAAAATGTGCTGTGCTCAGAACTGCCGATCTATATTTTGTTGCCCTTTTTATTTTTAATCTTATCGGGCTCGAGTAATGCCATTAACTTGACCGATGGTGTGGATGGACTCGCTATTGGCTGTACGGTAACGGTGGCTTTGGCCTACATGATTATGGCTTACGCGGCCGGCAATCGGATTATTTCTGAATATTTGTATATTAGTTATTTGCCTGGTACTGGGGAACTTGCCGTTGTCTGTGCCGCCCTGCTGGGCGCTAGTTTGGCCTTTTTGTGGTTTAATGCCCACCCTGCGGAGGTTTTTATGGGGGACACCGGTTCCTTGGCTTTAGGGGGCTTGATCGGTGTGATTGCCTTTATGATCCATCAGCCCATAACGCTTATCATCGTGGGGGGCATTTTTGTGATCGAGGCCAGTTCTGTTATATTACAAGTGGGATCTTTTAAGTTGCGCCAAAAAAGGATTTTTCGCATGTCTCCGATTCATCATCATTTTGAGCTCAAGGGCTGGCATGAAAACAAGGTAGTCATTCGCTTTTGGATTCTATCTTTGATATTTGCTATGATGGGCTTAGCGACACTCAAATTACGTTAAGTTGGGCATGTTTTGGCTTGATCTCTGCAAAATCTTTGGGGAGATCGATAGCGCCTTCTGGATGGCTGGAAAGTTGGCGAAAGCTCTCAGCAGGCAAGAGACCCACAGTACATTGGCAATGCGTTTTTCGATCTAATCTGAGTTAGTCAGAATAAAATCTAAAAGTTTTGCGAAGCCTGCTCGATAATAAACTGGTAATGAATATCTATTTTTTCGCGGCCTTAGCTAACTTTCGCCGTGTGTTTTCATCCAGAATGCGTTTCCGTAGGCGTAGGAAATTGGGCGTCGCCTCAACGAGCTCATCGGGTGCAATGTATTCGATGGCGCGCTCCAAAGAAAACTTGAGTGGAGGTGATAACTGAATGCCTTTGTCGGCTCCTGAGGAGCGCATGTTATCCAGCTGCTTGGCTTTGGCCGGATTGACTGGCATGTCTTCTTTACGCGGGTTTTCGCCCACAATTTGACCCGCATAGACAGCCTCGCCTGGGCCAATCATCAGTTTGCCGCGACTTTGGATCATGTCTAAAGCGTAGGGCATGGATTTGCCTTGTTCCATACTGACGAGTGTGCCGGTTGAACGGGTGACAATTTCACCGCAGTGTGGACGATATTCGAGAAAGGAGTGGCTCATGACGCCGTGTCCACTGGTCATAGTGATCAGGTCACTTTCAAAGCCGATCAGGCCTCGAGTTGGGGCTTCGGCCTCGACGGTGACCCCAGCATTGTGGTGTTCCATGTTGGTGACTTTTGCTTTGCGCTTACTGATATTTTCAATCACTGAGCCTAAAAATTCCTCTGGAACCTCAACCCAGACCTGCTCGAAGGGCTCGCAGCGTTTGCCGTCGATCTCTTTGTAGAGCACGGTGGGTCTGGATACTAAAATTTCAAAGCCCTCGCGGCGCATAGTTTCCACAAGCACTGCAATTTGCATGGCGCCCCGCGCATTGACTAAGAAGCGAGTTCCATCATCGGTGTCTTCAACACTGATGGAGATGTTGGACTGCGTTTCTCGGATTAAGCGATCGCGAATCTGGCGTGAGGTTACCTTTTTGCCATCTTGTCCGGCCAAGGGGCCATTGTTAACGGAAAATTCCATTTGCACCGTTGCGGGGTCGATTTGCACAAAGGGCAAGGCTTCCGCAGTATCTTGCTGAGCCAGCGTATCGCCGATATCGACGTCATCAAAGCCGGCTAGGCCCACGATGGCACCCGCATCGGCTTCCGTGACATCATCTGTGTTCCCTGCGCCGGAAAAACTCTTCATCTTGGTGATCTTAACCCGATCTTTTTGCCCATTCTTGCGCAAGGCATAGATGCTTTGCCCGACTTTGACCGAGCCCGAAAGCACGCGACCGATGGCCATACGTCCGACATAGTCATCCCAATCAATATTGCTGACGAGCATCCGAAAGTCACCTTCTTCGATACTGGGCGGGGGGATGCGCTCGACAATCGTTTGAAACAGATCCAACATGTTTTCCCGAGGTCCGTCGACTGTGCGATCCGCGAAGCCCATCTTTGCAGAGGCATATAAAAAGGGTGCATTGAACTGATCCTCGTCCGCTTCCAAATCTAAAAAGAGTTCCAAGACCTTATCATGTACCCAATCTGGACGCGAGGCTTCACGGTCCACTTTGTTGATCACACAAATTGTCTTCAGGCCTTGATCGAGCGCTTTGCGTAGCACCCAGCGTGTTTGTGCCTGCGGTCCGCCCACGGCGTCTGTCAACAGTAAGACGCCATCCACCATTTTCATGACGCGCTCCACCTCCGCGCCGAAATCAGCGTGACCGGGAGTATCGACAATATTGATGGTGTAGGCCTGCCCATCTTTGGGGTTGGTCCAGTTGACCGCCAAGTTTTTGGCTTTGATGGTGATGCCCTTTTCTTTTTCTAGGTCCATCGAATCCATGGCCCGTTCCTCGACTTGTTGGTTTTCGCGATAGGCGCCACTTTGACTGAGCAGGCAGTCGACTAGAGTCGTTTTGCCATGATCAACGTGGGCGATGATGGCAATATTGCGGATAGATTTGGCTTGCATGATAAAAAATCGTTCGATGAGGAGGGCTGACGAACTAGATTAACTGAATGATGGGATCGTCGAGCGACTCAATTGAGCAGCGCATCAGGCGCTGCCTTCTGCATGAAGTCAATCGAAATGATGCATTGACGGCGCAATCATTTTACCAGCTTTGCAGTGATTGCCTTTCTGTGGAGTTTGTGTACTTCATTCTCGACCGTGATCGTGAGCTCGCTTTTGTTGGCATCATTTGCATAAGCTCTCTATTTAAATCAAATATGGCATGAATTCTCACATGGTAAAAAGCTCTCAAGACTTTCATCCACCCTTACCAGCTGCCCGTTCTGGCCGCGTGGATTTATTGCTCATTGCTGGCGAGCATTCCGGTGATGAGCATGCCGCAAAGCTATTGGAAGAACTTTTAGAGCGTGATCCAAATTTGCAGGTTGCTTGTCTGGGGGGGCGCCATCTCGCGGCAGCGGGCGCTCAGCTCTTGTACGACTTGAGTGCGGTTTCGGTTGTAGGATTTGTCGAGGTGTTGAAGCGTTATGCTTTCTTTAAGTCATTGTTTGACGCTACCTTGGATTGGATTGAGACCCATCGACCCCGCCAAATTTGTTTTGTAGACTATCCGGGCTTTAATTTGCGGATCGCGCAGCAATTACATGACCGCGGATTGAGTCGACAAGCAGGTGGGGGCATCAGCTTGTATTACTATATCGGGCCGCAGGTTTGGGCCTGGAAAGCGAAGCGACGTTTTAAAATGGCGAAAATCATCGATCAATTAGGCGTCATTTTTCCTTTCGAGGTAGACTGCTTTGCGGATACCTGTTTGCCGACAGCATTTGTGGGGCATCCCTTTACGCGAGCTGACTATCAATTACCTTTTTATTATGAGGCCACAGCACCTATCTTATTGCTTCCGGGCAGTCGAGTCGGTGCCGTTTGTCGTATTTTTCCCCATCTTTTGAGGGCTTTTGAACATGCTTGGCGCCAGCGTCCGCAGCTCACAGCTTGTGTGGTGTATCCCAGTGAGTCGCTCTTGCAGCATTTGCGACAAATGTTGGCAGAGTTTCCTCATTTGGAGTCGGCGGTTTCTTTTCGCCCCAATACGGAATTGGGCTTGCCTGCCAGTGGAGTCTTGATGAGTTCGGGCACCATGTCATTGGCCTGTGCTTTATCGGGGATTCCGGGCGCGATTGTGTACCGCTTGAACCCCATTAGCTATTGGATTGGGAAGTGTTTGGTGAAGGTCCCGTATATCGGGATTTCAAATTTGCTCCTGAAGCGTCCTTTGCATCCAGAGTATATTCAAAAATTGAAACCAGCGGTATTGGGTGCAGAGATCTTACGGGTAGTCGAGAATCCCAATGCGGAGGTGGACGCGCAGGCATCCGCCTCCGAGTTGCAGTCATTGCTGCAGCCGCAGGGGCGCTACTCAGTCGCGGATTGGCTGACTCTAGACGACTTGAAAACAGTAAAAATTAGTCAGCCGATTTGAAGGCTGGGCAGGATCGGTTAGGTTGCGTAAGTTAGGATATTCTTAGATGTTTGATTACCACACTGTCTACAATGCCCAGACTGCCCTGGTTGCTGGCTTAATTACCAGTGTGCATTGTGTGGCCATGTGTGGCCCGCTTGCTTGTGCCTGGGGACGTCCGCAGCAGTTGGGGATTCCCGTGGAATGGCTCTTGCTGAGCTACCATGTGAGCAAGCTGACCGCTTACTGTCTGGTTGGAGCCATTGCTGGAACGGTAGGGCAGGCGGCATTGCATGGCTTCCACTTATCACATTTGCAGTACCTACCTTGGCTGCTGGTGGTTTATTTTGCGATCATTGGATTTCGACTGGATCGTTATATTCCGAAACCGCGTTGGGTGGGACCTTATTATCATCGACTCACCAGTCGCTTAAAATTTTCTTATCCCCCTTTAAACGCTGCTGTGATGGGCATGATGAGTCCCTTGTTGCCCTGTGGTCCCTTGTACATGATTTTTGGGCTATCCTTTTTTTCCGGATCGGCGATCAAGGGAGTCGAATTTGCGCTCGGCTTTGGGATTGGGACGATTCCTTTGTTGTGGTTGGCGCAGAGTAAATTTTTTGTTTTGCAGCAACGCTTAGGCGCTATTGGTCTAATGCGTCTCCAGCGCTCGGTCGCGATCTGTGCGATGTTAGTCATCATGTGGCGATTGCGAACAACACTAGGCATTGAGGGGGCCGAGCAGTGGATGTGCCATCCCTTTTAAGTCGAACGATGCAAACGGAGTTTTGGAACAGTTGGATTTATCTGCGATCAACTGTACATCAGTCATATTTGAATCCATCGCACTAGAAATGTGCTCATTAATAGGTACAGTCTGCTTCGCCTCCAGCCTAGTCGCATTGCTCGGAACTTAGGCGAAAAAGGTACATGGCTGCCTATTTGACCAGCAGTCACGTAGGTTGATACGCTCCCTGGCCTTTAGCTGCCGAGTAGCTGGATCAATCTATTGCATAATCTGGGGTTGAGTTGGTATGGGGCTTATGCAATTCTTATCGGAGCATAACAGATTGGTCTCGTCTCATTTTTAGTGGCGACGCTGCTCACTGCTCACGAGTCCAGTTGCTGGCATTGTTGCGATTCGAAAATCGCAGATTATAGGGGGTTTTCAGGGGCGTCTTATTGTATTGAAATACAACTGCAGGTCTTGACTTTTAGGAGTCATTACAACCACTGTAGTGTGTGGTTATTTATTTACAGCGTACAATTTGCAAATTTTTGCTGAGCTTGTTTTTTCGCCGTACGTTCACACTTCTAGCAATTCTGATGGGGTTGTTGCAGCATAGCTTGGCAGTTCAATTGGATTCACTAGACCAATCGCCAGAGGTTATAGGACAGTTGATGTCGGAGGCCTTACAGCAATTAGATGGTGGAGATTCGGAGGAAGCTCTTATTTGCTTCAAGCAAGTGATTGCGCAGGATCATCACCACATCCCGGCGCTGCTAGGTGCCGCTATGGTGTATGCGGATCGAGAGCAGCATGCGTTAGCATTTGAGTTTTACGAAAAGGTGGTTGCTCTGGAGCCACAGCATGCCATGGCTTGGAATGGTCGTGGGCTGGCCGCTTTCAATCTAGAACGCATGGATGAGGCAATTGCATCATTTGAGAGCTCGGTCGCGGATCAACCAGTCAATGGCTTCTTTTATGAGTCACTTGCTTGGGCGCAGATGTGTGCAAACAATGCTGCCTCTGCAATTCAATCGGCGAAGGAATCTTTGCTGATGTACAGCCAAACAGATGCGAGCTCTATTTATCCGACACTCATTATTTATTTTTGTTCATTGGAGCTGAATGATCTCAAGAATGCCCAGCGAGCCTTACGTTATGCCGTAAAAAATCACCAGCCAAAGCAATGGCCTGCTCCGGTTATTTACTACTTAAATGATTCGATTGATAGCTGCGAGCTGTTGAGTTGCGTCCTTAATTCTGCTGAGGAGACCGAGGCGCATGTTTACATTGGATTAAGGCTGTTGCATGAAAATGAGCCGGAGCAAGCGCGTCTTCACTTACAATGGGCAGCAGAGTATGGAGATGCGGCGGTATTCGAGTATTCTCTTGCCAGAAGTCTAGTGAAGTCTCCGCCAGCTATTTTGACGACTCAAATCAAAACGAGGTAGATTTCTGCAGTACGTTATAAAAGCTCGAAGATGGAGCGACTGGTAGTGGTGCGCTCACAAAGAATGACTGAGTATCAAGGCACCATTATGCTCGCGAACAACCTCACGCATAATATTCGCAAAGCGAGTATTCCCAACTGGAGCTGCGATGCTAAAAGGACTCGTCCGAGTTGGAAATCCGATTGCGCTAATGCTGGCCGCTCTTTGCTGTGAATTTCCGATGATTGGATTGGAGCGATCTAGCGAGTGGAGGAAGGCTTGGGTAGAGCCACGAAAATCATCACCCAGCACGAATAGGCTCAGCACTTTTTTCTGATCTAATTTTGGGAGTAAGTCTTGGATCGCTTGGCGGATCCCACGGGCGGGGTCGCTGACGCTAGCATGGGGGTAATTCCTCAATGCCTGCAGCGCTTTTTTCTGATTGCTCGCATGATTTACGATCCATTGGCCTCGGGTAGACTTTATTAGATAGCGTCCGCTGCTGTCTAAAAATTGAATTTTTTCAACTTTTTCCAGCCGTGCCAAAATCGTCTGGACTTCTTTTAGAACAGCATTGTGGATTTGTTGGGTAAATGGGTGGCGCATACTGCCAGATGTATCGATGACGAATGCTAGATGGGTGGCATCATTTGGAAGTCCAATCGGTGTGATGGGAGTCGCATCCAGTTTCTTTAAAACGCGCTGCTGTTCCTTTCTGTTACGTTCAAATTGGCTAAGGGCTGCTGTACTTTTTTGCAGCTCAGTCTCCAGTTCTTGCAATTGAGATTTGAGTGCTGGTAGCCGATTTTGAGTCTTTTCGAGCTCGGAAGCAATGGTTTGAGCTGTTTTTTGCTGAGTCAGCTGTTCTGACTTCTGGATCAGCGCATTTTCCAGCTCAGATAATTGAGACCGTAGTTCCTGTAGTCTATTTTCATGGTCTGTTTGGTGATTGGGTTCTCGGCTCAGTGAGATTAGAAATAGCAATAGGATCGCGCCAAATCCGCAACATAGACAGTCTAAAAAAGACAAACTAAACACCTCAGTTGATCGACGACGAATCATTTTTAACGCGTTTGAAGCTTAGTTTTTTTGGGGCCAATTCGATGCGGGGACGAGGCAAAGGCCTTTTTTTTGACTGCACAGTGTCCAATAGAGTCCAGCGGCACTAGGATCTCCCGCAAAGGGCAACAGGAGTGTATTGAAAGTCAGGTCGGGGCATAGTTGGGCCGCTTCTAAAAATAATTTGACGCGATCAGATTCGCTGAGCTGTAATTTTGTTGTGCTGGGTGCTGTAGGTAATCCATCTGTAATGAGTAGAACACTCGTAGGGATGGGGCTAAGTTGCTGAATGGCGCGCATGGCAGAAGACAGATTTGCTCCTCCCTGAGGCTCAATTTTATCGATCATTTGCAGCATGTCGGCAACCGCTTCGCCATTGCCAGGGTCTATGTAAACATTGGTTGCGTGCGCTTGCATTAGAGTGGTCTCCGCTTGCATTGATAGCAATGCAAGTTGATGTTTTGTGGGGATACTGGCGATCAGTGTGCGAACGATTGATTTAGCTCTTTGCCATTTGTTTGAATTGTGGGGAGATTGCTGTAGTTGGGTGAGCACGGATGCCACGTCCTCACCTAGCATACTACCCGAACTTTCTAAAATGATCGCGATATTGGGGCCGTCCAATTGCAGATCAGCCAGATAGCGTGGGTCAGGTGGGACCTTTTTCCACTCAGCCGTCGTGCTATTTGCGTCAAGGGCTTGCTGCTCATTGAGGGCCTCAAGCTGTGCTTGAGCTGCTTGAATGGCTTGCTCTGTATGGGCTTGTTCCGCATTTGCCTGCTTTAAATCTGCAAGTTGAACGCGATCTGTAGCGGTGTCAGCCAAGGCTTGTTCGATTGTGTCCAGTTTTTTCTGGGTGTTTTGCAAGCTTGTTTCCAATTCCGCTAAGGTACTTTCGCTGATTTTTTGAATTTCAAATTGATCCTGACGATGCTTTTTGGCCGTCAATATGAACAAGAGCAAAACTGCACCAAAAGCGCAGCAAATACAGTCCATAAAAGCGAGGGCTGAGCTAGCCGTGCTACGTCGTGATTTCATGCGTCAGTTGTGGAGGCATCAGCGCATGTACTTTCTGAAGCGGGGCTCTCTGGGCGATCCATTAATTTATCTAAAAATTTTTCACGACAAATTGTTTGTAGGCGTAAGATGAGCGATTCTTGTCCACTTTGCAGCAAATGAATCAGCAGCATTAGCAGAATACTGATGAATAGGGCCACCAGGGTTGAGTTGAAGGCAACTCCGAGCGCACCTGTGACGCCCGAAAGATCTCCAGTCAGCGCCTCATCTGCGCGCATCAGAGCGATTCCGATACCGCGGACGGTCCCAATGAAACCAATTGAGGGAATGGCCCACGCTAAATAGCGCAGCATAGAGAGCTCGCTTTCTTGTTGCTCTGCCGCGATCTGGAGGCGACCCATGATGGTTTCTGTGGTTTCCTGAACGCTGCCCGTCAGGTGATAGCGCTCGAGCCCACGCAAAAGTACGTAGGGGAGTAATTGCTGCTCGCGTGTCTGTAGCGGGAGTAATGCGTTCATTTCTTGGTTCAGTCTGTGAGCAGTTGTGCGAGTGATTGACTGGCAGCTTGCAAGCTGGATCCCGGTATTTTGTGGTGGGGTTTCTAAAAAGCCGAGCTTTTCAATACTCTGCTTTTCAATGCGCAGTAAACTGAACTTGTAGGCTAAAATCATGAGGGCCCACACCAGTAAGGTCAGGCAAATTTGTTGCTCATAATCTTTAAGAATCAGGGCCAGTTGACCTATTTTTGAATGATTCAAATCGTATTGTAGTGCCAAGCGACTCTGATCAGCTAATGGTCGAATAAGTGTTGAGTAGAGCACCGCTACACTTGTGGAAGCGGCGATAAGTCCCAGCGTAAAAATAAGACCTTTGATCGATAGCAGGCCCTGTTCAGGTTTTTTTAAACTCATGGGGTTGAATATGGTGTGGATGGAAAGATGATCGCTGCCAGAGTGTGGAGCAGATTGCATTTCAGGCAAGCAATTGTCGCATGCCAGAGCGCTAAGATCTCTATGGGGGAAGGTCTCTGGAATCAAAGACGGTATTAATTTTTAGCTTTGGGCTGGCAAAAGGTCTTATTTGTATTAAGCGTGAAAGATTACGATGGCTACAGAAGATAATCAAAAAAATGGACTCGCGCACTTTGAGCGCTTGGATGTAGGAGAGCTCTATTACATTGCTAACCGGCAATGTTTAGAACAAGGCTTGGCACTTTATCGCAATTTTGCAGTCGAAGGTTTAGAGTGGGATGCCCAGTCGCAGCAAATCAACGCTCAAGTATCTGGATCCGGCATGCGAGTTTACAACGTATCCATTCGTCTTGAGGGGGAGCACATACAACATTGCTGCGATTGTCATGAGTGGGAGGCATCTCGAGCTTGTGTGCATGTGATTGCAGCGACCGCTGCTATCTTTTTAGCGGTTCAAGGGAAAAGTCCCGGAGGCTTTGAAATGCCCGCTGACTATGCTCAGGAATTACGCAAATTACTCGGATATCGGGATGTTGGCTCGTCTGAGGCAGTGGATGCGGAGCATGAAGCACAGAGTACGGAGTTGTGCTTAGTGGAAGTGCGTGAATACGGGGTACTCGATTTTCAGGTAGAAGGAGCTTTACCCATTGATTTTCTGCGAGAGATGGGCGTCAATATTTCCGGTGACTACGGATTTTCAGTCGCAAAAGAGTTTACGCTGAATACGGTAACAGTTGACTTCGCTGAATTTATTGTGAACGCGGCAGCGCGCGGGATTCGCTTAACGGCTCAGATTGATGGAGAATCATATGCTTTAAAGTTTCGTAAAACTCCCTGTGGGGTTCAATTTGTTTATGATTTTTCTGAGGATTCTGTTTGGCGTTCAATTGCCGTGCTGAATAGTCAATCAAAGCCTCTATCTTGCCATGTCTTAATCGAGCGCAGCCCTTATGTGATTTTAGTGGATGGGACCGTTCGTAAGGTAAAGAAAGTTGACGGCACGGTCATTGGTCAACTGGGGCCGTTAGAACACGCTACGGATCCGGAAAGTTTCAACGAGGCGGCTCATCAACATTTCTACCAAGGGACGAATTCAGGAAAGTCGATGACTTGTAAGTATTTGATCGAAGGACGTGATTTTGAACCGCTACAGTTGGAAGAAGATGCCGTGTCACTTCATTTGGACCTGCACGCAGTGGAAAATGCTGCTGGTGAGCGTGAGGGGATTGAATTTGATGTATTCGCTAAAGTTCGCGACCTAGAATTGGATCTTCTGGACTTTCAGTCGGGATTGTTGAATTGCTTGGTGGACTCAGCTTACGGCACTTTGCTATCTGCTAAGCGCAGAGTGCGGGCTTTGATGGATCTGATGCGCCGGCTGATCTCGGCCCATCAAAATGGAGCGCATTTAGAGCTCCAAGCAGTGGCGGCTGAGTTTCCTGAAATCGTTTGCGATGAGTTTGAAACCGTGGTGCGGCAAATCATACAACGGGTTGTGGATTTCACTGGAGGGGTGCGCGCAGAACACCCACGCTTGATCTTGGATGATCAGGAGGCTGAGTGGTTGATTGCGGAAATTCCATATAATCGTGCGGCGATGCTGCTATTTAGTTTATTTGATGCAGTCACGCGTGACGATCTCAGATGCCTTGTAGATGGGGTTATTTCACTTGCACGGCAGGAAAGCAGTGATGTCGTCTTACAGCGAATCGTATCTGTGTGCGCTGCTATGGGGGTACGCGTGCGGTTTAACGATCAGGCCATTCGGACCGCCCCACTAAAGATTAACTTAAAGAGTCATCAAGGCGCGGGGGCGCAGGCTATCGATTGGTTTGAATTGCACCCCTCAATTACCTGTGCGGATCGTTCGATCAGCCCTGATGAGTGGAAGCGGCTCATCTTAGGGCAGGTCTTTTTGGAATCAGAGGACGGCAGCCTCATTATGCCTCAAGTGGGAGATGGGGAGTCGGATGGTTTGCAAATGCTCGCGGCAGTACTGCAGCGTAAAAGCTTTTCAGGTGCTGAGCCCGGAGCGAATGCAAGCGCTGGGCTTCAGATTTCTCGCTTGGAAATGCTGGATTGGATTGCGTTGCGACGCCGAGGGGTCCAACTGGAGTTGCCCGATTCCGTAGAGGCCGTCTTCAATAGTTTACAATCCTTTGAATCTTTACAGAGCTTTGAGCCGGCGGCTACGCTGAAAGCGGAATTACGTCCCTACCAAAAACAGGGCTGTGCTTGGATAGAATTTTTATTTCACCATCGCTTTGGCGCTTGTTTAGCTGACGATATGGGGCTAGGGAAAACGGTACAAACGCTCGCTTTTTTGGCAAATTATTTTGAAGCGAATACTGTTGATCGCAAGGCGGGAGCATCCGTACTGATTGTGGTGCCGCCGAGCTTGGTTTTCAATTGGTTGGACGAGTTTGAGCGTTTTTTACCTGCAGTTAAGGTTGTGGATTGCTTGAGCAAAAAAGCCTGGGATGCTGGCATCCACCAGGCTCAGGTATTGTTAACTACCTATGATCGGGTCCGCATTGATGCCGATTCGATGCGGGCGCATACCTTTGATATTATCGTATTTGATGAGGCTCATAATCTAAAGAATGTGAGCACAGCTCGTACCAAGGCAGCTGCGAAGTTGAATCGTCGCTTTACCCTGTGTCTAACTGGGACGCCACTGGAAAATAATGTTTCAGAATTTTACTCCGTGATGCACACCACAGTGCCCGGTATTTTTGGAGTTTTGAAAGATTTTAAGGAGCTCTATCGGGAAGATCCGGAGCGAGTTTTACGCCGTTCGGCGCCCTTTATTTTACGAAGAACTAAAGATAAACTGCTTAAAGAGTTACCGAAAAAAGAAGAGCGAGAGTTATTTTTGGAGATGTCTCCGGTCCAAAAAGAAATTTATACGCGGACGATTGCTGAAGTGCGTGAGGAGGTCGCACTGGCTTATGAGGATCGTCCTGAGCAGCAGGCAGGGATTGTGGCCTTGGCTGCGATTTTGCGCTTGCGGCAAGTGTGCGTTAGCCCAGAGCTGCTGGGGAAGCCATTGGAAGAGCCAGCTCCTAAATTTCAGTATATGGCGGATCAGTTGGAAGAACTGCAGGCTGAGGGCAATGCCGCGTTAGTCTTTAGTCAATTTATAGGTGGTCTGGATCAGATGGAATTGGTGGCTAAGGCCCGCGGGATCTCCTATTTGCGGATGGATGGACGGACCCCGGTTGCGCAACGTAAAGAATTGGTGCGTGCATTTCAAGATGAACAGGGGCCCTCTTTTTTCTTTATTAGCTTAAAGACGGGTGGGGTTGGTCTCAATCTAACGCGTGCAAATTATGTTTTCCACTTAGATCCGTGGTGGAACCCGGCTGTTGAGAATCAGGCGAGTGATCGGGCGCATCGGATTGGCCAGAAGCGGGCTGTCTATGTGCAACGCCTAATTATGCAGCACTCCATCGAGGCGCGGATGCTTGAATTAAAGGCTCAAAAAGCAGAGCTCTTTCGTCAACTCGTGGAAGAACCCGGCGGCAAGGCGGTCAGTGGTGGCTTTAGTAAGTCTGATTTTGATTATTTGCTCAATGGTGAGTGATTCATCGCAAGTTTGCTTATGAATCGCGTTCGCTAGTCTTGACGGTGGCTTAAGATGGGGTTGAGGTAACTGTTTTCTATTATGATCGATATAAAATTGCTTCGTGAGCAGCCGGAACGAGTGCGGACTGCATTGGCTAAAAAAAAGTTTACTTGTGATATTGATCAAGTGCTCTCGCTTGACCAGGCGAGACGCCAAGCGATCACGGAGGCTGAAAAGGCGCGTGCGCAACAAAAAATGGCGAGTCAAGAAATGGCAGCCATGGCGAAGGGCAGTGCCGAATTTAAAGAACAGCTCATTCGACTCAAAGACTTGTCAGCAGGGGTGAAGCATTTAGAGAGTGCGGCTAAACAAGCTGACGATGCTTTTCAGCAAGCGTTTTTGACAATTCCAAATTTGCCAGATCCATCCGTGCCGCTTGGGCAAACAGAAGCTGAGAATGAAGTCGTCGCTACTTGGGGGAATCCAGACGCTGACTACCCGCATGCTCAAGCCCATTATTCAATCCCATGGTTTGAGTCGCGGATCGATTTTGCTCGGGGGGTCAAGGTGACGGGTGCAGGGTTTCCATTCTATGTTGGAGAGATGGCTCGATTAGTGCGTGCCTTAACCAATTTTTTCTTAGAGCAAGCGCAGGTAAATGGTTATGAAGAAGTCTTGCCACCGCTGGTTGTGAATGAAGCCAGCGCAGTGGCGACCGGTCAGCTGCCCGATAAAGAGGGGCAAATGTACGCAGATGCTAATGAGGGACTGTATTTAATTCCCACTGCCGAGGTACCCGTGACTAATTTTTATCGGGATGAAATTTTTGCTGCGGAGCAGTTGCCTATTTATCGTTGTGCCTATACACCCTGTTTTCGACGTGAAGCGGGAAGTTGGGGCGCTCATGTGCGAGGGCTCAATCGTTTGCATCAGTTCGATAAGGTGGAACTGGTCAAGTGGACCGCTGCTGATAGCAGCATGGAAGAATTAGAGCAGTTGCGGGCTGATGTTGAACGTACATTGCAAAAACTTGATTTGCCGTACCGTGTACTCAGTATGTGCGCTGGCGATATTGGATTTCCGCATGCCAAGCAATACGATATCGAAGTCTTTGCTGCCGGGCAGCAGCGCTGGTTAGAAGTTTCTAGTTGCAGCAATTTTACCGATTTTCAGGCCAGACGTGCTGGGATTCGCTATCGCGGGGCTGATGGCAAGCCGCAGCCAGTGCATACGCTGAACGGATCAGGTTTAGCGGTTCCTCGTGTTTTAGCGGCTATTTTAGAGAATCATTTGCAGGCGGATGGACGGGTTCAAGTACCCGAATGCCTGCAAGCTTGGATGCGACAAAGCCATATTGGTGTAGCGACCTCGGATCGCTAATGTAGGCGGTGCACAAGGTTGTTTCTAGTTTAGCGACCGATTTAAAAAGCAGAGCCCTGAGAGCTTATTTGTCGAGGGCTCTGCGTTGGTGATTTAAGCCGAAGCAGTTTTTTTAGCTTTCTCGAGAGCAGCTTTAACTTGCTGGGTAATAAGACTCCACTCTTTGGCTTTAATCTGAGCGGGGGTCGCCAACCATGAGCCGCCAATAGCAAAGACTTCTTTCAGCCCCAAATAATCATTCATATTATCGAGTGAGACTCCGCCTGTTGGGCAAAAGCGGACGCCTAGGTTACTGTAGGGGGCTGCAATTGCTTTCAGCAGTTTAGGGCCGCCTGCGGCACCTGCAGGAAAGAATTTGAGCTGTTTGCAACCGGCTTTATAGGCCGTTTGTAGATCACTTGGACTCATGATGCCAGGGATGAAAGGCACTTTACGGTCTTGGAAGTAGCGAATGGTTTCTGGGTCTGTGCCGGGTGCTAAGCCAAATTGACTGCCTGATTCAATCGCAAGTTTTGCTTGTTCAGGGGTCACGACCGTGCCCGCGCCGACATGCATTTCTGGGAATGTGTTGACGATTTCAGTGATCGCTTTTGGCGCCGCTTGGGTACGAAAAGTAATTTCAATAATGTTCAGGCCTCCTGCTAAGAGTGCTTCGGCTAGCGGCTTGGCAGCTTCCGCATCTTCAATCACAATAACAGGGATGATCGGGTTTTGGTTCAAATTATTCATAGTACGCTATTTTGTGGCTTTTATCCTTGCGAATTAACGATCCACGCGAGCTCCACCACCCGCTTTAATTTTTTTGACTTCTTTTAAGGAGGCCATTGTCGTATCGCCCGGAGTTGTCATCGCTAATGCGCCGTGTGCGCAGCCAAAATCAGCGGCTTCCTGAGGATCATTCGTAGTAAGGAATCCATAAATCAATCCGGATGCAAAACTATCTCCACCACCGACACGGTCCATGATTTCGAGTGCTGGAAATTGCATCGACTCGTAAAAAGAGCCATCGTGCCAGACCATCGCCGACCAGTCGTTTATGGTGGCGGTTTTGACGGCTCTTAGTGTGGTGGCGGTCGCCTTAAAATTTGGGAACTCTTTTATTGCAGTCCCGATCATACGTTTAAAGGACTCGACTGGAATGTGGGAAATATTTTCATCAACCCCTTCCACTTCGAAACCAAGGCAAGCGGTGAAGTCTTCTTCGTTGCCGATCATGACATCCACATATTGAGCAATTTCTCGGTTGATGGCTTGGCACTGTTTGAGTCCGCCAAAATCTTTCCAGAGGGAGGGGCGATAGTTGAGGTCATAACTCACAATCGTACCATGTTTTTTTGCACATTTAACGGCTTCCAGTACGACTTCTGGAGTGGTTTCGCTAAGTGCTGCATAGATGCCGCCAGTGTGAAACCATTGAGCGCCCTGTTCTCCAAAAATGGACTCCCAGTCAATTTGCCCAGGTTGAATCTGGCTGGCAGCGGTATTGCCACGGTCGGCACAACCAACAGCACCACGGATGCCGTAGCCGCGTTCCGTAAAGTTTAAACCATTACGAACGCAGCGACCAATCCCGTCATAGTCCTGCCATTGAATGAACTGAGTGTCGACGCCCCCTTGTAAAATAAAGTCCTCGACTAGGCGGCCCACAGGATTGTCAGCAAACGCCGTTACAATGGCTGTTTTTAAGCCGAAACAACGGCGCAGGCCGCGCGCAACATTGTACTCGCCCCCGCCTTCCCAAGCCTTGAATTGACGTGCTGTGTGAATACGCCCCTCACCAGGGTCAAGCCGAAGCATCACTTCCCCGAGTGAGATACAAGCATAGGCACATTCTGAAGATGATTTTATTGGAATAGACATATTTTTAAGTAAATTAAGTAAATGCACAATTTACCAGAGTTTTGCATATACAATAATTGCATAAAATTTAAATTTATTGTATAAATGCGCAATGGGTGTTTCGAAGCATGTTTTAATGGTCCTTGGTAGTTACGATCAATCTGCCCACGAGGGTATTGCCCGCTATGCGGGCGAGCAGGGTTGGCATTTAA
>CAWVTP010000003.1:0-33257 GCA_963933035.1 uncultured Puniceicoccaceae bacterium | reverse complement strand
CAATCCACGGATTGCAATGATTTACCTTCCACCATTAAAAATCGCGAAGAACCAATTATTTACGGACGGGTTCGCGCCAAGCCTGAGCTGTGCGAGCTTGATTTAAGGGTATTGCTCCACAACGCCTATGACCAATTCCATAGCGATTGTACGTTTGAGTAGAGACCCATTGAAAAACGCAGGCTACAGCCAGAAACCACAGTTCTCGCTTGTGTACGACCAAAAATATACGCTTAAAAAGAAGCCATGCCAGCATTACTCTCTGAGATCGTCGACTTTTGTGACCAACGTAGCGGACAGACCGCCATCCCAGACTTCGAGGGCGCCTATAACGGGCTGCAGCTGGAAAACGCTGGGACCGTCACCAAAATTGGCGCCGCCGTAGATGCGGGAATGCGCCCCTTCCAAGCAGCGATCGCGGAAGGAGTCGACTTTTTAATCTGTCACCATGGGCTCTATTGGAATGCACCCATCCCGCTGGTGGGATCCGACTACCAGAAAATAAAAACTGCAATCGACGGAAATTTGGCCGTATACGGGAGTCACCTACCACTGGATGCCCATCCAGAAATTGGTAACAATGCGCTGCTAGCTCAGAAACTCAATTTAGCCTGTATCGACACTTTTCTGAACTATAAGGGCAACAATATGGCCGTCATTGCCGCAGGCCCGAAAGGCGGTCGCAAACAGCTGAGCCAACAACTAAAGGCTCTGTTCCCCAACACCTATCAAGCCATTGAGTATGGCAGCGCCCTGCCACAGCGGATCGCAATTTTAACCGGCAGTGGACAAAGTGCCGTCAATGAGCTATCCAAGCATCAGATTGATACCTTGGTCACAGGCGAATTACGTCAGCACCACTTTAATATCGCGCAGGAGCATAAACTCAACCTCTATCCCTGCGGGCACTACGCCACTGAAGTCTTTGGAGTACAAGCGCTGGCTAAAGAACTCGCACAAAAATTCGAGCTCCCCTATGCCTTTATTGAACAGCCCTGCTGTTTATAAAAAAGATCAGCCAGGCGGCCACTCTAATGAACGCCCAGCCAGTAGGTGAACATGCAAATGGGGCACAGTTTCACCAGCATCCTCACCGCAATTGATCACCAAGCGATAACCTGAAGCTAAATTGAGTTGCTGCGCCACCTGCTTGGCCACCCAGAACAAATGACCCATTACTGGGGCCTCTGTTTCCTCCAAGGCAGAAACCCGCTGGATGACTTGTTTGGGGATAATCAGCAAATGCACCGGAGCCTGCGGCTCTAAATCGTGAATGACAATGCACTGCGCATCTTCATACGCGATCTTGGCTGGAATGCTGCGCTCAATGATACGCTCAAATACAGTCTTCATACGTTCACATAATCAATAGTTGAAGTTCGGCCTCAGCAGCCACGCGCGCTAGGGCTTCGTCTTCCACCCATGCACGAGTGCGTTCAAACTGAGCCTGCCGCTGCTGCGTCCAGTACGAGCCTTGGGCCGCAATGGAAGCGCGTAGGCCCGAGACAAAGAGTAAGGCACGCTTGCGTCCCGACAATTTCCGCAATTCGGCGAGCAGAGCCGAGCGCAACCATAATGGGCTCAAGACCTCGACCGCTGGAACATGTAAATGTGCAAAAGCCATGTGGTTATTCTGCTCGGCCTCAAAGTGTAACAAAAACAAGCGCTCGGCGCAGTTAATTAAGGAGAGTGCATCCGCTTGCGCTGGCTCCTCAGCCAGCATAAAGTCGAGCACCTTGTGCGCATGCTCAGCACGCTCTGGATGCATAGGATTGGCCTGTGCAAAGACTGCATTCAGGGTCTGTAAATGATCAATGACGCGGTTGTTTTCCATCGCTATGAGAGGCCCTCAAATCTTGAATTTCCTGTACCAATTCAGCCAGATCCCGAAAATCTTTATACACGGAGGCGTAACGTACATACGCAATCTGATCGAGGTCTCGTAAGCTGTGCATGACTGCCTCCCCAATGCGAATAGAGGGCACTTCATGATCAAACTCTTTTTCCAGTTGCGCCAAAAGATCTGCCACCAACATTTCGATCTGAATGCGATCAACCGGACGCTTTTCCACCGCCTTTTTCAGTCCCGCTAATAATTTTTCACGATCAAATTCTTCTCGGCGGCCATCTCGTTTGACCACTTGTAAGTCGGCCCGTAACACTGATTCAATCGTGGTAAATCGATGCTCACAATCCAGACATTCACGACGGCGACGAATGGACGTCTCGTTTTTGCCAACACGCGTCTCTAGCACCTTGGTTTCAATCGAATTACATTTAGGACAGCGCATAATCGCACAAAGCGTCGATCAGTCTAATTTAAGGAAATTTTCCAGTAATTGCATGCCTGATTCGGTCGCTAATGACTCTGGATGAAACTGGACACCCCAAATGGGCAAAGATGTATGCGCCAATCCCATAATTTCTCCCGCTTCCGTTTCAGCGGTTATCTTTAAGCAATCCGGCAAGCTGGCACGCTCCACGAGTAAGGAGTGATAGCGCGTCGCCTGCATGGGGTTCGGCAAGCTTTGAAATAAATCACTATCTTGATGATGCACCGGCGAGGTTTTTCCATGCATCAAACGCTCCGCACGCACCACTTTGCCACCAAAATACTGACCAATACTTTGATGACCTAAGCAAACGCCTAAGATGGGCTTCTTGCCGGCAAAGGCATCAATAATGTCGAGACTCACCCCGGCTTCGTTAGGCGAGCAGGGCCCAGGCGAAATCAGAACCCGATCTGGGTCCATGGCCAGCGCTTCCTCCACTGTGATCGCGTTATTGCGCACAACGGTTTGCGCTTGCCCCAACTCCCCAAAATATTGCACCAAATTATAGGTAAACGAGTCAAAATTGTCGATAACTAGTAGCATGCTGTATTGCGATTCTCCAATCTCTCTTAGATCGATCAACCCGAAAATTTAGAGCTTTTCGCCCAAAACACGGGCCACTTCTTGCACATCCTTATCCCCCCGACCACTCAAATTTCCAATAATAATTTGATCCGGGCGCATCTCAGCAGCACGTTTGAGTACATAAGCAATCCCATGAGAAGATTCTAAAGCAGGCACAATCCCTTCCACCGAGCAGAGCTTTTTAAAGGCATCGAGCGCCTCCGCATCGCTGGCATAGCCAAACTGAATACGCCCCTGCTGATGATAATAGGCATGCTCTGGACCCACCGCAGCATAGTCGAGCCCCGCCGACACAGAGTGCGTGGGATCAATTTGACCATCCGCATTTTGTAAAATCCACGTTTTAGCGCCTTGCAACACACCCAGTTGACCACCCGCAAAGCGGGCAGCATGTTGCCCATGTGAGATCTCCGTACCCCCCGCCTCGACCCCCGTCAGGGCCACATCGTCGTCTTTCAAAAATGGGAAAAATAAACCGATTGCATTGGAGCCACCTCCAACACAGGCCGCCACTTCATCTGGTAAACGGCCCTCTAAGTCTAAAATCTGTTGCCGCGCCTCTTCGCCAATCACGCGATGAAAGTCGCGCACCATCATGGGAAAAGGATGTGAGCCCAGCGCAGACCCGATAATGTAGTGAGTGGTGCGCACATTGGTCACCCAATCTCGCATGGCTTCATTGACGGCTTCTTTCAGAGTTTTTTGTCCCGCACTGACTCCGCGGACTTCGGCACCGCACAAGCGCATCCGAAAAACATTCAAAGATTGGCGACGCATGTCCTCCTCTCCCATATAGATGACGCATTCAAACCCCATCTTTGCGCACATGGCTGCAGTGGCAATCCCATGCTGGCCGGCACCTGTTTCTGCGATAATGCGCCGCTTGCCCATCCGCTTGGCAATGAGTGCTTGCCCCAGCGCATTGTTTATTTTGTGCGCACCGGTGTGCAGTAAATCTTCTCGTTTTAGGTAAATTTTCGCCCCACCGCAGTGCTCGCTGAGCCGTTCGGCGAAATACAAATGTGTCGGCCGTCCCGCAAACTCACGCAAATGAAAAGCAAGTTCTTTTTTGAATTCAGGATCGTTTTGAGCAGCTCGATAAGCCTCCGTTAATTCAAAAAGAGGCGTCATCAAGGTTTCCGGCACATACATCCCACCGAATGAACCGAAATGCCCGCGTTCGTCAGGCAAATCTGTTGGTTCTATGAAGGAAGCTTTTGGGTCGCTGTGCATGGCTTTATAGGGTGCGAGAGTCATAATTTGTCAAGCTGTCAAGTGTTGCTCAAACAAGTGCACATCCGCCTCCGTATCAATACCGATACTAGACTGCTGGGTGAGCCCCACAAAAATACGAAAGCCCTGTTCGAGCGCTCGCAGTTGTTCCAGCTTCTCAACTTGCTCTAGCGGCGAGGGCTTTAACTTGGCAAAGGCCTGCAAACAATCTGCACTGTAAGCATAGAGCCCAAGATGACGTAGACCTCCTCCCCCCAGCGGCCCTGAGCGGCCATCTCGGTCATGTGGAATGGCTGCTCGCGAAAAATAAAGCGCAAAGCCTCGGCGATCCCGCACAACTTTTACCTGATTCGGATTCTTAAAGTCTTCCTCTCGATCAAAAGGGATAGCCAATGTCGCCATATCCGCACCTGCATCTAAACCTGCCACCAAAGCAGCAATATGCTCTGCGGAGACTAATGGTTCATCCGCTTGGACATTGATGACGCGCTCAGCGCCAATGCTCATATTGGCCTCCGCTAAGCGATCAGTCCCACTGGAATGCTCCGATCGTGTTTGGATGCAATTGAAGCCAGCAGCCTCTAGACAATCTGACAAAATGGAATGATCCACCGCAAACACTAAGGGGAACTGCGGCGCAACACTGGCAATGCGTTCAGCCGTCCATAAAATGATGGGTTTTCCCAAAACTCGGTGCATCAACTTGCGCGGGAAGCGGGATGATTCCAATCTAGCGGGTACAATGATGGTCGCAGGCTTTGACATGATAGCTAAAATAACTGTTATGAGCGCTATGATACAAGAAATCAACCCGATAGACGCCGCGGCAATGCAGAATCTATCTCCCAAGACAGTATTTTTAGATGTCCGCGAGGACCCTGAACTAGCCATCTGCCGGATTGAAGGTGCCTTGCACCTTGCAATGAGTGCACTCGCGACCCAGTTTTCCGCCATCCCGCAAGATCGCCCAGTGATCGTGTTGTGCCATCATGGCATGCGAAGTCGGCAGGTAATTCAATTTCTACAATCACAGGGCTACGACAACCTGATAAATCTTGAGGGTGGTATCCATGCATGGGCCCAAGAAGTTGACCCCAACATGGCCACCTACTAAGTGCTCGCAATCAGTAAATACAGCGCTAGCAAAGCGGCCATACCTAAATAAGCGCGCCTAAAATTCAAGCTATCCGGCAAATAAATCTTTCGCTTGAAGCCCAGTTTAACCAGAAGCGACAAGGCCAAAATTAAAAGAAAGCCATAGCTAGGCTCATAAAGGCTAAGGGCGCAAAAAACATTGAGTATCGCCGCAACAGCAACAAATAGCGCCATCAATAAACAAAAACGCTCATATTTAACAACTCTGCGACGTCCGCGTCCCCGACTGCTTAAACTAGGATACGCCTGATATGCCCGCCAGCCCATTAATAGGATATAGGCATAGGGAACCAGCCCAGCGAGCAAACCGATCAATCCGTACTGCAAGCAGACAAGTGCCAGATCGGTCTTTAAAAACGCCCCCAAATGGGAGCTATCCGATAAAATGGGGAGCCAAGCCCCGCGTCCCATCCCCCACAAATACGTGCCGAAGCCAATAAATTCGACTTCCTTGGCCGACAATATAGCAGACTGTACATTTTCAGCAAAAAATGCTTCGCCCAGCAGCAGCACTGAAAGCCCAATCGCACCCGCCAAAACAGACTTTCGCACAACTTGCGTAAATTGACCGAATCGAAATACGCTATAAGCCAGCGCAAGTAATGAAATAGCAAATGCGCCCCAAACATGATGGCTCGCCAAAACGTATAGGCAAAATATCACTAAAAAAGTAAACAATATACGCATAATGGTCTCCAGGCGCGACAGCATAGCGGCAACACAGAAAGCTGGCACACAGAGAGCAATATAGGCGCCCCACAATTCATAATTCGCAAACAGCTGAAAGGCTTGCAGGCTAGCTGCAACTGAATCACTATTGCCCTCAATCAAATTGGATTGTGTACTCCCAATAAGCTTACGCTTCCACAAGGGCAAAAAACAAGCCCACAGCAGTAGCCCCATGGGCACGGCACATAGCAGTTTTGCCTGCGAGCGCATACGTCCATGATTGGATAAAACCCAAAAGAAAATAAAAAGCTGCAGCCAACACAGCCACTCAATTGCTGCAATCCCATTGGATTGCTCAGAATAAATACGCAAGCCCACCCACAACAATAGTGGCAGATAGAAAAAAGGAACCTGACTGATACGCAAAGGTCTTTCTTTACTGAGGTAGATTGCTCCAGCATGACTTATACACATCGCTGCCACAAGCGGCATAGTAAAGGCAAGTGCACTCACACCACGAGTTGATGCCCAAAAACTGAACACTAAAATCAAAACGGCCTGCAAGCATATCAACCAATCCAACAGATTGCTCCATGAAAGTGGCCCCCAGAAACCAAAGTTCCCCTCTTTATCGACACGAATGCGCATACTGTATGCGTTGACAGATCCATAAGCCCTGTCCATATAATAAAGTCTTATTCGCGATGAAGTGTCGCCATGCTAGCCTGAGTTAATATAGCCGATGACATCACATATAAAAAAATTTGTTTTTTATTCAGGCCTTGCAGGACTCGCAAGCGTGGTTGGATTTTGTGCCTATTTTGAATGCATCCCGCCACCTCAAGCGAAGCTCCAGCAACGCTTAACAAGCCTATTTCCCGACAATTTTAAGCATTGGGAAATCACAGATCAAGATATTGCAGATTCACCCGAATCCAGTGCGCGCATAAGCGATTTTTTGAATTTTGACGATGTGATTAATCGCATCTATCAAAAAAATGGCTTACGCATCGGACTATACATTGCCTACTGGACACCCGGAAAAGCATCTTATCGCTGGGCAGGAGCGCACACACCTGACACTTGCTGGATCTTAAATGGCTGGACCTGTAAGCTACGTGAACACAGCGTGCCCTTTAGCTTTGCCGATTACCAACTGGAACCTGCTGAATTCGGCATCTACAATAAGGATGGTAACAACGAACACGTCTACTTTTGGCATATAGTCGGCGGACGCTCGCATACCTATAAGCAAATGGGAACTCCCAATATTTTTGGAGCCATAAACGACATCCAAAAGCACGGTCTAAATTTACGAAAAGAGCAGTTTTTTGTGCGCCTATCGAGTAACGAAAACATCGATGTGCTCAAAAAAGAACCCCTTTTTGAAGCCTTATTGAAAGGTCTTGCACAATTAGACATGCAATTTAAAAATAAATAAACCATATCACAGGATTTCCATTTTCAAATTTACAAACATCGTCATTCAACACTGAGCTCTGTTTAAACAAACTGCCAGAAATCCCCGTTCATCATATTAAGAATACGCTGACACTCAAATTTAACTCTAGTATTAGATTGCGGTGCAAATTCACGCAAATCATGCTTGCAATACAGCAAACCTCTGCTGATAAAATATACCACTAATTACCCTTATTATATGAAGCATACCTCATCCTCCAAACGTGGGTTCACTCTAATTGAACTCCTAACAGTTATCGCCATTATTGGTATTTTAGCGGGTATTTTGATCCCTGCAGTCGGCAAAGTACGCGATGTCGCCAACAAAGCCAAATCGGCTAACAATATGCGCTCAATTGCCATTTCTTATGCGACCTACTCAACTTCCGGCGGACGAGTACGTACCCTCTCAAAATCAAAGATGGATGCGGATGCGGATATCACTTACACTGGGGTCGCAGGTGTGGCTCAATTTTTAGCGAAGCACTCCTCACTTAGTGACGCGTCTATTTGGATCATCGGATCCGATCCCTTGGTAGCTAACTACGCAGAAGAGGTGCCTGCAATAGTGGGATTTAGGGACGAAGACAATATTTTTAAGACCGCCCCTAACTGGAAACAAGATGCACCAGTCGGTTATGATTTCGCAATCGGAGTTAGCGGAAATGCACCAACCTCAACCACACCCCTGCTATGGACCCGCGGGCTCAGAATTAGTGGCGCCGGAGCAGGCACATGGGGGAAAGACAGTCCTTGGGGTTTGGGCGGACACATCGCCTACTTAGATGGCCACGTTCAATTCTACAACGAAATAGGTCCCGAAGACGGCCAACTCGTCAACCCGTCGACAGGCACGCTAACCTCAAGCATGGCTGACATTCACCCTAGTGACAAAATTTTGAGAGCACCTTCATTGTAAACCTTTCCCCCTTAAAATCGCATTAAAAGCTGCCTTTGTTCTGAACAATGGCAGCTTTTTTTGTGCACATTCCAAAGAACCACTTTTTCAGACCATCAGCGAAGTATATGCCTACATTGAATCCGAACTATGCCAACGGACTTTTTCAACAGTCAGGTTATATTTATTAGTAACTTTACAATAGGTTATTTATACGCTCTCTCGGCCTTCAGTTGCCGAGAGAGCACCTTGCTCGTGCGATTGCATAATCCGAGTTGAATGCAGATGCCGAATCCATCTTGTAAAAAAACAGCCTAAATAGCGTTAAAAGACTCTAAATCCATTCTACGCGCCCGACACAATCGCAATTGTTCGATCATTCGGCATGCGACTCAGGACACCTCCGAAAACCTATCATAACCGAAAGTCTTGCCGACATCTCAGTACATTAGAATGCTGAGCCTGTAGGAATTTCCCCAAAGCGACCCCACCGTAAAAATTTCCGTTGATGTCTGACTCACTTTACGTTCCCATGCGTATAAAATGATCGATTGTTCACAATCTAAGTACTTGACCTTGACCACTTGTTGAGCATTGCAACCCTCACGCTATCCAATGAACGCACTCATTTATACCAACGAATATCCACCCTACAATTATGGAGGCGCAGGCGTACATGTTGAATACTTGTCCAAGGAATTATCCAAACTAAGCGAGACCCAAGTGGACGTGCGTTGTTTTGGTGATCAAAATGACGCAAATTGGCCTCTCAAAGTGACGGGTTACCAGCAAAATGCAGGGCCCTACAAGGCCCCAACAAATTTGCACAGCATTTTGAAAAGCTCGCAAACGGCGATCGATTTCAATGCCGATGGCAACCAAGCGGATATTATACATTGCCATACTTGGTACACCCACTTAGCCGGAATTCTGACGAAGCTAAATTATGGAATTCCGCTGGTGGTCACCGCTCATTCGCTGGAACCCCTGCGGCCATGGAAGAGAGAGCAATTGGGTGCCGGTTATGATTTTAGCTCATGGGTGGAGCGCACTGCGCTGGAAATGGCCGATGCCGTCATCGCTGTATCTGAGGGCACAAAAGAAGACATCTTAAAACATTTTTCCATAGCCGCGGATAAAATTCATGTGATCTACAATGGGATCGATACCACAGAATACGACAAGCGAGATGCCAGTGTGACGCTTAACAAATATGGGATCGACCCCAGCCGGCCCTATTTACTATTTGTCGGCCGTATCACCCGGCAAAAAGGAATCATTCATTTAGTGGAGGCCATCCAACACATGCATACAGGCTACAATATTGTCTTGTGTGCTGGTGCGCCCGATACACCCGACATCGCGGAGGAAATGAAGCAGGCTGTGACGCAAGCGACTCAAAGCCGCCCTGGCATAGTTTGGATCGATGAGATGGTCAGCAAGCGTGAAATCATCGACCTATACTCGGGGGCTGCGGTTTTTTGCTGCCCATCAATTTACGAACCCTTTGGCATCATCAACCTAGAGGCGATGGCCTGCGAGACCCCCGTTGTCGGCTCGATGGTCGGAGGCATACCCGAAGTCGTTGTCCATGATGAGACAGGATTATTGGTACCCCTAGCTCAGCAAAAAGAAACTCCTTTCAATCCTCTGCACCCAAGTGCTTACGCTTCAGACTTAGCCCATCAAATTAACCGCCTAATGGAGGATCCTGCCATGCGCCACAAATTTGCACAAGCGGGTCGTAAGCGTGCAGTAGACATTTTCAGTTGGCACAGTATTGCAGAGCAAACTAGAGAGCTCTACAAAAACTTGATCGCATCCCACACTCGCTAATTAAGTCAAAGCTATGCATTTTTTATCTAAACATACGGGAACCCAACGTGTCGTCATTGACTCGATTCAGCCCCAAATCGATGGCGGCCAAGCCCCCTTCAAGCGGGTTTTGGGAGATTGGATTCGGTTTGAGGCACATGTCTTTGCGGACTCGCATGACGCTCTATTAGTCGAACTACGCCTACGTCCCCTCAAAACGAAAGCTTGGCAGTCCATTCCCATGGAAAATGAGGGGAATGATTGTTTCGCGACGATCTACAAAAGCGATGCAATCGGTTTATTTGAATACGAAGTCGTTGGCCTGGTCGATCACTACCAAAGCTGGCAAACAGGTTTTGTAAAAAAACAAGCCGAAGGAATTCCGCTGGATGTCGAATGTAAAATTGGTGCTGGACTCTTACACAAAGCAGCCGCGACAGCAAATGCTGCTGATGCCAAAAAACTTGAGCATTGGGCTACTGCTTTAGAGGATAGCCAAAATTCCATCCAGCAGCGCATAGGGATTGCTTTGGACCCTGCCGTCATTGAACTGGCGCGCCGCTATCCTCAGCGCAGCCATCAGACCGTTAGCGATCGCTCATTAATGTTAATTGAGCGTGAACGTGCCATTTTTAGCACTTGGTTTGAATTTTTTCCCCGCTCTTGTGGCCCCTCGAAACGCCAACATGGGACCCTAGGTGACGCCGCCCAAAAACTAGCTCTGATCGCTGAACTGGGCTTCGATGTCATTTACCTACCGCCAATTCATCCAATTGGTCGCGAATTTCGCAAAGGAAAAAACAACACACTTGAAGCCAGCCAGGATGATGTGGGGAGTCCTTGGGCAATCGGCGCTCAAGAGGGCGGGCATACCAGCCTCCACCCACAACTGGGGACTTTTGAAGATTTTGAAGCCTTTGTTACGCAATGCCACGCGTTAGACATGGAGCTCGCAATGGACATCGCTTTTCAGTGCGCCCCCGATCATCCATGGGTCAAAGAACATCCGCAGTGGTTTAATTGGCGACCAGATGGTACAGTTCAATACGCTGAAAATCCGCCCAAAAAATATCAAGATATTTTACCCATCAATTTTGAGTCCGAGGACTGGGAAAATTTATGGGAAACTTTAAAATCTGTTTTTGAATTTTGGATCTCGAAGGGAGTTAAGATCTTTCGGGTTGATAACCCCCACACAAAGTCGATGCACTTCTGGCGCTGGTGTATTTTAAATTTAAAGGCAGATCATCCAGATGTGCTTTTTCTGGCTGAAGCCTTTACCCGCCCCAAACGCAAATACTTCTTAGCGAAAGCAGGTTTTACCCAGGGCTACACCTATTTCACTTGGCGTAACAATCCAGCAGAACTAAAAGCTTATGTCGAAGAATTAACCCGCACCCCCGTCAGCGATTATTTTTGGCCTAATTTTTGGCCCAACACGCCTGACATTTTACACGCGGATCTGCAGGAAAATAATCGCAATGCCTATATTGTACGCTATCTTTTAGCCGCGACTCTTAGTTCGAATATCGGAATTTATGGGCCAACCTATACGACAATCGACTATGAGCCCTATCCTGGGAAGGAAGAAAATAATCACAGCGAGAAATACGAGCTGAAGGAGTGGGATTGGTATGCCAAAGGTCACATCAATAGTGAAGTCAAACGTATCAATAAAATCAGACAACAGCACCAGGCCTTTCAACGCACCGGAAATATTCGCTTCATCCCCTGTACAAACGATCAAATAATTGCCTTCATTAAAGAAGACTTTAGCCAAACAGACCGCTGGATCATTGTCATCAATATGGACTGGCACCAGCGACAAGTCGGCAGCTTACAACTGCCATCATCACTTTTTAGCTCCTCTAAGGCACACATACAAGTAGTTGATTTTTTCAGCCCCAACAAAATATCGTACCAATGGGGTGCCGAAGCGGCTTACGTCGAGCTCGACCCACAAAATAGCTGTGCCCATATGCTACAAATTGTCGCCCCACATTAGGCAGCCTTGATATAGAATAATGGCTGCCATGCGTGCTTACTCAAAAACATTGTTCATCACAAGACCTTAAAACATTACAACTCGATGCAGGAACCCATTTACATACTTGGCCACAAAAACCCAGATGCGGATGCCATCTGCTCGGCACTTGCCTACGCAGAGTACAAAAACCTGCTCGGAGAAACTCACTATATAGCAGCCCGCTGCGGAAACTCCAATGCACGTATCGATGCGATTTTAGATAAATTTAACGCCAAGTTGCCGATTTTTATCGGAGATGTGACTCCCCGGCTGCAAGATATTATGCAGCGCAACATTAAGAGTTTAAATACCCACAGCACCTGTACCGAGGCGCTCGAACTCATCGATCAACATGATGTACGGGCCCTGCCAGTGGTCAATGAACAGCGCCATGTGGTCGGCATGATCTCCATTTTTCAACTGGGTGAATTTTTCATACCCAAACCGAATGATCCCTTATCAATGCGGCGAGTACACACAAGCATTGACTCCATCATCCAATCACTGAGTGCACAAGTGGTACACAGTGAAGACTCTGAGAAAATTGAAGAACTCTATTTACGAGTCGGCGCCATGGATATTCATTCATTTGGGAAACACCACAATGTGGCCGGTATTGCGGCTGACCAAAGTGTGATTATTGTCGGAGATCGATTAGATATTCAGGAACGCTGCATCGAATTAGGCGTGCGCTTACTGGTGATTACGGGTGCACTGAGGGTGTCTGAGACCATTATTCAAGCGGCCAAAGATCAAGGAATCTCACTCATCATCAGTCCCTATGACTCCGCCACCACCTCTTGGATTATCCGTACAGCCACTCACATTGAGCGCCTGATTGACACCCAAGTGCACAGCTTCGCTAAAACAGATTGTGTCAGCTCGGTCAAACGTCGAATTGCCAATCTAAATGATTCACTCTATACCGTGATCGACAACGAAAAACGGCTGGTGGGCGTCTTTTCTAAAAGTGATATTCTCAGGCCGAGTAAGAAACGCATCGCCCTCGTTGATCACAATGAACTCGAGCAAGCAGTTAGCGGTGCATCCGAAGTTCACATTACAGAAATCATCGATCATCACCGCCTCGGGAATATCCCGACGGAACAGCCCATCCTATTTATCAATCAACCAGTCGGCTCAACTTGTTCTATTGTTGCCGAGTTGTTTCGGGCAAAGTCAATGACACCCTCAAAATCGATTGCTGGCATCATGATGGCAGGCATCATATCAGACACGCTCTTGCTCAATAGCCCGACGACAACCCCTCTAGAGGGCGAACTTTTAAAATGGCTAGAACCTATCGCAGAGATTGAATCCAGTCAGCTAGCAGATCTAATATTCACCGCAGGCTCACTCATTGTCAATAATACGCCCCAAAAGGTTATTCATGCGGACTGTAAAGTTTACGACGAAGGCGTCCTCCGCTACTCAGTCTCTCAGATAGAGGAACTTGGATTTGCGAATTTTTGGAACAAAGAAACAGCACTCAAGAAAGCGCTGGACAACTACAACAAAAAAGAGGGCCTACTGTTTAGCTTATTGATGATTTCGGATATCAATACCCAGAATTCACTGCTTATTTTCTCGGGCGATACCGAAATTCGAGAGGGAATTAAATTTACTGAGCGTGGCAAGACTGGCATCTTTGAACTCCCTGGAATCGTGAGTCGCAAAAAACAACTCATCCCCTACTTTTCGTCACTATTAAAAGAACAAGGCCTGCTGTAAACCAACCCATCGAATATCTTCTAGTCAGCGCAAAAATGCTTAAAAATGGCACCTCTGGCAACCTCCCATGTGCCGAGATTGCCGATTTGCAACGCCGCCAGCGCACAGCAAGCGGCAAGTGCTTTCGTCTCGGTCATGGTAGATTTCCAGAGGTCCCTAAAAGTAGAAGACGAGAGAGTTACGCCACAAGACATCATTTTTTGAAGATACCCCGTCACCCAAATCATTATCATAGTTCTCGCTGACCGATAACTGGATGCCCACTAAATCCGTTAAGCGGTAACTGAAGGACGCCCTTAGCACGTAGTTATATTGGCTCTGGAACTGAGGATTCACATTATAATCTAGATTTTGAGAAAAGCGCAAACGTTTGCTGGGGTGCCAACTCAACTCCTGAAAGCAATTTAAGACCTGGTTTTGCCCATTAAAATTTTCGCTCCCATTTGATTTATAATCGCGTATCCCAAATGAGGATCCCAGTAAAAACTTCAACTTTTTGCTGGGCTTGAATTGATAGCCACCGCCAAACAATAATTTTTGATCGCGATCAATACCTTTTATTTGATCCACCCGTGCATCCCCCACACTTTGCAAGAACCAATGCTCATGCACGTCATAACGATAGGTCAGTTTAGCGTTGTAGCGATCGTGAGACTTAAAGAGCTCACCATCACTTTTCTCAGATTGACGATACATGTACTGGCCCTCTATGCGATAAAAGTCGGCACGCTCTGGCTTCTGAATCTCTAGTTTAGCACGCACACTGTTTTCAGACCACTGACGATCTCCCTGGCTGAAATGCAACCCGATATGCAAAGAACCCTTCCAAGACTTTGGCGCGTCTAAGTTGGCAATGCGCTCCCAGTAAGTCTTCAGTGAACCCCATTTTGACAGAATAGGCTCTTGGGTGACTGCTTTAAGCATTAAAGGCGGAGAAGAGGGTGATACAGGCTTTTTCTGAGTATTTACAGCCTGTTGAATAGGCTTCGCCACCGAAAGCTTAACTGATTTCACTGGCTCGACTTTGACCAGCCGGGCTCGATCAAAACTCACCGTTCCCAGTACAGTTGAATTGACCACAACCGTCGCGCCACCAGAAGCTGCGCTTTCGACTCCTATCACACAATCACCAGAGTCGAGGTGAAAAATCTGTTGCGGCTGACCATGCAATGGGCCCAACAGCATCACAACAAGTAAACGTATCCAAGAAGGCATCACTTAGACAGCAGTTTCCGAAAAGCGCTGTTCACGAATCACCGTAATTTCAATACTTCCAGGATAATTCAATTCCGATTCAATCTGATTTCGAATATCAAAGGCCATTTGTCGAGCAGCATCATCGTCAACCTCAGTCGGCTCAACAATAATCCGCACTGCGCGCCCCGCTTGAATCGCATAGGCCTCACGCACGCCAGCTTGCGCCTGCGCAATCTTTTCGACTGCCCGCACCCGCTGAATAAAGCCATCAATTGAGGATGTTCGCGCTCCTGGCCGTACCGCCGACAATGCATCAGCAACCATCACTAAGGGCGCATAAACACTGTCTGCGGGCACCTCTTGGTGGTGGGCCGCAACCGCATTCACTACCTGCGGACATTCACTGTAGCGCTTCACAAACTCAGCACCTGCTCGTGCATGGCTGCCTGCAAACTCTTCAGGTAGCGCTTTTCCAATGTCGTGAAATAAACCTGCACGTTTCGCAATTTTTGCATCCAAGCCAATTTCACTCGCCAACAGCGCACACAAATTCGCGACCTCGACAGAGTGGGCCAATGTATTCTGGTTGTTGGAAAGTCGATAATTTAGTTTCCCTAACAAACGAACCACCTCTGGGTGCACATTGGATAATCGCAATTGCATCAAAGCAGTTTCTCCTAAATCAACAATGGTCTCATCCATCTGTTTTTCCGCATAGATGACAGCGTCCTCGATACTGGCAGGATGAATCCGCCCATCCTTCAAAAGTCCCTCCAAAGCAATACGAGCAATTTCTCGGCGCACAGGATCAAAACAGGAAATAAGGACAGAATCTGGGGTCTCATCAATCATGAGGGTTGTTCCCGTCGCATGCTCAAAAGTACGAATATTACGTCCTTCTCTGCCAATGATGCGTCCCTTCATCTCCTCACTCGGTAAGGCAACCACCGTCGCCGTTGCATCGTTCATCGGTCGACTGGTGATCCGCTGCATTGCCGCTAGCAGGACTCTGCGAGCGTCTTCCGTAATTTCAAACTCAGCACGCCCCATTTTTTGTTGCCGCATGAGACGAATTTGCTGTTCGCAATCAATCTCAGCCTTATTGACTAATTCAGAGCGGACTTGTTCCAAATCCATTTCCGCCAATTGCTCTAAGCTCTTATGGTAAGCTTGCTGATTCTGGCTAAGCTCTTCTTCTTGTGCACTCAAGCGCTGTTTTTTTAGCAGCAAGGCGGCCAGTTGCTCATTTAGGCTGAGTTCTTTTTTTGCTAACTGATCTGCGTTCTGCGCCTGCAATTGCTGCTGTGACTGCAAATCTGAAGCCTGCTTTTTTAGTGCCAACTCAGATTCAATAAACTGTTCGCGCGCCACAAGCTTGGCTTCTCGCATTTCAACTTCTAATTTCTCAGACCGCTCGCGCAAGGATTGCGCATGACGTCGTCGCAGATAAAAATGGGCCACTATCAAGCCCAAGCCCATCCCCAACAGTAATCCTAAGCCTAAAAGCACGTCCATAAACACGTCGGCATTAAGACAACTCGTCCTTTCGGATAGGCTTTAAACTGGGAAATAGTATCGTATCCCGAATACTCTCAGCACCCGTTAACAAAATCACCAAACGATCAATCCCCAGTCCCATACCGCCTGCTGGTGGCATGCCGTACTCGAGGGCCTCTAAAAACTCACGATCCATGTTCTGCTGCTCTTCACCAACTTGCGCTTCAAACATGCGGCGCTGCACAATTGGATCGTTTTGCTCTGAGTACGCGGGTGCGATTTCTTGTCCGTTAATACACAACTCAAATACGTCAATTGTGCTGGAATCTCCCTGAGTAATTTTAGCCAAAGGGCACAGCTCTTTTGGAATATGCGTCACAAAAGTGGGCTGAATAAGTGTGGGTTCAATCAACTTCTCAAATACATTATTGGTGATCTCATAATCCTCGAGTTCGGGGTTAACCTCAATCCCCAAGTCCCGAGCTTGCTGAAATTTTTCGTCACGTGATAATGTAAACCAATCAGGATTTTCAGTCGCTTCAAGAATCAAGCTCTTATAGCTGACTTCTCGCCAATCTCCTGCTAAATTAATTAGGGTTCCATCCGGGCGCTCAATCTCTAATATGCCAATCACGCTGCGTGCCAGATGCTGAATTAAGCCTTGGGTCAACTGCATCATACCTCGGAAATCGCTGTATGCTTGATACAATTCCAACATGGTAAATTCAGGATTGTGGCGACGAGATAGCCCCTCATTGCGAAAAACACGCCCAATTTCAAAAACACGATCCTCGCCTGCGACTAACATCCGCTTCAAATAAAGCTCTAAAGCGATGCGCATATAAAAATCACAATCCAAAGCATTCGAGTGGGTGACAAAGGGACGCGCTGCAGCTCCCCCCGCAACCGTCTGTAAAATTGGAGTTTCAACTTCATTAAAGTCCAGTCCCCATAAATAAGTGCGAATTTGCTGAATAATCTGGCTACGTTGCTTGAAGCGTTTACGCGAGGATTGGTTCACAATTAAGTCCAAGTAGCGCTGACGATATATTTTGTCATCATCCGTTAGGCCTGCCCATTTTTCTGGAAGCGGACGTAGCGACTTCGACACTAGCTGGTAAGCGCTGACACGAATCGTAATTTCACCCGTCTTAGTCTTAAACAAACGCCCCTCAACGCCAATAATGTCCCCCAAGTCTAATTTCTTGAAGTATTGATTGTACTCTCCCTCGGGTAATTCATCTCGAGTGACATAGCATTGAATAATGCCTGCACTATCTTGAATTTTAATGAAACTGGCCTTTCCCATGACACGAAAAACCATGATTCGACCCGCAATCCGAACAATGACTTGCACATCATCAGACGCATCTTCGCGATAAGCCGCTAAAGCTTCTTGTGAACGGTGCGTTGGCTGCCAATTAGCCTGAAAAGGATCGCGCCCATCAGAGCATAACTTTTCTAACTTTTGCAGACGAACTTGATATAAATCGTGTGAAGTATCTTGATGGCTCGCTATTTCAGTCATAAATAAGCAGCCATGGTATGGCTTAATCTAAAAAAATAGCAATCGGAATTTCCAGCATGAAAATGAGACCGATCTTAGTGTTCAGCAAAGCTGCTAGTTATGCCCCCTTTTGCATCCACAAATAAAGGCTGACAATACGTATAGATCGCCGAAACTAGCTGCGAAATAGCCTCATCCCAAGCCACTACAAGACTCGAAGCATCTCCCAAATCCCATCGAACGCCCTGGGCAGTAAATACGGATCGATGCATTTCGAGCTGGTCTGTTGACTCAAGTTTCCAATCCACAATAAAATCAAATGTACCATTCGCATGCGCAGTTAATTTATGAATGTTTAATTTTAATACAGCAGCCGTATCCCGAGGCTTAGGCCAGGGATAATAAGATATGAAATGGCGCCCGTGATGCCCGAGCGCAGCATTGAGTGAGCGCACCACCCCATACTCAACTGGCTCTGACCAACGCGCATTTTTCAAGCTATGAATCTCTCCATTACCTCCGAAATAGCGTAGCTCCACACTTTCGACATAGCTCGGCAAATTGGGGCGCTCGACATGAATTTTCATCAAATCAGACTTTGCAGCTGTCGACGTGGGCCCCAACTGCAATCCGAGCGCATAAAAACGTGTCTGATCTACAACAGGCTCTAAGTTTACACAACTGGGAGACATTAAAATAATGACTGCCAAAAATATAGGAGCTAATTTGATCATAATTTAATCCTCCGTTTGCTCAGAGCGCCCCGACAACAGCGCTCGGGGGTTGCGCTCCAAATACTCCGCTAGCCGTCGTACAGATTGAGCACTGCGCCCAAACTCTCGTAAAGTGTGACTAAGCTCTACGCTAAGAGTCGAATCCGCCTCGATAAAACCTTTAAAGTCCAATAATAGTTGATCCAAACCACTCAAAGTTTGCTTTAATTGACCCGTCAAATCATCCAAATAGGTCTCAAAGCTTCCCTCTTCGATCTGGAACGAGTGAGCCGTCGACTCAATCGCGGCAAATGCCGATTCCATCGCCAGCATGGACTTACTGAGCTGCTCGGGCTGTATCCCTACGAGGACTCGCTGGGCTTCAGCCAGAACAGATGCCATGCTCTGATCAAGCTGTTCGAAATTAATTTGCCGCAAGCGATTAATCAATTGTGCCAGATCTTCGGTAATTTGATCCAATGACGACGGCAAAGTCGGAATCTCCTGCCCCGTTTCACTGTCCCTTAGATGCGGCCGCCATGAGCGGGCAGCCTGCGCATCAAAACTCAACTCAACAAAAAGTAAGCCAGTGATAAAACTCTCCAAGCCTAACTGTCCCACTAAGCCTTGCTCCACAAAGCCACTAAAACTGGCAGGTGATACAAGGTCTCCCTGCTGATCGAGTTTATGTTGGATTCGATTGGTGTTTAGACGAATGACAACAGGTATCGCACTCGAATCAGCCCTTTGATTCTGCGCTCGAATCATCACCGATTCCACTTCACCGATCGGCACACCCCGAAACTTGACCTTTGATCCAATATTTAAGCCATTGATCGACTGATCAAAAAATAAAATATAGCGCTCCACTGGCGCCCACCAAGTTTGTGAGCCCAACAAAAACACGATTGCTACCAGCAAGCTCAAGGACAGGCTCACAAAGAGCCCAATTAGTAATGCTTTCGTATCCTTTCTCAAACTAATGACCCCTTCTAGACATTATCACTGATCCCATTCCTGACCAAGCTAAAGAGCAGGCATAAAAATCTCCTACGAGACGAAATTTCTGCTTGCTGTGGGCGGACGGCGTTGATCTGCGCACCGAGGGTGCTACCAGCCCTAATGCGAACAGAGTCGACTGTTTCAAAAATAAAAATTGCTCTGCTCTCGGTCATGGTCGGTCTTCACGTTTGCCCTAAATTGAAAATTTCATATTCTGGCAGATAGAAACTGCTGCACTTTAGGATCCACTTGGGGATCCTTCAAGAGCTTTTGTGGCGGCGCATCCGCAATCACTCCCTGAGTCAGTGCATCTAAAAACAAAACGGAATCGGCAATCCTAAATAGACTAGACAATTCGTGGCTGACCACCACGAAGGTGGCTCCCAACACCGAACGCAACTCCAGAATTAAAGAATCAAGATGCCGCGAGCTGATAGGATCTAAGCCGGCTGAGGGCTCGTCTAAGAAAATAATTTCCGGATCTAGAGCCAACGCGCGCGCTAGGCCCGCACGCTTGCGCATGCCGCCACTCAGCTCCGCAGGATATTTCGCCCCCATACCAGATAAGCCAACCAGTGCTAATTTGAGCGCAACCATTCCATCGATTTCAGCCGATGTCAGCTGCGACTGATACTGCATCGGCAGTGCGATATTTTCATGTACAGTTCGATCACTCCATAAAGCGGCTCCTTGAAACAATACCCCACATCGACGACGCATGGACTGAAAACTAGGATTGACAGGGGAAAACACGCCGTCTTCGAGAAAAATTTCACCTTTGATCGGCACATCCAAGCCCATCAAATGTCGCAGCAAGGTACTTTTCCCACAACCACTCGCGCCCGCGATCATCTTAATTTCACCCCGCTTAATTTCAAAATTTAGCCCATCTAATAGGGCTTGGCCCCCATAGCCAATCCCTAATTCATGCACTCGAATGACACTATCGCTACAGATTGACATCGCTAGATCCCAAGGCGGTTAAATGAAATGGCTAATACCGCATCTGCGAGCACGATCCATGTGATCCCTGAAACAACCGCCGCCGTAGCCGCCTGCCCAACCGACCGCGCATCGCGTCCGCATTGCAAGCCCTGAAAGCAACCTGTCATGGCCACAATGAATGAAAATACCCAGCACTTAAAAAGACCTCCCAAAAAATCACCGAGGCTAACTGCATATTGCAACTCATGCACATACTGAATAAAGCCTAAATCAGTAAGACTCAAAGAGACCAATAGACCCCCAAGAATGCCCATCAAGCAAGCCCAGGCCCCCAGAAGAGGCAGCATTAACATGCTCGCCAAGACACGGGGCACCACTAAAAAAGCGACCGGAGCAATCGAGAAACTCTCAAATGCATCGAGCTCCTCATTGACGCGCATGGTCCCGATTTGTGCAGCAAACGCTGCACCAGTACGACCCGCCATAATCACCCCCACCATTAAGGCGCCCAATTCACGTGTCATCGCCAGGCCTACCAAATCAGCAACATACAAATCTGCACCCAGTTTTTGTAATTGCACAATACCAATAAAAGCAATGATCAGTCCCGTCAAAAAACTGAGCAGACTGACAATTCCCAGCGCCTTTAGGCCTGTCTCATGCACAAGCTCAACAAAATCCTTCCTCTGAAAACGAAATCGCCCACACAAACAAGCGCACAGGGCTTGCGCGAGTTCGCCGACAAGTCGCTGCCAAGCAAGCCAGGAACGCCCTAGTTTTGAAATGTAATCCCAAAATGCTGACGTTGAACGAGACTCCGCCTGATTTGAGCTAAAGCAGGTGCCTTCGTGGGCAATTGATAACAATCGAAGCACGCCTTCCGGCAAGCGATCTGTAGAATATTCCAGCTGCTGGCTTTGGGCCCATGCAATCAGCCCCTGAACAGCCAGCAAAAAAGAACTATCCCAGCTGGCTAATCTGGAACCATCAAAACTAATTTTCGAAACCTTAGATGGATCTATCTTACTTTCCTCCAGTTGCTTGAGACAATCAGGGCGCTTGCGAACCAGGGTCCACTCTCCTGCAAACTGCACTTGAATCAACGCTTCTTGAACGACAACATCTATCGACGGACTTAGACCCTGCTGTGATGGCGGCGACTCGAATGAGTGCGATCTCATAACTGTAAGTTGTAGTAAAATAAGGCCACTAAAGCGAGCGCATGCTGTACCTTGCCCGTTTTAACCCATTCCATCAATTGCGCTTTGGCCAGTAAGCTCGTCCGTAGTTCTTCGTGCGCGTCCCAATCCATCGCACCTGGTATGGGCTTTACCGGCTCAGCCAACACGATATAACAAGTATTGTTTAAAATCGCTGGATTGGGATTACACTGCCCGATAATACGGGCACTCTCCGTCTGATAACCCGTCTCCTCACGTAATTCGCGAATAGCCGCTTGCACAGGATCCTCACCGCCATCCACAATTCCCCCAGGGAACTCCCAGGAAAGCCCTGCTGATCCACAGCGAAATTGCTGAACCATGACAAACTGCTCCTGTAAAGTTGGCGCCAGCACCATGACCCAATCACGCGAATCAATATAATAAAAATCAGCTTCTTTACCCTGCCGTGGTAATCGATAACGACGGGCTCTCAAATCCCAAACTCGGCAGTCTTGAAGCAATCGATCATCGAGAAGCTCCCAAACTGCAGGCTGGGGTTGTTGAGGGGATGCATGCACACTAATTCAGGGGCAGAACCACTTCTTGACCAATCTGCAGGCGTCGAGGATCCACGTCTGGATTGGCATCGAGTAAGGACTGCAGCCCAACATTATAGGCTTTTGCGATGCGCGCAAAATTATCACCCGATGCAATTCGGTGAACAGGAGGCTTTGCCTGCGAAGTCGATGCAGTGGGCTCAAGAGACGACTGGGTATCTTCGCTCGCGACTTGACGCTTAATCTCCGATTTTGCACCAGCTTCCAGATTCAATTGTGACATCAACTCAACCATCTTATTGCGATTATCTTCCACTCCGGCGGCCAGTGGCTGCATTACTTTCTCAAGTTGCGAACTGTACAAACGGACCCGATCAATCGCTTGCTTGTTCTGCTGAGTGCCTTGCTCAAGTTTAGCGAGTCGCTCAGTAAACTGAGCCATAAGACGCTGTGCGCTCTGCAACTTTTCCAAATCCGCTTGATGGAGATCACTAAAATGCGTAAGCTGCTGACTGGTTTTGTGCGCGTACAACAAAGTACCGAGTGCCAACAAACTGGCGAACAAGGAAATGATGAGTGGCCAAGATCGAAAAGCTGTGGACGGTTCGTCTTCATTCATAACCACAATCGAAAGCAAGATGCGCTGGGGTGCAAGCCTAGCTTCGACGCACTGATAATTTTATGCCGCATCCAGTAAAATCTATAGCACAGCTCCACGAAAATCTGATTACAGTGGCCGCAAGGCACTGAGCGCCTAAGACTACAAATAAGCACGCAATTTCATCAACAAGAGAGCGCGATTTCGTTCAAACATAAAGCGATCACCTACGAGCTTGTCATAACATGCTTGCAGCAAAGCCTGATCAGGCCTGCGCGTCGTTAAATAAGTTTCTAATCGTGCTTGAATCGACAGTAAGTCTGACAGCTCGAGGTTTAATTTTAAGGCCTCCGCAAGTACAACTTGATTCGCACCATCTAGCTTAAGAGCCTTATTCAGCAAATCCAAGGCGATAGCTTGTCGTCCGATTGAGATCAAATCCAGCGCCAACTTTAAATAGTCCTGAACCTGAATGCTCGCAAACTGCAAAAAAGACTTCAAATGCAACTCCGCAAGCGCATCTTCGTCTAAAGCATAGTACGCATAAACTAAACACGCATCTTTGTACACATGTACCTGCTCATTCAAATTCGTCAAAGTTGACGCATATTCGATCCCCTGTCGAAACTGGCCTGCCTGCAGGTAAGAACGCAGCCATAAAATTGCCAAAACGTCTTTGTAATCGTCTTCCTCATCAGCCTGCAGATACAAATCCTTAGATTTTTCGACCAGTCCATGCTGAGCAGCAAATTCCGCTAACTGTCCGAGGGCGCGGCGGTCTGATCCGAAAGTTTGGTACAGGCGATCAAATTGCTCCTGCACTTCCCTACGATTCCCCTCAATCACTGCCATTTGCAACAAATTTAACTTAGGCCCAAAACTCGTCGGGGCATTCAAAGATCTCAATAAAATCAACTGTCGCGCACGTGCGTAATTTTTTTCTTCTAAATAAATAGAAACTAAAAACTGCATAACGAGAACATTGTTCGGATAGCGCTGCAGAGTCGCTTCTAAATTATTGATCGTTTGCAGTTTTTCTCCGCGCGCCCATTTTATTCGATACATCAGCAAAAAACTATCGATCGATTGCATCAAATTATAATCGGCAATCAGTTGTTCCGCCTCATCATAATGCCCTCTTTGGTAGTAGGCATCCGCCGCAGCATGCGCCATAATTTGATGCACCTGATTGATTTCGACCTCCTCAGGCAAGTATTGTGCGACAAGTTCACATATTTGTTGGTCACGCTGCTCTGCTGCTAGCAAAGAAAACAAGAACTTAAGAAAGTCTGGATTCTTCAAGCCCTCATAATCTAAACCTTTGAGCGCGATATCTATAGCGACTTCAGGACGCCTCAAAGCTTCTCGATAAAATTTTGCGACCATCATGCGACCCTCTACATGTTCGGGCGCATTGATAAGCCCTAAGCGTAAAAGCCTGAAGGCATCTCCAAATTCTTTTCGCTCAAAAAAGTCTAGCCCCTTTACAATATGGTACTGTCCCATCTTATTACGATGTTCTGCCATACGAATCGGGAGCAGTAGCATATCCGTGTAAGCAACCTGCGAAAAATCTCGCTTGTACTTAAAAAACGCTAATAACAAGGCAGCTACAGCCAACCATGCCAATAAAGATACAGTTACGAAAAGAAGAATAATTCGGCGCCACAAAAACTTTATTTTGTAGGCCCCATTACCTAGCCGAATGCGAAGCACAAAACCGAACAGTAGATATTGACGTCCAAGCTCAATAGAATGGGATTTATGTTCAGAATTCATTAACGGTACAAAAATTTACTTAAGGGCATATTTGATAATATTACGGTAGACAAGTAAGCAAATTCACACTAGCAATAAAAAATCTTGAGTTTTTGACTCATCCAAAATAAATACTCATACTATGGTACGCAATATATTTCCCGCACTCGTAATTTTACTGTCCTCTACACTGTCCATAAACGCTTCGCCTCTGATTTCATTCAATGACAGTGTTGATGTTTATTTTACCGGTTCATCCAATTTGAGTTGGCAGTCCAACTTATTTAGTGATTCCAGCGATGAGGTTGAAGACATCTTACTGACACTATCACCCGGATTCGAATCTGCGTTTGGACGTGGTGTTTCAAATGCAAATCTAAATTTTACCACGCGCTACGATATCCTACGTTACGACAAAAGCGATGAGTGGGACACCCAAACCTTCCACGCCAAATTAGCAGGTAATTACAATGCGGCCAAGTACTTCATAAGCGGACTTGCTAGCTTTGATGAGCGCCAATCCTCACTTCGAGATGCTAAGGTCAAAGGTAATCTCTCAGAATCTGATGAATCTAAATTAGAAATCGAGGGCGAGTATTTATTTTCCCCCAAGTTTAGTTTTGGGTCAGGCATTAAGTTTTCAAAGCGTGAGTATACGGGCAGCCAAGCAATTAATTACGCCGATCGCGACAACACCATATTACCTTTTGATCTGTTTTATGAACTCACACCCAAAGTCGACCTCAGTGTTGGATACCAATATACATACACAGATATTGCCGATGTGGCTTCCAACGCAAACAACACTGCCTACAGCTCTGATGCCCACTTCATAAATATCGGAGCGCGCGGTGACTTACTGCCAAAACTTTCGGGCAGCATTAAGTTAGGCCTACGCTTTATCGACTCAGACTTTACGACTAACAACCGCGACAACTCCAGCCTAGGTCTTGATGGAAGCCTTAATTGGCAGTCCACGCCTAAGTTGAACAATTCGATTACGATTAGTCGCGACTTCGGGTCAACTTCCAACGGTACCCGAATTGAAGAATCCGCATTCAATATAAATTCGTCGCTAGCGCTTTCACAACAGCTGCGTACAGGTGCGAGCCTAGGTTACACGCTGCGTGACTATTTAGACCAGTCTAGAGAAGATGGGTTCCTAAGCTTGGGGCTCAATGCCAGCTACCAAGTGAGTGATTATTGCACAGTTTCAAGTGCCTACAGCTTCTCTAAAAACGACTCAGACTTAGCTGGCGGAGCAAGTGACTTCGACAACAACAAAGTAGACATCAATATTTCGCTGCGCTACTAAGCGTATACGATCAAAACAATTCTATCGAAATGCCTCACACGAGGCATTTTTTAATTGATGTCAACTATACGCACTTACCTAGCTCTGCTACTAAACTTGTTGGCCACTGCCTATGCTGGAGCCGAAGGGGGGGGACCTTCTTTCAATTTTAGTCGCAGCTCAGATGCCAATAGTACTACGACCGGCTCAGGCTCAGGAGTCAGTATTGTCGTCGGCGAAAATTACGTATTAAAGTCATCTGACGTTATCAATGTAGAAGTCTACCAAGAACCTGATCTCAATAAAATCATCCGCATTGAAGGAGACGGATCCGTCGCATTGGCCTTAGTTGGCAAAGTTAAAATTGCTGGCATGACGATTGCCGAGGCACAATCTCTAATTACTGATCTCTACAATCGCGACTACCTAGTAAATCCTCAAATTTCTGTACTGGTAGCATCCTTCGCTCCACAATATATCAATATATTGGGCTCCGTCAATCAACCTGGTACCGTACCGATCCCCCCGGATCGACCGATCACTCTCACTGAAGCCATTGCTGGAGTCAATGGCATCAGCCGCCTAGGTAACCCAAAAGCCATCATTATTAAGCGCAAGAATGAGGATGGCAGCTTCGATCAGATCGAGATCAACTTCACTCGTATCCTGATAGACAACGATGTATCGGACATTGTGCTACAGGTGGGTGATACAGTATGGGTTCCTGAACGCATCATTTAGAGCCATCGCTTGGATCTAATGCCTGACTATGGAACCTTCTAAGCAACCAGAAAATTCAGTATCTACCCCTGAAAATTACGGCTACGGCTACGGCTACGGCTACGGCTACGGCGAGCATTTAGGCTCAGGGAGGCAGCATAGCTTCAAGGACTATTGGGGCATTTTTATCGAACGCATTTGGTTTTTCTTGGCCGCCTTATTTATCGTATTGATCGCGGCGACTCTGTACACCTTTAATAAAACTGAACAATACACGGCTTATGCGAAAATTCGTATGCTCAGAGACGACCCCTCTGCGCTCGGCCAGGGGGTTTATGAAGTTGGCACCGATCAAATTCGCAGTGCCGAAGACCTGAACACGTACATTGGCATATTCGAAAGTTCTAAAATTATTTACGAAGTCAATAAACGCATCGAAGGCGACCTGAAAAGGCGCTTCATGGAACCCTTCACGAATACTATTAATTTTGGGGGACCTCTTACGCCGATTGAAGTGCTGGGTCGCGATCGTAAAATAATACCTTCACGAATGAGCCTCATCATTAATGTTGCTTATACCCATCCAGACCCAGATGTTGCTGCCGAAATCGCCAACTTATTTGCGCAAACCTTTATCGCTTACAATTATGATCTAAACGTCGATGGATCCTTAGAAGCTGTAGACGACTTAAGAAAGCGGGCCAATCAACAGCGTTCTGTTGTTGAGAAGCTCGAAATGCAACTAGCAGAATACCGTGAGTCCAAACAAGCCGTCTCGTTGGATAGCCAAGAAAATATAGCTCGAGAGCAGCTCGCAGCACTCAATTCCAAAAAGCTGGAAGCAAAGTCTCAGCTTGATCTGATCAACAACTTAACCGATCTGGTCAAACAGTACACGAATGAAGACCGTGCTTTATGGGAATTGGACTATATCGCTAACCAAGCGCACGTAGCTAATTTGCTACAGAAAATCAGTGAAAATAAGATCCAAATCTCATCCTTGAGTAAGCGCTATCGTGCCCTACATCCTCAGATGGTCTCGCTCAACCAAGGTCTTAAAGAGGCTGAGAACGAATTGGCATCCGCCATTAAAAATGCGGTTGACAAACTGCGTTCCGCTCAGAAACAAACCCAAAAGAATTTTGATTTAGCAAGTCTTCGCTTAGACGAGAAAACCAGTGATCTGATTAATCTCAGTAAAAAAAGAGTTGTGTTTAACTCAATGCGTCGACAACTCGAGGTTCAAGAACAGTTTTTTCAAGCGTTAAACCAGAGAATGACTTCTGAAGAAGCTCAGGTCAGCCTAAAGAAGCCCAACGTGCGAATCATTGATGACGCAGTCCCGCCGCTATATCCTTCATCCCCGAATATTCCACTAAATTTAGCGGCCGGTCTTTTTGGTGGGATTGCAGCAGGTCTGGGCTTAGTCTTTGTTGTAGCCTTTTTAGATGATCGCATCAAATCACCTGTTGATATTGAGGGTGCTCTCGGTATAAATATATTGGGAACCCTGCCCCGACTAAAAAAAATGTCGGATCAAGATAAGGCTAAGGTTGTTGCTGGCCAAGGGGATTTTCACATAACGGAGACCTATCGCTCGATTTATTCCGCCATCAAGCTCAACAAAATAAGCAGTCAAGCCCAAGTCATCATGACGACGAGTACGATTCCCAGCGAAGGAAAATCTTTTGTGAGTAGTAACTTGGCCCTCACATTTGCTAGCCATGGTGAACGTACGCTACTTCTGGATTGCGACCTAAGACTCCCCAATGTCGCCAAATCACTCGGCCTAAATAATGATAGCGGGCTGATTCAAATACTGGAGGGAAAAACATCCTTTGAAGACGCAGTACAACAAGCGGTCTATCCCGGAATTGACATTCTCTCTACGGGAGGCAAATCCAGTCAGTCGACGCAATTGCTCAACAGTCCAGTTTTCGCTCAACTGCTAAATGAACTGCGCCAAAACTACGACCGCATCTTAATTGACTGCCCCCCATTAGCTGCTGTAAGTGATGCACTCACCGTTGTGTCTAAGGCGGATGGCGTCATTTACGTTATCAAATACAATACTGTTAAGCGAGCTAGCGCAAAACTTAATATCGCTCGTATCAATGAATCTGAAACCCCTATTTTGGGCGCCTTGTTAAATGATGTCAGTGGCACAGGATCTAGTTACTACTACAACCAATACTCAAACAGTCAATACGGTCAATACGCTTAGCCCCGTGTACGATTCGCTCTCAATTCGACCAATTGGGCCTTACTCAGATAGAATACAATCACAGACGTGATCTACAGAATGTACACTATCCGAGAAAACCGGCTCTCTGAATCTCTACTTAAGGATTGATTCTAGGGCACCTCTGGAAACCTCCCATGTGCCGAGATTGCCGATTTGCTGTGATGCAGGCAAGGCTCTCTCGCCAACGGTTGTGCTGGAAGCCCTGCCTGGGCTGATTGCAACAAGCTGAGTATTCGCGTCGATTTAGGCTTGATTCCTCTCATATTGTAGCTTAGCAAAGCTTGGAGTTACTCACACTCGGCATGCTCAAATGGATCCAGAAATGCTGGCACATGCAACTGTTACTCATCTCTTTGGTATCAGCCAGTGAAACTATTTTCATTGAGGATTTTGAAGATACGGAGATCGCCTACACTGTTAGTCATCCTGATAACCTGACTGCTCAGAATAGCTACGATTATTATGGGCTAATGGATGCGAACAGCCTACCCAGCAATTTAAATTACAACAATTTTCAAGGGAGTGGATTTTACGGTGCGCAAGACATCAATGCCAACAATTCCAGCATTGAACACATCACACTCACATGGTCCGACATCCAGATTCATCAGTACCAAGACTTAACCTTGAGTTGGTATGTGGCTGAAGACGCAGCGGAGGATGGATTACAGGACTGGGACAGCACCAGTTCCTTTCGAATTGAAGTACAGATAGATAGTTCGGCAGTTGAGACGATCTTCGCAATCGAAGCACAACATAGCGCGGGAGATCTGTATAATCACACTCCTCAGATCGATAACGATTTTGATGGGATTGGCGATGGTACGATTATCGACCACACTTTCAGCTATCATGAACGCCCCATCGAAGATGGTGATTGGCTGACCATTCATGTTATTATCGAAAAACTCAATGACGGTGATGAAGACATCGGATTCGATCATCTAAGATTAACGGGAAACTTGGTCCCGGAGCCGAGCCAGTATCCACTGATTACAGGCTATGCCGTCGGCTTACTGTATCTACTACAACGGCGCAACCTTTTCAGATAAACAACTCGGCATCAGGGTCCACTCGCCTTAATCTGGCAGTAACAGCTTATAACGCGTCCCTTTACGATCAATTAACTCGACTGAATTCGGCAAAATAGAATATAAGCTCACGACAGGATTCTTGGCAACAAAATCACCCGTACGATAGATGGCATCATCACGCATACCACCTGCAATGTAGGCAATCTCACTCCCCACTGCTGCAGTTGCTTGCATGGTCCCCAAAAGTTGTAAGTTTCGGATAATGGTCTCAACGGCTGCCGCATAAGCAGCATCGCTACGCGGGGTCTCGGCAATCGCAATCTTTTGCAGCACCAAGTCGCGACCACCAGTGGTCCGAATAAAATCACCCGCACGCTTTCGCACATCCCCAAAGCGCACAAAAAATCCCTGCGCGTCCAAACCTAAATGCTCGGCAATGTAACGATCCAATAAGGCGGGATCAATCTCGATCGTAGGCTCGTCGGGCTCAATAAGCGCGTTGTCGGTCACCACCGGGGCTTCATAAAAATAGAAAGGGTCTTCTTCGGGCAGGACTTGCTTGTCCCGAGCGCCTGACATCCAACGAGCTTGAGCATACAGTTTCATTCCGCGGGTCCCGGGATCCACTAAAGGCGGTAAGTCAACCGTTGCTTTATGATCCATCAATTGCTTGATATCACTCTTCGGCAAGTAGCGATCCAGCTCAAAGGCCTCAGGTACAATACGATAGACTAAAAATAAGGCAGCAGCGCCCGCCAGCGGCAGCACAACTTTTGGATTGTTGAGTGTTTTTCCCATCGATCGCTATTCTTCCAGCAAAGTTCCTAAAGCATTCAAATCCTGATAGGCCGGCATGAAAACGCCTAATTTGAGAGCATAAAACGAATCTGTACGCTCGATCGCAATCTGCGTCATGCCCTTCGTTGGGGCCGTCTGCCAGAGCTGCTTGATCGCCCGCAGCGAGGCCAACAAAGGGCGTGTTCCTTGTTCCATTTCTGTATTCGCGTCCCAACCTGTAATCGGCATCAAGGCAGCCGCTTCGACGTAAACCGAGGCCAATTGATTGGACTTTGCCGGCTGATCGAATGCCAATAGCTCACAGGTATTCAATGTCCATCCATGATCCGCCAATGCAGGCGCCAATTGAGCCTGTAAATAAGTCTCATTGACCGCATCCGCTGCCAAGAAATCACCCGCCTTGATTTGAGCTCGCCGCTGCAAGTCCTTGAAGGCAATTCCATCAAAGACCGCTTCCTCTTTCTTATAAGCCTGCTGCACTTCAAAAACGTCCGACAGCAGTTTCTCCACCGCTAAGGACTTTTCGTTATTCTGCCGATACCATTGCATCCCAAGGATCGCAGTGATCAGTAATAACAGTAAGGGCCATGCAGCGAACAAACGAAGTCCATAAAATAAATAGCGATACATCGGAGTCGTTTTTATTGGATCAAATTTTTAGGGTCTAGCATCAGCTCAATCTCAAAAGCCTGCAAGCTGCGGTTTCGAGTAAAGCGTGATGTGTTGTCGCCCTCATAAATCATTTCGATCGTCGGCGTCTGCACCCGCAATCCAGCTTGGCTGAGTTTAGCTTGAAATGCCTCCCAGGCGGCATTGAGGTCTATCTGCTGATTGAGTGGGCGCGCTTTTAAGTACAGGCGCAGCTGCTCCGAGTCGATTAACGGCTGAATCGAGAGCGCATCCCACTCAACATTTAGCGGCATGGCCTGAACGACCACCATCAGCATTTGCGAGATCAGCTCGGGTGCTGTTTGATCGGCTTCTAAACTCAAGCGATCCTCGGTAAATTCCATGACTTGCTGCAGGGATTTTTCAATCGACTGTTTCTGCCGAATAGCTTGTAGTTTTTCTAAGCCCTGTGCATGCTTGCTTAGCAAGTCAGCATGGCGTTGGTCCAAGTCCTGACTCTGGTCAATAAATTGTTGCAATTGCCAAGCCGATAAACCCAAGAGCAGCAAACCAACAATCATGCAGCGGATTCGAAACCACTGAAAAAATTGCCGCCTACGCGCACTGCGCGGCAGCAAGTTCAACTGCTGGCTTTTACTCAGCTGAACACAGGCTTGTAACAAGGCTTCCGAATCTTTTTCTGTCGGCTCACTCGGTAGCACTTCGAAGGCGGTCCCAAAATCCTGCTCAATGTAAAGCGCTAGCCGTTGAGTCGCCCGCTCGACTCGCATGGCATCCGGCTCAAATTCCCCCACCCGCATAAAGAATAGAGGCGCCCCCGCAGCATCCTGAGCAATTAGATACACCGTATCAAAGAAATGAAAAGGCACAATGCGCCCGCGCTCCGAAGGCGCTCGATACGCCACCTGAGCAAGCGCAGCCGGCAAACTAAAACAGCCGTCTAGCAGGATACCCACTTTACGCGCCCAATCCGACAGTACTTGCAAGCGGTCGATCGGATATGATGCACAGAGCCGCAATTTGCGATTGCTAGAAATAGCAGCCGTCGACACCGACAGCGCATCCCAGCTGCGTTTCGATTCGGCATCACCGCCATAATGCTTTAATTGGCGCTGCACCAGCAACTGACGCTGCATTTTTTTATTTAGAGACGGCATCCGCTCCAGCCGATGATCCAAGTTGGGCCGATCAATGTATAGACTCAAACGCAGCCGCGCTAGCTGCGGCTGATGCCCCGATAAAAAGTGCACTAGGGCGGCACCATCTTGGATCTCACTCGCCTGACCCACAGCCTGAATGCGCCTGCCACGCACCCGCCACAGACTCACTTGATCTAAATTCCAAACTAAAACAAATCGCATCGCTACTCTAATAATGCCAACTCAAACCATCAAAGCGGAGAGTTGATTGGTTTTCTGTGATGGGGACCGTTCCCGCAGGTTGCACAGGACTGGTCCATGGTATGCCCAGTAGTAAAGTTTGCCCACTTAAAAAATAGCGTTTACTGTACCGGGCTGTAAAACTCAATGGATGATTCGTTCCCCCTCTGGGATGAATTAGATCGATCGGCGCACGAGCGTTTGTTACAGCGCTCGCATTATAAACTCTGTAGGTATATGCTGTACTACTCCCAGGCCCGTTCTCATCGACAGATTGCAGCCGAATAATTATATTCGCATCACTTGCTTCATCA
>CAWVTP010000002.1:0-58677 GCA_963933035.1 uncultured Puniceicoccaceae bacterium | reverse complement strand
TTCATAATAGGTGCAAGGGTTTTTCAACAGATTGAAATAAATCCGTGCACTTCGCCAGTACTCTTTACATTTAAAGCCCCCATAATAGGCTGTTTTTACCTTTTTCAGGAAGCCCAACTGTAGGCTTCATTAAAAGTCTCACACAGTGTACCTGGGAGCTATTGTTTATAGTTGTCAGGGATATGAATTGTCCCTGTCAGATTTACGTGAAAACATCCGTTTGGTGCAATCGGGCTTTTAAAAAAAGCACCTTATCTGTAGGTGACTTTCTTTTGGTTACATTTCGTATGCGACTCATTAGAGTTGTAGAGTATTCAAATCGGGGTCTACTCTGCTTCGCATTCGGTCTTGTCGTATTATAGATACTTGGGTAAACAATATTCATTAATGCCTGTCAGGCAGTCGGTTAGTGTTTATGGGGTCCCAGGCCTTTAGTTTCGGAGAGCCTTGCTCGAAGAATTGCATCATCCAGGTTTAAGGGTTCTCTCACCTCGTCAAAGCTACAGATACTCACAAAAATTTATGTTCTCTCAGGGTTTGCTATGGTAAGTTCTGAGCGTTGCCTTTTGGATCAATTACTGAATTTCTCTTCTTTTCTTCACCGCAGCAGCCAGTTCTTGCAGAATGTCTTCGGTGGTTTTGAGGTCGATACAGGCATCGGTGATGCTTTGACCATAAGTATTCGGGCCAGCGACCTGGTAATCTTGACGTCCCGCCACCAAGTGACTTTCTAGCATGATTCCAGCGATCCCGTTTTGGCCGTCAGTGATTTGCTGGGCTAAATTTTGGGCGACAGCTGCTTGCCGGGTGTAGTCTTTTTCGCTATTTCCGTGGCTACAATCAACGATCAGGAAGGGCTTGAGTTGATGTTTGTTTAAGTCGCTCAGAACGTCTTGCAGAATGCTTGCCTCATAGTTGGGCCCTGTTCGGTTGCCGCCTCTCAGGATCAGATGGCTGTGTGGGTTACCAGTGGTCTCAAAAATGGCGGTAACGCCTTGCTTGGTGACGGAGGGGAACCAATGAGCTTGCTGGCTGGAACGGATGGCGTCGATGGCAATGTTTACATTGCCGCTGGTTCCATTTTTGAAGCCGACTGGCATTGACAGTCCCGATGCTAGTTCACGATGAATTTGGCTTTCGGTGGTACGAGCGCCGATGGCTGCCCAAGAAATCGCATCGGCGATAAATTGGGGAATGATGGTATCTAAAAATTCAGCTGCGGTTGGCAGTCCCAGCTCTGCGATTTGAGTTAAGAGTTGACGCCCTTGGCGTAGGCCGCGGTTAATTTCGAAACTCCCGTTAATATCGGGATCATTGATAAGACCTTTCCAGCCTACTACCGTACGTGGTTTTTCGAAATAGACACGTATCACTATACAGAGGTCTTCACTGTAGCGATCCGCTAATTTTTTGAGTTTTTGGGCATACTCTATTGCGGCCTTCGTGTCGTGAATGGAGCAGGGGCCCGCGATGAGTAGCAGACGATCGTCTTTTCCTTCCAAAATTTGACTGATTTCAGTTCGTCCGCTTTGGACGGTTGCTTGGGCTTTGGTGGATAGGGGGATTTCCTCCATCAAAATCGCCGGAGGTAGCAGCGGGCGTGTGTTGCGGATGCGCGTATCGTCTTGTGCGTGTAACATGATAGGGCGTTGGATTAAGGCATTGGCCAGTCCGATTGGCTAATGAGTAAAAGCATTGTTAGGCTAAAGGCATTAAAAAATGCATGAAAGAGAATCGGGACCAGTAGATTTCCTGAGCGCTCATAATTACGCGCGAGCAGAATGCCTACTAGTAATAAGGGCGCAAAGGAAAGTAAGTTGGCATGTACCAGTGCAAAGAGGGTCGCGCTTAATAGTTGGGCTAGTAGAAGCGACATTTGCCCTTTCAAAAAGCGGTAGATACAGGCCCGAAAAATAATTTCTTCAACAATTGGAGCCAGCACAACGGCAAAAATGACTAATAAGCCGATCGCAAGCGGGTGTCCTCCCGACTGAAATAATTGAACCAGCTCCTGAGGTGGAGCCTCATTGATGAGGCCAAATCCTTGCAAATCTTCAAGAATATGGGTCCATAAAAGTGAAGCTAACCAAATCAGCGGTAAAAATCGAATGAAGACCGGTAGCGTGCTCGAGGCTGCCTGCAGCAAGGTAAAAGGCTTAAAATTTATTTGGCAGGCAAAGTAGTTGGCAAAGCAGCGCTGGCTGAGGTAGTAAGCGATGAATAAAGGTACTTGCAACAAGAGCACCGCGTAAACGGCCAGCCAGGGCGTGAGTTCGGTCGCATTATCTTCGAAGAAATGTTGATGTAGCAGGCCACCCGCAGTTTGAAAAAGGCTGACGCATAAAATTAAGCCACAAATGAAGAGCCCGAAATTGACCCAGCCAATCGTCCAACTGTCGACGCGAGTACTGGGAAGAATCGAGTCTTTGCGCGTCCGTAAGCGACGATACCACAAAATGAGACTGCAGAGCAGAACGCCGAGTATGATGACGCTCGCGATCAGCAGTGGAGTGTCTGGCTGAGGACTTGTCTCCATTCCCTTATAAAGTATGCGTGCTGGTGAGGCCGATTTGTTTGCCGCCCACGATGCAGGCTTTGACCTTGCCGCGAAGTGTTTTGCCAATCCAAGGGGAATTTTTTGATTTACTCTGCAGTTGATCGGCTTGCGGCACCCATTTTTCATGGGGGTCAAATACGCATATGTCTGCGGGCATCCCCACTGCCAAGGAGCCTGCTGGGAGTCGGCAAATCTTGGCGGGCTTGGTGCTCAGCCAGTTGATGATTTGACTGAGTGAACAGCCTTCTTGGTGATGTAGAATCTCTAGGGCGACGGAAAGGCAAGTTTCTAAACTGCCCACCCCAAAAGGAGCCGCGGCAAATTCGCAGTCTTTTTCATGTGAAGAGAAGGGACTGTGGCCACTCGCAATGCAGTCAAGCGTGCCGTTTTTAAGGCCCTCAATCAGTGCGCGCCGATCGTTTTCATCGCCCAGCGGTGGCAGTAATTTTAGATTGGTGTCATACGTGCGTAAGGCGGCATCCGTTAGGGCTAGATGTTGCGGGCTAAGCTCGGCGCTAACGTGAATGCCGCGCGCTTTGGCACGCCGCAAGATTTCCACCGAAGCGGCTGAACTGATGTTTTGTAGATGAACGTGTGCCTGCGTAAGTTCCGCCAAAATGACATTGCGAGCCACCATGATGCTCTCCGCAACTTTGGGCCAACCTTTGAGGCCCAGTCTCAGGGACCATTCACCCTCATTCATCATGGCTTGATGCGTCATGGAACTGTCCTGAGATTGGGCTAAGACCGGCATGTCAAACATGTGCGCGTACTCGAGTGCGCGGCGCATGATTTCATTGTTTTGGGTGGGCGCGCCACTATCGGATAAGGCAACTGCTCCAGCTGCTTGCAATTGGCCACTGGGCGCGAGCGCGATTCCATCCAGTCCTTTCGTCAGACAGCCAGTCGGGTAGACGCGTACGCAGGCATCGCGGATTACTTTGTCGACGAGTTGCTGCAAAGTACCCGCATTGTCGCACAGGGGCGAGGTGTCTGGCATGCAGAGCAGGCTGGTGAAGCCGCCAGCGGCAGCAGCTTGCGTCCCAGTCGCAATCGTCTCGCGATGGCTGGGGCCTGGGTAACCCAGACGAGCATTGAGATCCACTAAGCCCGGGGTCACCATCAGCCCCTGAGCATCTAATTTTTTAGCCAAATTTTTCTCGGCTTCGCTCAGCTGCGGCACGATGCGACCCTCGGCTACGTAGAGATCTTGGATCTCGTCGATCTGATTTGCTGGATCCAGCAAATGCCCGTTTTGAATCCATAAATAAGCGCTCATGGTGAAAAGAAATCAATTAGAGTTCAGGCTGCAAAGGGAGGCCATTGTGGTAGGCATAGCAGAGGTGGATACAGGCCATGCGAACCATGATACCATTGGTGACTTGCTGTAAAATGACGGAGCGATTAGAGTCTGCCAATTCGGAGTCAATTTCAACTCCACGATTAATGGGGCCGGGATGCATGATGATGGCGTCGGGTTTGAGCCATTGGGCGCGCTCTTGGTTGAGGCCAAACATACTGGTGTATTCTCCGATGGAGGGGAAGTGGGTGGCTGCCTGTCGCTCATGCTGAATGCGCAACAGCATGACTGCATCCGCATCCTGCAGGGCGGCCCGTAAATCATAGCAAACACGAACGCCCAGGGCTGCAAAGCCTTGCGGGACGAGGGTGCTGGGGCCCGCAATCGTCACCTCAGCACCTAGTTTTAAGAGGCATTCCATATTAGAGCGAGCTACGCGGCTGTACAGGATGTCCCCCAAAATAGTGATTTTCTTACCTTGAATGTTGCCTAATTGCTCTATCAGCGTAAAGGCATCCAATAGAGCTTGAGTGGGGTGGGCATGTGCGCCATCTCCGCCATTGATAATGGGGATATCCACCACTTGGCTCAGGTAATTAGGCGCTCCCGAGGCGGAATGGCGCATAATGATCATGTCCGCTTGCAGTGCTGCCATATTTTGTGCGGTATCGCGCAGAGATTCACCTTTAGTCAAGCTACTGGAGGCACCTGAAATGGTGATCACTTCGGCCTGTAGTTTTTTTGCGGCCACTTCAAAAGCCAGTCGAGTACGTGTACTGGGCTCCAAGAAGAGGTTGACCAGGGTGCGTCCAGCTAGCAGGCTTTTCGGAAGACTGCCTTGCTGGGCTGACGCTTTGAATTGTCTTGCGACTGAAAAGATCGTGTTCATCTCGTCGCAAGAAAGTGCGCCGATTTCGATCAAATCCTTTTGCTTCCAAGTTAATGCCATACTCATATCCGTTCATGAATCACACCTTTCCTAAGGGGACCCGCAAAAGGTTTCTCGCATAAACTCAAAAATGCAATGCTTAATCGAAGTGATCCCTCGGTGTCGCTAGTGAGAATTTGCCAGCGAACTGAGTATAATAATAGCTTGCCTAGAGCGTGGATTGCTGGACCCTTTGTTTTGCGATCCACAAGCCTTTTAATCGCTCTAAGTGCTCCGCATAGAGTGCCCAGTTTTTAGCCTGAAGCTGTTCTCGGCACTCCTGATAGATGCCTCTCAACGATAGGGTGACACTGGGATCGGCACTCGGGTCTAAAGAGCGTTCCAGTAAATCAAGTACCTCTGTGGCTTTGACGGTATCTTGCTGAACAGCGGCTCGAATGCCGATGCTGTAGCAATTCAGTAGCCGTTCCAGCGCTGCGGGATGGGATGCGCTCTGCTGTTTTTGGTAAATTGTGTGCTGACTGTTCAATGCAATTAGGCAAAGGTGGATAAAACTGAGGCGGCATTGCCCTGAATACTCAGCTGGGCGAGTTCTTGCGGTGATTGGTTGGCCTGCGACTGAAAGGCGACGGTGGTTTCAAATAGCTGGGTGCTTAGAACGCCAAAACGCGCGCCACTGGAGATGGCTCCAAATAGTCCGCCGCCACCCCCTCCGCTGAGTAGCAGATTGGCCGATGCGGCATTAAATGCAGCCGCACTGGGTGCGTTGGACGTGTTGGCGCTATTGCGTAATTGATTGGTTTCCTCAATCCGAGTTTTGGCCTCGCCCATAACGAGTAATTGTTCATTCACGATGAGTAGTGCTTCACGAATTCGATCCGCATATTCACTGAAGTCAAACTCTTCTAGATCTTGTGCCTCTCGGTTGTAGCGTAATGCTGTCGTCAAGCTGGCGCCCTCCGTGTTAAACTGATCGGTTTCGACCTCGAAGCTGAGTCCATTGCCAAAGTTGACTTCGTGAATACCATCTTGACTGAGATCTACGCCGAATTGATAGCCTTGTAGACGCCCCAATTCATCACTTAGCTTTACGATTGAATTTTCGCCATAGTATTCCACCTCAACAGTATAGTTGCCAGTTGCGAGGGGTTGCGTCAGTTCTTCCAGTGGGGCTATTTGGGGATTCCCAACCTTTAGTTGACTTGACCCAATTGTGAGTGGGGAGCTAAAGACAAATTCTGCTGAGTTCACTGCGGGCTCTTCAGATGCGGTACGCAGTACATGCTTGTCGACGCGCTCGTAGTTGAGGGTAGCGCTGAGTACGGCGGCACCCTTAGCTTCGAAGTCATATTTATCAAAGCTTTGAAATAGGCTTTCCATTTCAAAATTCAGACGGACGCCAACATCAAAATCGACCCATTCACTCCCGGATCCGGATAAATCGACTTGATCTTTTTTCTCGATCAGACCGCCCTCGGTATTGCGGATTTCGACGGAGGAATTTTCACCCAAATACGTGATAGCGACTTTGTAAGAACCGGTCTCTAATTCTAAGGCCGGGTTAGATCCTGGCAAGTAACTGGCCTGGTTGAGTTCGAGTCCGACGACGTCATAGGCATCATTCAATATGGCATCATCCGTATAATACTCAACGCCTACGCTGGCGCCAGCAACGCTCAGGGACAGTTCGAGCGAATTTTCTCCATGGGTCAGTAAACTGACGGGGTCGATCAATAAATCTCGTGTTCCAGGACCTTGGGTGAGCGCGATCGGTTTATTTGTGAAGATGCTCTCCCCATCAAAGCGGATGGCCTCCACAACTTGATTAAATCCCGCTGATAGGCTACGCAATTTTCCGTAAATTTCCTCTTGCTTGCGGGAGTTGGACAAGTTGCGCATGCCCGAGTTCGTCAAATCTAGCATGGTATTTAAGTTACCGCTGAGAATTTCCAGTTTTTCTGTGGCTCCCAGCACTAGGCGGTAGGATTCCTCAATATCGCCAGTGCGAACTGTGCGCTGATTGGCGGATCCAATCTCTGTTTGTCCGACACGCGTTGTCCGTGTTCGGGCAAAGGCCATCGGATTATTGAAGTCCGCAATTTGACTGGTGGTTAAGTATTCCATGTACTGTGAATTTTAAAATACGGATATATTTTCCGTGAATTAAGCATAAAGCAGCTTTTGTGCTCAAATAATATGCAAACGGAAAGTCTTGTGAATACTTTGTTAAAATGGGGATTGCTGAGATGCCGTCTTTACAATTTGCTAATGTTTTGCCTTTATACTGTCAGTTTTTTAACAATTGGTGAACAATTTGCTTGGGTAGATATTATAACCTAAATGTTTTTCACAGCTATGCATTTTTTAACTACTCGCTCTGCAGCACCGATTAGGCGAGCAATGGCCCGACTGCTGATCCTTTGGGCTTTGTTGCACTCACAGTTGTGCGCGGCCACCATGACGCTTGATTTATGGCTGCCCAGTCGAGGTTATTTGGAGCGTGCGCAAGCGCCAGTGATCTATTTATACCAGTCGGATGCAGCGCCTGTCGTTGAGGGGGCCGTTCCTTTATATCGAGATTTTATGCTCCATTACAATCAGAGTTTGATGGCAGCCGCGGCCCCAGCTGAAGTTGAAGAGGTGGCAAGGCTTGAGCCAGATCCGCCTGCAGCGATGCCTGAGCCTCCAATTTTGAGTCCCAAGCCCAGTAAAAAGGTGCGCGTCTTTCACTCGGGGGGGGCTACTTTGAAGGGGCCTTATGCCTTTCCACGTCCTCAGCATACGGATCGGTTATTTGATGAAATTTATTTGCATTTTCCGGTATCAGTGGATCAGCAGCAAGAAATGAGTATTCAGGGGGAGCTGAATCAAAGTGCGGTGTTCGATCCGCCGACAGTCGTGACTCCCTCGAGTTCATCCAGTTATCTACAAGTGCCATGATGCTTAAAATACTGTTTGTATACCTGCTGAGTGCACTATGTGTGCTTGCCCAAAAGAGTGTGCAGAATGTGGCGCAGGAAGCCCTGTCCACTGAGCTTGGGCAGGACCCTGCTATCCAGTCTGAGCTGGATCAATATGAGCAATCAATAGAAAAGCCTAATAAACCGCTTTTTGAATTGGATTTGAATCGTTCTCAGTCAGCTGGAGATGCCGATGGCAATCAGGTTTGGGCAGACATGAGTGTACGTGAGCAGGCAGACTTCTACTGGCAGCAAGACCGGAAGTCATTAGCTGAGCGGGCTTACATTAGCATCGTGGAATATTCCGAAGATACGGATGATGATTTACTGCATGCGCTAACGCAATTATCTGAGCTGTATTACGAGCAATCAGAATATACGAAGGCGATTGATATGCTGGAGCAAGCCATCGCTAAATTTCCGGTGAAAGCAGCCACGCCTGAGCGATTATACCGCTTGGGAGAGTTTTATCGTGATGCCAATTTACCCACGCGCTCAGCAGAAGCCTTTTTTCGGGTGATCAACAGCATCGTGGTTGGAGGAGAAAAAAGTTTAAAGCGCTATCTGCACTTGGCGCGTCTATCTAAGTTTGAAATCGCTCGTAGTCATTACATAAATCGAGATTATGCGCGAGCACTGGCTCTATTTGATCGTATCGAACTTTTGGAGTTAAGTGCCGAAAATCATGAAACGGTCTTATATTATAAAATTCTCGCCACACTTAAAATGCCAGAACTCAAGGCCGGCCTAGAGTTGATTGATACTTTCATGAAAAAATTTCCGGAAAGTGAGTTTTTGCCGGAATTGTTGTATTCTAAGGCGGATGTCATGATGAAGTTAGGTGAGAAGGATACCAGTATCGCCTTATTTATGCGTTTGTTGGATTCAGCGCAAAATGAGTCGGATGCCAGTGAGCGGCAGCGTACATTTTGGCATCAGCAAGCAGGTAATCGCCTCGCCAATCGCTTTTACGCCGAGGGTGACTACAGTGTGGCGCTGCGTATTTATCAAGGCATGGTCGAATTGAGTGAACTGCCCAGTTGGCGCATTCCAGTCATTTATCAGATTGCGCTCTGTTTCGAAAAAATGGCGATGCATGAGCGGGCGCAGGAGAGTTATTTATTTATCGAGCAAAATATGAAATTGTTGGATGCCGATAGCTTGTCGCCCGCGTTGCGTCAAATTAAAGAAAATGCGGCTTGGCGCCTAAAGCTTATTCAGTGGCGGATTGATGCAGAGGGGCAGGCGACTAGCTTGCTGAGCTCGAGTCAAAAGACGCGCTAAGAGAATGCGCTATCAGGCTGTATCGTAAAACGATATCAACCCTATTTATATATGGAATTAGCTAATATTTTAAGCGATTACGATGCTGTCATTACCGACTGCCGCCAGTTATTAGAGCAAGAATTGCTGAATGTCCGCAACGGCGCGGCACCAGCCGATGATTTTGAGGAGCGTAAACGCCAGATGATCGAACAGCTCGATCACAAATTAAGTCAGTTGAAGACGATTCGCTCAGGGTTGTTGCAGATTCCGCCAGAACTAAAGTCTGAACTTGATCTAACCCAAAATCGCTTTATGCAAATTATGCAATTGAATCGTGAGTTGGAAAAGTGTTATCTTTCGACAAATCGTAGTGGTCGTCCTGACGCGAAACCTAAAATTTCCGCCGTTGTGCGTCGCTATCAGCAGGGGTGAGCCGCGTAATGTTGGCTCGGGTATTCGCACCCGCAGTGGTTGATTATGTTATTTGTGCCAGATGTTTTCTTTTGGGTGGCGAAAGTTAATCTAAAATTTTTTTAACTTAACAATTGATTTTATTATAGATTCTTACATCACAGGCTAGATGTGTTTATCTTCAAGCTTGTTTCATTTACGGATTTATATAGTGGCTCTGCTTTCGATGGGAGGGCTTCAGCTAGCGGCGGAAGTCACGGAGCCTGAGAGCATCGAAACACTGGTTGTCGAAGGTCAAGAAACAGCAAATAATGAGTCGGCTACCAGCTTTTCGACGCCGATCTCCAACCTTGCTTTCAACCCGCGCGTTGATTTGCAGGCTCGTAATATTGAGGAAGCACAGGCAGATTTAACCATTCGCGGAGGCATTTTTGAAAATACCGGTTTTCGCGTTGGTGGTATTAATTTGTTTGATCCGCATACCGGACACTATGCGACTGAAATCCCGATTTCGCCTAAGATGTTGACGGTGCCTGAGGTGCTTGTGGGCAGTTCCAATGCACTGCTGGGCTTTAACAGTACGGTCGGTACGCTTGATTATGATTGGCGTGTGATTGAAAACGGCGGTCAGTTGAGCCTGGCGGCGGGCAATTACGGATTCAATCGCCAGAGCCTCTATCAGGGTTGGTCGAATTTACACAGCTTTTCGGAGCGATGGGTGCTGAATGCAGAGCTCGAAAGTGCCCGCTCGGAGAGCGATGGCACGATTCGTTATGGAGATCATGATTTTGATCGCAGCTCGGCCCGCCTGCAATTGCTGGGGCCGCAATCTCAAACCGATTTGTTTGCTGGTTATCAAGCTAAATTCTTTGGTTGGCCCGGGATGTATGTTTACAACCCTGCATGGGGCATCGCTAATGAGACTGAAAACTTAAAAACGCGCTTATTCATACTGAGTCATCAGCAAAACTACCAATTGGATAGTTTTTGGAATTTTTCAGCCTATAATAGAAAGCATTTGGACCACTATATTTACAACCGTTTTAATCCGAATAACGATTTTGTCCACGACACGAATGTCTATGCACTAGGACTTTCGGGTAAGCATTGCTTCAACGATCAATTTTCGCTTAATCATGTGACCCAGCTATTGGCTGATTCTATTGATTCGACTAAGCTGAACCGCACTTTTACGGATCGAGCTTATATCAAGTTTAGCCTCTTGCCCGCATATCGAGTCGAGCAGGGGCAGCAACAAAGTCTGACTTATCGCGCGGGATTTAGCTGGGATGACAATAGCCAGAACAAGGGTCAATTTTCACCGCTAGCGGATGTGACTTGGCAAAAGACCTACGACAATGGCGACCTCGATCAATGGCATCTGGCTTTTGCCCAAAGCAGTCAGGTTGCTGGATATGGTGCCATTGCAGGCTCAACAGGAGGTCTTTTTGCCAGTAATCCAGAGCTTGATCGCGAGCTCAGCAATAACTTAGAACTTGGAGCTAAGCTGCAGCGCGCCGATTGGATGGCTGCGATCGCACTATTTTATCGCTGGGATCAAGATTTGGTGGACTGGACTTACGCTGTTGGTAATATTGGCGCTCGTAGCGCGAACAACGTTGATATCAAGACTTTGGGACTGGAATGTTTGGTTTCCAAAGAATGGGACTCTTTGAAAGTTTTAGCTAGCTATGCCTTGCTGGATAAATCCGAGAATTATGGCTTGGCAACTGTTGATGCCAGTTTTTACGCTTTGAATTATGCGGAACATCGCGGAACACTAGGGCTCATTTGGTCGCCTTTGGATACCTTTCAATTAAGAGTTGATAATGAATGGCGCCACCAAGCGGAAAATGCCATCCGTTCGGGTAGTGATAGCGTATTTTTTACTCATCTTAGCCTGAGTGTTTATCCCAGCCAAGTGCCCGAGGTAGAACTATTCGTGGCGGTGGATAATCTTTGGGAAACTGAATTTGAGGAAATTCCAGGGACTGTCGGTAAGGGGCGTCAATTTTCAGCTGGGCTCAACTACTTTTGGTAGCCGCTAGCAATCGCCTGCCATGCCGGCGACCGATCGCTGCAAGAGATGCTTTAAATATGGATTCGGGTAACGGCGTGCAGTTGTGATTGCATAGAAGCTCTCCTGGATACTGGGGATTTGGTACAATTCGACCAAGCGGCCATTGCGCAGCTCATCTTGCACCACGACAGGTGGGACCAGTGTAATGGCTTTCGTCTCGCGTGCAATCAGGCGCAGCATGGCCATACTATCTGCCTCGGCCGCGATCAAAGGGGCGATGCCTGATTGCTCCATGATTAGATCGAAGCTGGCACGGATGGTACTTTCCAGTCCGGGCAGCACCATCGGCTTTTGCTGTAAATCCTGCGGGAAATTGAACTGTGTTTGTGCGATCCAATTGGGAGGTGCTACCAGGCTGACGGGTTGCTCGGCGATTTGCTGGCAGTGAATTTTCAGCTCTTGGTCACGCATGACCGGATTATTGGATAAAACCAGATCAATGTTGTGGGCATTTAGCTGAGTCATTAAGACCCTTAAACTGGCGGAGTGAATGACGACTTCTAAGTCCTGGTCATCCAAAGCTGGTTGTAGAAAACTGAGTTGGAAGTTGCTGGATAGCGTGGAGACGGCGCCCACTCTGAGAGTGTTGCGAAAGCGTTGGCTCTTATTTTGTAGCGTTGCCAACATTTCCTCGCTGGTGCGGAAAATGGTCTCGGCATAGTCGAGGATGATTTTGCCCTCCTCAGTGAGTTGCATGCGCTTGTGCTGGCGATCAAATAGGTTACAGCCCAGATGATCTTCTAGTTTTTTTATCTGGATGCTTAAGGCAGATTGCGATACGCGAAGCATTTTGGCCGCTGCTGTGAGACTGCCTTGGCGAACGACCGCATGAAAATAGCGTAGATGATGAAAGTTGAGTGAGTTCATTTTTATATATATTTAAATGAACGATTTTTTATAATACTTATATTATGTAAAATCAAATTAATTTGCTATACTGCGTGCATGATTGCATTTCTCAGTTTGGCCATTGCTTGGGGGATTCCCGCATTGCTCGTTTGGAGTCTGGTATCGACGTCCTATCTCAATCAGCATGCCACGCGCTTATTTGTACTGGGGGAAAAGTTAGCTTGGGCGGTCTGTGCTTCAATTTTAAGTGCATTGCTTGCCTGGATCTCGACTGGGGCGGTGACCTTTGATATTTATTTGAGCGCGGCCAAGTTGATTGGGATTCGGGGCGATGCCTTATCGTTTGCTTTGGCCTTACTGGTGAGTTTTTTGGGAGCGCTGATTCTGCGCTTTTCCAAGAATTATTTAGCTGGCGATTGCGCACAGGGCTATTTTTTAAAGTGGATGTCGGTAACTTTGGCCGCGGTCTTGGCGCAAGTCATGGCGCCTGGTTTATTTCAATTTGCGCTGGCTTGGATTGTGGGTAGTTTGAGTCTACACAAGCTGTTAATTTATTTTCCGGATCGTCATGGTACTGTTTTATCGGCGCGCAAAAAGGCCTTTTGGGGGCGTATCAGTGATGTCGCTCTGATTGTCGCTTTTATTGGGATATATCGCAGTTTTGGTGTGCAGGATTTTACCCAGCTTTTCGCTGCTTGGGCTGCCGTAGATTCAGTGTCCAACCTAACTTGGATCGCGGCTTTACTCATTCTCAGTGCGCTGATTCAGTCGGCACAGGTGCCCTTTCATACCTGGCTCCCCGACACTATGGGCGCGCCGACACCGGTGTCCGCCTTTATGCATGCCGGTATTATCAATGGGGGTGGCTTTTTGGCGATTCGTTTGAGTCAGTTCTTCGTGCACACGCCGAATGCGCTTTCCGTGCTCGCAATTTGTGGCGCACTGACCGCCGTCTACGGAGCCATGGTGATGCTTTCCCAGACCAGTGTGAAACGAGCATTGGCGTATTCGACGATTGCGCAGATGGGTTTCATGTTATTGCAGTGCGGATTGGGGGCCTTTCATATCGCGGTCTTACATTTGTTGGCGCATTCATTGTACAAAGCGCATGCCTTCCTGACTTGTGGTTCCGCGGTGGAAACGGCGAAAAAATTGAAAGCAAAACCGCACTATCGGCGTTTGAATCCCAAGCGTATTTGGCTAGCGATTAGCGTCTCCCTGGCTATTGTGGTGGGGCTTAGCATTGCCTTTGAGCTCAGTCCTAGTAAAAAGCCTGGCATGTTGGTGCTGAGCCTGGTGGTGGTGATGGCATTGACCCAGTTGCTGTGGACCGCCATGCGGCGCGGTCAACAGGGGATTGCCTTTGCGGGCACGGTAGGCGTTGCGGGTAGCATTGCCGCGCTGTACTTTTTTTTGGCGCAGATGGCCTATTATTTTTTTAGCAGCGCAGTGGCCATGCGTTCAGACTCAGCGTGGGTGCTGGAACTGTTCATTGCGGCGGTCCTGTTATTATTTTTGATCACCTCGATTCGTTTTCAGGATGGTGAACCGGGATTTCTATCGGTCGCTTACAAGCGTCGTCTCTATGTCCACGCCCTGAATGGCTTTTATATGAATACCGTCGCCAATCGACTGGCCCGCAAGCTGGGCCTGGTGGCAAAACATCAATAATTTCACAACGCAATCCATCCAACGCTCACCGTCATGTACACCCTAGAGACTGATTTTCAAGATTTTATCGCAGATGCCTGTCAGAAGGTTGCTCCGCTGTGGCCCTTATCGCACTTTGTGGCCGTCAATCCATTTTTGGGTTACACGCAGCAGAGCTTTGAATCCGCAGCCCATGAGCATCAACGCGTGCTGGATGTCGCCATGTTGCCGAGTTTGGACGAGTTTCAGCAGCAATTCGCGGCAGGCGAGATTTTGGAGTCTGATATAACAGTAGTTATCGAGCGTGTATCCGAGCATGTGCGCAGCAGCCTAGACTGTCATGGGGTCAAGCTAGGGCCTGCGGAGTTGATTCGATCATTCGATTCAACGGCCCAGCCTAAAAATACAGGCGATGATGGCGATTCGTTTAGCGCCTTTGTGGATAGCCAAACCGGCAGTGATTGGAAGGGAATGTTGCGGGAAGAGGCCGCCAAATGGTGCGCGGCGTATGATGACGATGGGCAGTCTTCGTGGAAATTTCCTTGGCAAGATGGAGCTCTATATGCTGGTTGGCGGGCAGCGGCTCAAATCGACCGCAACCCGGAGTTGCATGGCTTGCCCAATTTCCGCGCATTTGTCCGTCAATTGCCGGAAGACCCACACGCATTTTTACAGCTGGCCTTGTCTGAGCTTGGCATTCCGGAGTCGCGTGTGGAGCCGCTCTGCTATCGCCTATTGATGACGCTGCCGGGTTGGGCGGGCCATTTACGGTATAAAGATCGCGAACGTGAGCTTCGTGGCGAGCGGGGCGACCTGCTCCCGCAGTTACTCGCCATTTTGCTGGCCTATGAGTGGGCGCTTTATCAACAACTACAAGACCATGCACAGTGGGTTGCCGCTTGGCATGAGCAGCTGGAGGTGTCACGGGAATGCGCCCAAGAATGTCGGCTACCTTTAGATTTGGCCCTACGATTTATTTGGCAGAGCGCGCGCGAAGAGGCTTATGCTCGTCAGTTGAGAGCGCTGATACAACCAAATACAGTCGATACTCCTCAGGTCCCAGACGTCCAAGCTGTTTTTTGTATGGATGTGCGTTCTGAGCGCTATCGCCGCGCCTTGGAATCTTCCGAGTTGCAGGTGGACACCATGGGTTATGCCGGATTTTTTGGCTTGCCGATTGATCATCGTATTCCAGGTGAGGGTGAAAGTCAGGCGCGTTGTCCGGTATTGTTTGCACCGCCCTTGAATTCTACGGAACATCAAGCAGGCCTTGCCGAGTCTGAATTTGCGCAGTTGACCTTTCAGCGAGTGGATGCTCGGGAGAGCAAGCGGACTTGGAAGCGCTTTAAGGAGGCCGCTTCCTCTTGTTTTACTTTTGTGGAAACGATGGGGCTGAGTTATGGCTATGAGTTGGTTAAAGATGCCTTTTCTTTGCATCCGCAGCCACAACTGGCCCAAGGGGCGCCCATGATCAATGATCCTTTGAGTTTAGAGCAGCGCATCGATTGGGCGCAGGGTATTTTGCAGAGTTTGAGTCTGACCCGTGATTTCGCACCTATTATTTTATTTTGTGGGCATGGTAGTCAAACGCGCAACAATCCTTACGCATCCGCACTCGACTGCGGTGCCTGCGGGGGGCATGCCGGGGATGCCAATGCCCGCTTAGCGGCCGACTTATTGAATCAGGATGCAGTGCGGTCTGGGCTGAAAGCGCGTGGGCTTGTGGTGCCTGCAGAGACTTTTTTCATCGCGGGTTTTCACAATACCACGACGGATGAAGTGCAACTATTTAAGCCGCAGGATCTACCCACGCAACGATTGCAGGCACTAGAGTCAGCCTTGCGCAGAGCCAGTGAACTGTGTGCGACTGAGCGAGCTACGAGTTTCTTTACCTCAGCCGGTGCGCAGCCGAGTATTGAGGCGGTGCAAGCGCGAGGGCAGGATTGGTCGCAAGTTCGTCCGGAGTGGGCGCTGGCAGGCAATGCCGCTTTCCTGGTGGCTCCCCGTGCTTGGACGCGTTTGGCAGACTTTTCCGGCCGGGTATTTTTGCATGATTATGCGCCGGAGGAGGATGTGGATGCGGAGATCTTAAGTGGCATCATGGGCGGCCCGATGGTGGTGGGTAGCTGGATCAATCTACAGTACTACGCCTCTTCGATCGACAACAAAAAAATGGGCAGCGGCCACAAGGCCATTCACAATGTGGTGGGCGGTGTCGGAGTGGCTGAGGGCAACGAGTGTGACCTGCGACGCGGCTTGGCCTTCCAGTCGGTACATGACGGACAGCAGCTCGTACATAAGCCCTTGCGCCTGATAGTATGCGTGGCCGCCACGACGGATCGCTTAGATCATATCATCGAGCAAAACGAAGAGGTGCGCAATCTGGTGGAGAATGGCTGGGTGCACCTGATCGCTTTAGGAGTTGACGGACGTCAATGGCTACGGCGGATGCCTCAGGGCGTCTGGCTGGATGCTACAGGCTGATCGCTGCTACCCGATAAGAGTTTATTCTTTAAGTAAACTCTGGGCCAGCCGATAGCCAGGTTGGTCCATGGGGGCATGCAAGTCCCTGAAATAGGCCGCGATTCGGTGTTCCCCGCGTATTTGAATATAGCCAGAGGTGTCGATCGCTTGCCGCGCTTCAGCATCGGTTCCATTTTTTAGGATGGATTGGGCTTGTCCATTGGCGCAGGCCATCGCAAAGAGTTCCGCCCCGATGTTGACCAGTCGGGACAGTAGGCGTTGCTCCCGTTCCAATTTGGGTCCGTGACGTGCCATGTTATGTAAAATGCAACGACTCAATTTTTGGCTGAGACTGCCGATCCTTTGCATGCGTGCGTGGATACGGGTATCCATAGAATTGGGCATCTTGGCCAGGCCAGGCAGGTAGCGTTTGGGATACCAGTTTAGGTAGTAGAATCCCGCTTTAATCGCCGCAGTCCCTCTCTCGGAGAGTGATTTACGACTGTCCAAAACGGCGCCAGCAGCTCGCAAGTGTGGGTCCAGCATTTCCCGCGCAATGAATAGGTACATGATTTCACTAGAGCCTTCAAAGATGAGGTTGATGCGACAATCGCGTAGCATGCGCTCGATCGGATCGGGTTTTTGGCCGCGATTCTTTAGCGAGTGAGCTGTCTCGTAGCCACGGCCTCCCTTAGTTTGCATGGTCTCGTCGACCGCCTCCCAGGCGGCCTCGGTTCCCCATAATTTGGCCAACGCGGCTTCGAGTCGGATATCTGCGTTTTTATCGGCATCTACCAGCGCGGAGGTATAGCGAACCATGGCCTCTGTGGCAAAGGCATTAGCCGCCAACTCAGAAATTTTATGGGCAATGGCTGCATGTTTTCCGATAGCCTTACCCCATTGGGCACGGCTGCTACACCAATCTAGTGAAATCTCTAAGCAGCGCTGCATCATGCCAGCGCAGGCTGCGGGTAAGGTAAGACGACCGGTGTTGAGGGTGGTCAGCGCGACTTTTAGACCCTTGCCCGGTTGATGCACCACATCTTCAATTGGAATCTGCACCTTGGTGAAACGGAGTACGCCGTTGTAGAGGGCTCTGAGACCCATGAAGTGGCAACGGGTCACAATTTCCACGCCTGGCGCATCAACCGGGACGATGAACGCAGTCATGGCTAGGGCGTTCTTGGCAGTGGGCGTGCGCGCCATCACCACAATATGTGAAGCTAGTAAACCATTGGTACACCAAAGTTTTTCTCCATTGAGTTCATAATGGGTACCCGCCTCATTTAGCACGGCTTCCGTCTTGATTTTGGAGGGATCCGAGCCCACATCTTCCTCGGTGAGCGCAAAGGCCGAGATATTACCTTTGGCAAACAAGGGTAGGTATTTTTCTTTTTGGGCATCGGTGCCAAACATGATCAGCGGTTGTGGGACCCCGATCGATTGGTGGGCCGAGAGCAGTGCTGTAAGGTTGCCGCAGTATTGTCCTAGTAGCATTGCCGCCCGCGAATAGTTGCTTTGAGATAGACCCAAGCCGCCGTATTTTTGGGGGATTTTAATGCCCATGGCGCCCATGGCCCCCAGTTTTTTGATCAGTTCTGGTGGGATCTCTCCCGTTTGATCGATTTGATCGGGGTCGACTTCATGGTCGAGTAAATACTTCAATTTTTCTAAAAAGTGATCGCCTTCGCTTCTCGCGGCTGCTGATTGCTCTGCAAAGGGGATGATGGTATTGAAGTCGGGGTTGCCGGCAAATAGGGCCGCGGCGAGTCCACTGGTTTCACGTTGATCACGTGAACTTTCAGCGACTTCGAGTGCTTGGCGTTTTTCTTTGGAGAATTGACTGGTGTCGATATGACTGGGGTGCGGATCGCTCATAATAGAAGGGGGTTGAGGTGAATTAGCCAGCCATACGGATGGGTGGGGCGTCTTTGAAGAATTTGGGTCGAATGAGTTTAGACTCATCGGCATAATGGAGCGGGCCGCCTCTGAATGGGGCATAGCCGGTTCCCAGTACCATGGCTAAGTCGATGGCTTCGGCGGATTCTACGATCCCCTCGTCGAGGCAGCGAGCGGCTTCGTTGGACATCAGTTCGGCCAAAAATTCAGCACTATTTTTTGGGATTTGGCCGCTACTTTTTTGGAGTTGCAGCGCCAGTGGATTGGGTTCCGGCTGCTCTTTACCATACACATAAAAACCCTTGCCAACCTTGCGACCGAGACAGCCTTGTTCGATCATAGACTCCATCATTGGGGGTAGCGACATCCGATCGGAGTAAGCGGCGATCAAGGTCTCGGCCACATGCTTGCCCACATCTAAGCCGACTTCGTCTAGCAAACGTAAGGGGCCCATTGGCATGCCAAATTCCAGCATCGCCTGATCGATGGCTTTGGGGTCCATACCATTCGCAAACAGCTTGCAGGCTTCCAGCAGGTAAGGGACCAGCACACGATTGACTAAAAATCCGGGCGAATCTTTTACGATTACCGGCGTCTTACCGATTTTCTGCACAAATTGCAAGGCGGTGCTGAGTGTGGCGTCAGATGTGGAGGGTGCTCGCACAATCTCGACCAGAGGCATGCGATGGACTGGATTGAAAAAGTGTAGCCCGACGACGCGCTCTGGGTTTTTGATCGATTCTGCTAGGCTTTGAATGGGCAGCGCTGAGGTATTGGTGGCCAAAATACAATCTTCACGACAACGCTGTGATAGATCTGTAAAGATCTTTTGTTTGAGGGGCAGAGCTTCCACAGCGGCCTCAATGATGAGATCTTTTTTCATGAGGTTGACGGGCTGACTGCTGGCATAGATCCGATCCATTCCTGCATGCGATTCCGTCAGGGAAATTATATGCCGGACTTGGGCTTGCTGATATTGCGAGTGGATGCGGTGCATGCCTTTTGCCAAGGCTTGGTCGTCAATGTCTTGCATCAATACGGAATAGCCCCGACTGCTGAGCCAGTAGGTGATGCTAGCTCCCATGATGCCACTTCCAATAATAACGGGGGATTGGATTTTATGGCCGTCCACGCCTTGAATGCGCTGCTTTTTGGCCTTCTCGCTCTCCAAAAAGAGGCCAATTAGATGCTTGGTTTCTGCTTTAGACGCCAGTGTAATGATGGCATCTTTTTCCAGCTTGAAGCCAGCTTGCAGCGGTTGGGAGACCGACTGGCAGGCGACTTCCAGTGCTTTTAACGGGGCTGGGTAAAGGCCTTGTGTCTTGTTCATTAAGTCTTTTCGAGCAGTCGACTCAATCATTTTGACGGATGCCAGGTTGTGAACGAGCGTGTGAGGTACCTCTTTGCGCTTGCCTTTCTTGGTAAGTTTTTTGGCCACGTTGAGTAGATGTGCGGGATGGACTGCGACATCAATCAAGCCCTTACGTTTGGCCGCTCCCGCATTTAGTGTTTTGCCTGCTAAAATCAGTGGGAGGGCTTTGGGTAGGGTCAGTAAGCGCGATAGTCGAGTCGTCCCACCCCAGGCTGGAAGGATACCTAGCTGGGTTTCAGGTAGCCCAATCTTGGTGGATTTGTGCTCCGTGGCAATTCGCCAGTCGCAGGCCAGTGCAATCTCATAGCCACCGCCCAGGCAGGCGCCGTGGATGGCCGCGACGGTAGGGATTTTTAAGTCTGCAATTTGATTGAAGACCGCATGTCCCAGATCGATCAGAGACGACAAGTCGCCGGGTGAGGCATTGGATAATGAGGGGATATCTGCGCCAGCGATAAATATACTAGACTTGGCCGAGCGGATGATAAGTGCTTTGATGCTTGCATCAGCTGCGATAGTTTCGATTGCTTGCTGCGTCTCGACTAGGGTCGCTGCATCAAAAATATTCGCACTGGAGTTGGGGCGATCAAACACAAGTATGGCAATGCCATCTTGCTGAGTCAGTTGTAGGTTCTTCATGGTCGGGGGTTTGGATGGAGGTTATCGTTCAAGCCAGAGTGCAGTGCCTTGTCCACCGCCAATGCAGACACTGACGAGTGCTCGCTTACGCTTACTAGCTTGTAGTTGTTTGAGTGCGCTGAGGACGAGGCGAGCTCCGGTCGCGCCCACAGGGTGGCCAAGCGCAATCGCGCCCCCTCGGGGGTTGAGTTGTTCGGCTGTGATTTCGCCCAAGGGTGCTTCCAAGCCAGCCTTAACGGCATAGTTTGGATCTTTCAGGGCTTTCAACACCGCGAGTACTTGTGCGGCAAAAGCCTCATTAATTTCGATGACATCGGCATCATTTAATTGATAACCGGTTTTTTTGTTGGCGGCAGCAATGGCCTGTACCGGACCAATGCCCATACGTTTGGGGTCGCAGCCAGTGACTGCATATCCCTTCAGATAGCCGAGCGGCTCGATCCCGAGTTCCGATGCCTTTGCTTCGCTGGTGACGAGTAGGGCAACGGCACCATCGGTTATTTGCGAGGCGTTTCCCGCTGTAACGCTACCCGTCTTTTTATCGAATAGGGTCTGCAGCTTGCCCAATTTTTCCAGTGAGGAATCTGGCCGCAGACCATTATCGCTTAGCACGGCACGCTCGTCAGTATAAATTGGAGTGATCTCCTGCTGGGTCACGGCCTGGGCGGCGATTGCACGTTCATGTGAGCGTAGCGCAAAGGCATCCTGCTCTTCGCGGCTCAATTCAAAGTCTCGGGCGAGAACTTCGGCCGTTTCCCCCATATTGAGTCCAGAGACGGGATCACTCAGGCCAAGTTGAAGACCCAAAAGAGGAGAAAAATCATGAGGACGAAAGTGCGAGAGCGCAACCAATCGATCTTTGAGGCTACGGGCCTGTGCCAGCTCCGTAAAGTGTTCAATCGCTGAGTTTCGATAGATGAGTGGATAATTACTCATGCTTTCGCAGCCACCAACAATGAAGCATTCACCCATCCCCGCCATCATCTTCTGATGGGCAGATAAGATGGATTCAATACCGGAGGCGCAGTTTCGATTGACGGTGCTGGCGGGCACGCGTTCGGGAACCCCGGATCTGAGGGCAATTATGCGCGCGATATTAGCGCTATCGGCAGGTTGGCCGACGCAGCCCATAATGACCTCGTCGATCTGTTCCGGGTCGAGACTGGTGTGTGCGAGTAAACTAGATACCGCCTGCTTTCCCAGATCACTGGCCGTTAAATGAGCGAGATCGGTACTCATGCGGGTGAAGGGGGTGCGGATGCCAGCGACGATGACGAGTTTTGTGTGCATAATTTATTGGGGGCGGTTATCGATAATCTTTTTTTCTTTAAGTTCGGTACCCACGCCTTGGAGTGCGCGCATGGCCTCCCAGCTGTGGTATTCGATGGCGTTGGGCGCCAATTCCAGCTCTTGTTTGAAGCGGGAGTGAATGTGCTGACTCAGGTCCTGCGCGCCTTCTAGCGCGACCACGTGGATGATCAGCTCATCCATCTCCAAGGGGTCGTTATTTTTCTTGCGAATCTCAACTTGCCAAGCGCCGACGCCGGGGGTGTCATCAATCAAGTGTTCTAATTTGTTAAAGTCGACCAGCGTACCTTTTAACTTATCCAAATTCAGGTGATGCATGTCGGATACCCGCGAAATCTTACCGACTAAGCGCGGGCAGGTACGGCCACAATGCGGGCAGGGGGCATAACTGATCCCTTTCTCAATTAAATCGCCGGTCCGATAGCGTAGTACAATGGTACCACGGGCATCTAGTTGGGTGAAAACAATTTCTCCGGCTTGGTTTTCACCCACTCGTTGACCTGTTTCTGGATCGATGACTTCCACGAATCCCATGTCGGGGTAAATATGGAAGCCCGCGCTTTCTTCACCCTCAGGAGTGGGGCATTCACTCCAAGCGACTTTGGCTTCTGTGAAGCCGTAGGTGGAGAGGATTTGTACGGATTGTGCGCCCACTTGTGCACAGAGCTCACGGAGTTTTCGGCGCATGCCAAGCGGGACTTTTTCTCCTCCGAGTACCAGCGTTTTGAGCTGCGTCCAGCGAGCAGATTCTTGGGCGGCCCCTTGTAGTAGGTGGTACAAGAATGTCGGCATCGCGATAATCGCATCGGGATTGATCTTGGTGATGATCCGGATATTGCCATCGGTTCCAATGGTTTTGCCCCCACCTGTTGACAGGGTGAAGGTGTTGTGGGCCAAGCCTGCATAGTGGGCTTGCCAAAAGGCTAAGTGCGGTGCGAAGGGGAAGGCGTTGATGTGTCGATAGTCGCTTTTTGACTGGCAAATTTGCATCATTCGCAGTCCTGATACTTGCAGTCGGTTTAGGTCGTGCTGGGTGTAGAAAAAAGGCACGGGATCAGCAGAGCGACCAGTTGTACTGGTCATGAATATCGGACGCAATTCTTGCTCTAATTGTTGTTTAGCCCTGGCAGGACCTGATCGGATTACTTTTTTGATGGTGGACCACTGACGCTTTAGGCGCTGCATTTCTGGGACGACGACAAAGTCCTTGGCATCGGTAAATTGTGATTTATCGGTAAAGGGGAGTTTTACCAAATCTTCGGTCGACTTGAAGTCATCCGCACACAGGTCGTGCTGGCGGAATAGCTCACGATAGTGGGCGGTGAAGGGTAAAACGCGGTCTTTTATGAATGAGTGGAGAATGAGTCCCTGTCGGTGATGAATTTCATCGGCTGAGGCGCTTTCCCACCAAGGGTTTTTGGGGTGGGTCATGAGGCAGATTCGCTTGATTTTTGTTGGCGGACTGAAGGAGTTCAAAAATTTTCGGAAGTGCTTTTTCTGCCGCCTGACGGCCAATCTCAATAAAATGTTGGTAGTTGTGGTAATCGTACCAATTCCCTTGGCAGGAAACAGGCTTGATGACGAGGTCTGCGTAGGCGTAGGCATCATCCGCCATGCGGATTTGTGAGGCCTTGAGGGATTTATTAAAAGTGTCGATGATGTTGCCCGGTGCGAGCAGATTGAAGGGCTTGATGCCGAAGGCGAGCGCGCGGCGCAGTAAACTTTTTTTTGAGGGGGGCTTTTTGATTGCCGAGCAGGCTTCAATTTCGCGTCCGGAGGGAATGGTGGACACCGCAATCACATAGTCTAGATCGACATGTTTACGTAGACTGCAAATCGGAATCGGCTCGATGACGCCTCCATCGATACAGCGATGTCCTTGATAGTGGACCGGTACAATTAATCCTGGCAGCGCACAACTAGCATGCACCGCGTCAATGACGCGCCCCTTATGGCCGATCACACGACGGTGGGTATCCAAGTCGGCTGCGATGACGATCAGCGACCGCTTGAGTTCGCTAAAGTGAATGTCGCCAATCGATTTTCGCAAGTGGTTACGCGCCTTAAGACCCCAAAAAATGCCTTTCGAGGGTGGGAGTGCGAGGTCGGAAAGTTTTCGAAATTGGCGTGGGCTATGAATTTCTTCTGCCAATTTAATTAATTGCTGTGCATTGTAACCGGCACACCAAAGTGCGCCCACATAGGCCCCCATGCTGCTCCCGGCAACCGCAGCGATCGGGATCTTATTTTTTTCTAGGATCTCGATTACGCCAAGGTGGGCTAGGCCACGTGCGCCACCCGATGAAATGGCCAAACCAATCTTGACTTCATGCTGGGCTTTGACTGACTGTTTTTGAGATTGTTGCGACGACTGCGCACCCAACTTACCTGCTTGCTGGCGATTCCTGAAAGCGTTTTTATTTAACGTAGGATCATAGCAAACCATAATAATGATAATACGGTTAGTCAGAGTGAATTCCAAGTATAAACGGCGAATTTACAATTTTATAACAACTTGTTAGCAAGGTGCTTTTTTTGAGATTTGATTCGAGTTTAGGATTCACTACAGTCAGCTTAATTTTTAGATAATGGCGACTCAGATATTAGGCTTTAGTCAACAAAACTTGGTGGCGCGTTCGCAAGTGGTGCAGGCGTTTGAAAGGGTCCCCCGTCAACACCGCCGGGGCATTCATTTGATCCGCTACGATCCACATAAGTTGATCGCTCAGACGATAAATCAGTTCAGCGATCAATCGATTGGGCACAGCGTCAAAGGCAGTTACTACACTTCGGAAGATTTGAAAGCCGTGGTCATCTGGCGCTTTCATCGTGTTGAGGAGTTTTATCACATTTTGTATCACGAGGTGGGGCACCACGTTTTCCATAAATATTTGCAACAATCCGAGCGGGATGAGTGGCTATATGGCGTTCGCAAGCGAGAACTCACTACAGTGAGTGACTATGCTTGCACCAATGCGCGTGAAGATTTTTCCGAGTGCTATGCTTACAAGTTACAGGGTCTGCGAGAGCTGGCACTGTGCCCGGAGCGTGCGGCTTACTTCGATCAGTATGTCTTCAAGAGCAGCGCTTAGTCGCCCGCATTCGGCAGCGTTTTCACAGAGTGCGGGCTCTGTCGCCTACCAGCGATTGGCAGGCTACGCTTTAAGCGGTTCTCAAGCTTATCGAAAGGCTTAAAAATGAGACTTGTTATTTCCCAATGATCTGTTACCACACCAACTCGCTCTATTTTGCAAACAGCGAATTATCACCGGTGCATTAAATAGGATTGTGCCGTATCTAGTGCTATTGACACACCACCTATGGACATCAAATTTACAGATCTTGGGCTGCGCCCCGAATTATTGACCGGCATTGCAGCCTTGGGCTACGAGTCGCCGACGCCCATTCAGGCCAAAACCATTCCAGTGGCCTTGTCGGGCCAGGATATCGTGGGGCTCTCGCAGACCGGATCGGGGAAAACGGCTTCATTCGCCTTGCCGGCTTTGCATCAAATTGACTTGGAGTTGAAGCAGACGCAGGCACTCGTGCTATGCCCCACCCGGGAGTTGGCGGTGCAAGTTTGCGGAGAAATTAATCGCTTATCCAGCGCGATGCCCAATTTTTCCGCAGTTCCGGTCTATGGCGGAGCGCCAATTGACCGCCAAATGCGGGCTCTGCGTAAGGGCGCACACATCGTTGTCGGTACTCCGGGCCGGATTATGGATCACTTGCGCCGTAAAACACTGGATACCCGCGCGATCAAAATGTGCATCTTGGATGAGGCTGATCGCATGTTGGATATGGGATTTCGCGAGGATATGGAAGTCATTCTCGGGGCAGTAGAAGACTCACGGCAAACGCTTTTCTTTTCTGCCACCATGAATCCGGGGGTTGAAAAGTTAATCAAGACCTTTAGCCACAAGGCTCGACAAATTTCGATTGAGCGCAAGGCGCTGACGGTCGACTCGATTGAGCAGACCTATTATGAGGTCCGTAATCGCTCCAAAGTTGAGGTGCTTTGCCGCTTGCTGGATTTAGAGACAAATCCACGCGGCATCGTCTTCTGTAACACCAAGCAAATGGTGGAAGATGCCTGTGAGGCTTTAGCCGCACGCGGCTATGTTGCGGATCGTATTCATGGCGATATCACGCAAGTCAATCGAGAACGCGTGATCAAGCGTTTTAAGGATGGCTCGGTGGAGCTGCTCGTCGCTACAGATGTAGCCGCCCGTGGTTTGGATATTGATGATGTGGATATTGTCTTTAACTTTGATCTACCCTATGACCCGGAGGATTATGTGCACCGGATTGGGCGGACGGGCCGTGCTGGCCGATCTGGAAAATCGATCACCTTTGTCTATGGGCGCGATATTTACCGCTTAGAAGCCATCGAGCGCTATACCCGTCAAATAGTACGGCGCATGAAAATCCCTTCCCTAGAGGATGTGGAGGGACGCAAGTCTGATCGTTGCTATAACCGAGTGCGTGATCTTTTGGAAGCCGGTAGCTTTAAGGATCATGGTCCCTACGTGGATCGATTGCTGGATGCGGGGCATACGCCCACCGACATCGCCAGTGCGCTCTTCCACTTGTTGAGTAAAGAGGAGGCCCGCGAGGGGGAATCTATTTTAGAGGACAATGAGCCTTACTCCGAGAAGGCCTCGCACGCAGGACGTGGCGGTAAGCCTGGACACAAGAAGCGCTTTGGTGATAAAAAACGCCATTGGGATGAGCGCTCCAAGCAAACCAGTCCACGCAACTTCAAAAAGAAAGCCTACGGAGCGTCAAAATCTGGCGCTGCGGATGCCAAGCCCGGTCAGCGCGCGCGCCGCTTCAAGCGCCCAGATGCCTAGGGAAAATGCTTTACTGCTTAGACAGCCATGACGGCTGTCTAAGCAGTAATGGCTAGGAGTTGAGCGCGCCCGTCATGGCAGCGGGTACCACCCACTGGTCGAATTGCTCGGCTGTGAGGATGCCCAGTTCGATGGCGGCTTCTTTCAGCGAGCGATTTTCGGCATGTGCTTTTTTAGCGATTTTGGCGGCATTGTCGTAGCCGATATGCGGATTGAGCGCGGTGACTAGCATCAGTGAATTGCGCAGGTGCTCATCGATGCGGGCTTGATTGGGCTGGATGCCCTCAGCGCAGCTATCGTTGAAAGCCTGACAAGCATCTCCGAGTAGAGTGGCCGATTGCAAGAAGGCGTGAATCATGACCGGCTTGTAGACGTTGAGCTCGAAGTGACCATTCGCACCAGCGAAGGTGATGGTGGTGTCATTGCCCATTACTTGCGTGCACACCATGGTGAGTGCTTCTACCTGAGTCGGGTTGACTTTTCCGGGCATGATGGATGATCCTGGCTCGTTTGCGGGGATGATCAGCTCGCCAATCCCGGAGCGAGGACCCGAAGCCAATAAACGAATGTCGTTGGCAATCTTCATTAGGCTGACCGCCAATTGCTTGAGAGCTCCATGTGATTCAACAATGGCATCGTGGGCGGCCAGTGATTCGAACTTGTTGTCGGCGGAGATAAAGGGCATTTCGGTCAGTTGGGCAATTTGAGCCGCCACTTTTTCCGCATAACCGGTCGGCGCATTCAGTCCGGTGCCGACAGCGGTGCCACCCAGTGCCAGCTCTTGTAAATGCGGCAATGTATTCTCCAAGGCTTTCAAACCGTGGTCTAATTGCGATACATAGCCCGAGAATTCTTGTCCCAAGGTGAGTGGGGTGGCATCCATCCAGTGGGTGCGGCCGATTTTAACCACCGACTGCATGGCCGTGGCTTTTTCTGCAAGTGTATGCCGCAGTGAGCGTATTTTGGGAAATGTGCTTTCTACCAGCGCCTTGTAAGCTGCGATGTGCATCGCTGTCGGGAAAGTGTCATTGGAGGATTGGGATTTATTTACATCATCGTTGGGATGAATGCTGCGAGCCCCTTCGCCCAGCACCTTGCCTTCAAGTTGATGGCAGTGATTGGCAATCACCTCGTTGCAGTTCATGTTGGACTGGGTGCCGGATCCGGTTTGCCACACCACCAGTGGAAAGTGTGCATTCAGTTCACCCGCGATGATCGCGTCACAAGATTGCGCGATTTTGTTGGCTTTTTCGGAAGAGAGCACCCCGAAGTCTGCGTTGGTGAGGGCGGCAGCCTTTTTTAGGTAGCCAAATGCATGGATGATTTCGATCGGCATTGAGCCTGCAGGACCAATCGGGAAATTTTGAATCGAACGCTGTGTCTGGGCGCCCCAGAGTTTATCTGCGGGCACCTCGATGGGTCCCATGGTGTCGTTTTCAATGCGCGTTGTCATAGGTCAATTTTTACTGGTGAGTCAAAAAGAGGTTCATGGATTGATCCCAAGCTTCGGTCAGCGGTAATGCCAGTATACGAAAATGAGTTGATCAAAACAGAAAACCGAGTCAATTATCGCGGTGAAAACTAGATGTGGATCGCTTCCCCGAAGACGGCTGCGGCCGCCTCCATCATAGCCTCACTGAGAGTGGGGTGGGCATGAATGGTGTTGTGGATTTCCTCCGCAGTTGCCTCCAATTGCATGCCGAGTCCATACTCTGCGATCATTTCGGTGGCATCCGATCCCACGATGTGCGCGCCCAAAATTTCGCCGTACTTTTCGCCAACGATTAGTTTGACGAAGCCCTCCGGTTGATTGCTGGCCACCGCCTTGCCAGAGGCTTGGAAGGGGAATTTACCCACTTTGTAAGCGGTTCCGGCTTCTTGTAATTGTTTTTCGGTTTGGCCGATCGAGGCCACTTGCGGCTGGCAATAGGTGCATCCGGGGAATTGTTTGACTGATTTTGCGGGGCCATGTCCAAACATGCCTTGCACCGCTTGCACGGCCTCATAAGTTGCCACGTGGGCCAGCCATGGGGGTCCAATGATATCGCCCGCAGCATAAATCCCTTTGACGGAGGACTCGTAGTTGGCATCTACAGTGATATAGCCGCGGTCTTGTGCCAGCTTGACGCGGGGGGAAAGTAGGCCTTCGGTGTTGGCCACCACACCAATAGCTAGCAAGATCGACTCGGCCTCAATCGCCTCTGTTTTGTCGCCTTTGACGAGGTCCATCGATACGCTGTCCGCGTTTACTTGGATGTTCTGGACCGCTGTGGAAACGCGGCAGTCAATACCCTGCTTTTTAAAGGCGCGCTGCGCGACGGCGGCGGTTTCATGATCTTCGACTGGCAAGATCTGATCCATCATTTCTACCAGCGTCACTTTGGTCCCGAATGCGTTTAAAAAGTAAGCGAATTCTGCTCCGATGGCGCCCGCGCCCACAATGACGATCGATTTGGGCTGTTTCTTCATTTCTAGCGCTTGGCGAGAGGTCATCACCCGTTCACCGTCGACCTCAATATCCGGTAGGCGGCGAGGCTTACAGCCAGTAGCGATCAAGGTTTTGTCCGTATTGAGTACGGTACCCTTGTCTTTGCCGGCGGTGATCTCAACCATTCCCGGTACATTGATCATGCCCACACCGCTGTAGTGGTCGACTTTGTTTTTCTTAAACAAAAAGCCAATTCCGCCCGCCATCGTTTCAGAGACGGAGCGTGAGCGTGCGATGATTTTTTCGAAGTCATAGCTCAGCTCGCCCACTTGGATGCCCAGTTCGTCACTGTGCTGTAATTTGCTGTACAGCTCAGCACTCTTGAGTAGTGCCTTGGATGGGATGCAACCCCAGTTCAAACAAGTGCCCCCGGGGCGCTCTTGCTCGACACAGGCGACTTTTTTTCCAAGTTGTCCGGCGCGAATGGCGGCTGCGTAGCCGGCAGGGCCACCGCCAATGACGATGAGGTCGTATTTCTGTGAGTGTGCCATAAGGATCGTATCTTGAGTTTATTGAAATTGAGTGGCTCAGCTAGGCGAGTGCGCTGGTTTGCCTGCAATGAGTACGAGCAGTCGCGGGCTTAGATGTCAATCACATCATCATCGTTTAGTGACTGTCTGCGCTGTTGCGGGCGGGGCTGTTGCCCAGTCGGTGTGGTTTTTGTCTGTGAGCGGTAGCGCACCTGAACACGGGAACGGGGGCTAGGCTTGGGTCCAAACCAGACTTTCCAGAGCCAGCAAAAAAGACTGATGACGAGTGAGCCCCACAAGGCGCTACTTAAGCTGGCTACATGAAATCCGGGAATTAGCTGACTGACTAGCAACAGCAGGGCCGCGTTAATCAGCCAGATGCCCAGCCCCATACTGAGAACGATCAAGGGTAAGGAAATCAGTAGCAGTAGGGGCTTGATAAAGGTGTGGATGATGCTGAGGAGGACGGCAGCAAAGGCCAAGCTGGCGAAATCGGTAAAATGTATGTTGTGACTACTGGCCGATGCCAAAACAACGCCCCCAGCGGTCAATAGCGCTTCTTTCAGCAACTGCGAAGCTGAGTATTGTGGTCGGGACTGGATCATGGCGAATGGTGAACTCTACGTGCAGTATTGAGTTCGAGTGGGATGAACTTGCAACTCAAATACGGCATTGTCATGAATCTATCCAGTTAAGGCCGAACGATGCAAACGGACTTTATGGCAATGGGATTTTGTCTGCAAGTGGCTGTATGTCAGTTGTATCACTCGTAATTTAGGCGAGCAAGACACATGGCTACCTATCAGATCAGCAGTCACGTATGTTTATCCGCTTCCTCGGTCTGCAGCTTCCAAGCACTTTCCTGAGCCGATTGCACGGCACGAGTTGCTGGTCGCTTCAATCGTTTTTTATGGAGGGATTTGTATGATTTATTTACGCACTATCGTAAAATAATCTGTATCAATTTACGATGACACGTAAATTGATACTTGTTTTTTAAGCTGATTTATGGCTATCATGAAGCTATGAAGCGGATTTACGAAGCCTTGCTACAGGAGCATTTCTCTAATGAGCGGCAGATGGCGTTTGTTGCTGGGCCGCGGCAGGTTGGGAAAACCACTTTGACAAAGCAACTGTGCGGCGAGGGTGATGTGACTTTTAATTGGGATCGTTCTGATGATCGCCAAAATATTCTTAAGGGGTCGGATTTTATTGTCGAAGCCTGTGGCCTATCCGATTTGACTGTATCAGCCGCTCGTCCGCTAATTGCCTTCGACGAAATACACAAGTTTCGACAGTGGAAGAACTTTTTGAAAGGGCTTTTTGACGCAGCCGAATCCTCGGCGTCGATTCTGGTGACCGGGAGTGCACGTTTGAATGTATACAAACGGGGTGGGGACAGTTTAATGGGACGCTACTTTTTGTACCGCATGCACCCCTTGTCCATTGGTGAGTTGATCGATCGCCCTTACCAGCCGTGTTTGATTTCCGATCCTGCTGTCATTTCCAAAGAAGCTTTTGAATTGCTGTATCGTTTTGGCGGATTTCCCGAGCCATTTACGCGTGCAACAGACCGTTTTTATAAGCGTTGGATTGCTTTGCGCACAGAGCAGATGTTTCGTGAAGATTTACGTGATTTGACGCGTGTCCAGGATATTGACCAGTTGATGACACTTTCGCAAATTGTCATGCGGCAGGCTGGATCGCTAGTGAACTACAGTAGCTTAGCGAATCAGATTTGTGTGTCCGTTGATACCATTCGACGTTGGATGACATTACTCGAGTCCATCTACTTCTCGTTTCGGGTTCGCCCTTGGTTTCGCAATGTGGCAAAATCACTTCGAAAACAGCCGAAAGTCTATCCTTGGGATTGGAGTTCGATACAGGACGAGGGTGCGCGCATTGAAAGCTTTGTGGCATCCCATCTGTTGAAGGTTGTCCATTGGTGGACTGATTTGGGGCTGGGACAGTTTGATTTGTTTTATATTCGAGATACCGCGCAACGCGAGGTGGATTTTTTAATCGCGAAAGATGGGGAGCCTTGGATGATGGTTGAGGTCAAGAAATCCCGAAAAGAGCCCTTGAGTCCGGCGTTGAAGCATTTTTCTCAGGTTTTGAAGGTTCCCTTTGCCTATCAGGCTGTGATGGATCTTGAGCAGGTGGATGCCGATTGTTTTGAGGCAAGCCGTGTGGGGAAGCCGATTCGAGTACCCCTGAGAACACTGCTCTCGCAATTGATTTAGGCAAACCTGCGCGTTCTGGGCAGCTCTAAAAAGCGATCATTTTAAGTAATGAATTGCTGCTATGCTTAGTTGTTGTAATAGCAATTTTTGCTTGAGATAAGTTTTCCTAATTTAATAGATTTTGCTTGCTTATTATTGCTGTCGAAGGCGCAGCCACGTTTGAAAATAATTTTCTACAGTTGATAATAAATTAATGGACTGTGTTTGTAAGCTACTTAAATCGACAATAGGGCGGAAGGTGCTGATGGCTCTAACGGGGCTGGTGCTGGTGGGCTTTGTGATGGGGCACATGCTTGGGAATTTACAAATTTTCTTAGGCGCTGATGCTATCAATGCCTACGCCTACAAGCTGCACAATTTGTTACCGGGCTCTGTTCTGTGGGCTGTGCGCTTGTTCTTATTAGCCAACATCGGCATTCACATTTGGATGGCGGTATCGTTGACGCTCGACAACCGACGGGCGCGTCCGGTTGCTTACGCCAACAACCAAGTTGTTCAGGCGACTTACTCTTCGCGAACCATGCGAATGAGCGGCATCATACTATTGGCTTTTATTATTTTTCACATTGCGCATTTTACTGTGCGCGCCGTACCAGGTATGGAATATGAAGCGGCCGGGGTACTAGACCCCACGCTGGTTCCGCTAATCGAAAATGGTGAGATTGTCCTTAAGAATTCCGAGCCCATCTACACCTTCAATGTCAATGATATGATGGTGGCAGGCTTTCAGGTTTGGTGGGTTTCGGCTTTTTATGTGATCGCGACTGGCTTGTTGTGCATGCACCTCACCCATGGCGTCAGTAGCCTGTTTCAAACTCTAGGGCTACGCAATAAAGTGTGGCGTGTTCGTCTAGACCGGCTGGCGCTCATATATGGCTGGGTGGTTTTTCTCGGGTTTGCAGTGATTCCGGCAGCGGCTTTGGCGGGTATACTGGACACCGATCCAAGTGGTGGTGTGGCCACACTTGTTCATTCATCTCATCATTTCCACTAACTAGGAGGCACAGCGTATGCAACTAAACTCTAAAATTCCAGAAGGGCCACTGGCAGACAAGTGGAGCAATCACAAATTTAATATGAAGCTGGTGAACCCAGCCAACCGTCGAAAATACAGCGTGATTGTGGTTGGGTCGGGTTTAGCGGGTGCTTCTGCGGCAGCTAGCCTAGCGGAACAGGGGTACAATGTTTCCTGCTTTTGCTATCAAGATAGTCCGCGCCGGGCCCACAGTATTGCAGCGCAGGGGGGCATCAACGCCGCAAAAAATTATCAAAACGACGGTGATGGTATCCACCGGCTCTTCTATGACACCGTCAAAGGGGGCGACTATCGCGCGCGGGAAGCTAATGTGTATCGCTTGGCAGAGGTCAGTCAGCTCATCATTGATCAATGCGTGGCGCAAGGGGTGCCTTTTGCACGCGAATATGGGGGCTACTTGGCAAATCGTTCCTTCGGTGGGGCACAAGTCTCGCGCACTTTTTACGCCCGCGGGCAGACTGGCCAGCAACTTCTATTGGGAGCCTATGCTTCACTGAGTCGTCAAATTGGCTTGGGCAAAGTCAAAATGTACAATCGGCACGAGATGCTAGAATTGGTCAAGGTCGACGGCCAAGCTAAGGGCATCATTGTGCGCAACATGGTGAATGGCGAGATCTCTCGCCATGCTGCAGATTGTGTCCTATTAGCGACGGGCGGTTACGGGAATGTGTTCTTCCTCTCTACCAATGCGCAGGGTTGTAACGTAACAGCGACCTATCGCGCTTACAAACAAGGAGCCGGTTTTGCGAATCCTTGCTATACCCAGATTCATCCTACCTGTATCCCAGTGCATGGAGATCAGCAGTCTAAGTTGACGCTGATGTCGGAATCTTTACGGAACGATGGACGGGTTTGGGTGCCCAAAGACCCACAGGCGGCGGAAAAAATTCGTCAGGGCGAGTTGGATCCCAACACATTGCCTGAGGAGGGGCGCGATTACTATTTAGAACGCAAGTATCCCAGCTTTGGTAATTTGGCGCCTCGGGATATTTCTTCACGGGCAGCCAAAGAAGCCTGTGACGCCGGCCTAGGTATTGCTAGTACAGGCTTAGGCGTCTTTTTGGATTTCCGAGATGCCATCAAACGGGATGGTCGCAAGGCAATTGAGGAGCGTTACGGAAACCTCTTTGATATGTACCAGTGTATCTCTGGTGACGACCCTTACAGCACACCCATGATGATTTTCCCTGCGGTGCACTATACCATGGGGGGCCTTTGGGTTGACTACAATTTACAAAGCACGATTCCCGGCCTATTTGTCGGTGGAGAAGCCAATTTCTCAGACCATGGTGCTAACCGTTTAGGGGCTTCCGCTCTGATGCAGGGACTGGCGGATGGTTATTTTGTGCTACCGTATACGATTGGCAATTACCTTGGAGAGCAAGGAGTGCATTCCGCTGGACAAGTGGATAGCAGCCATCCCGCTTTCGACGCTGCGGAAACTCAGGTTCGCGATCGCATTGACAAATTGTTAGCAGTCAATGGCACGGAATCACCACGCTCATTTCACAAACGATTGGGGCAAATTATTTGGGACAAGTGTGGCATGGCTCGCAGTAAAGAGGGCTTAATGGAGGCGATCGACTCCATTCAAAAACTGCGTGAAGAGTTTTGGTCCCATGTTCGCGTCTTGGGATCATCTGACGAATTGAACCAAGAGTTGGAACGTGCCGGAAGGGTGGCTGACTTTATTGATTTCGGAGAACTCCTCTGCCGCGATGCACTCACGCGTGAAGAGTCTTGTGGCGGGCATTTCCGGGTGGAACATCAGACGGAGGATGGTGAGGCACTACGAGATGACAGTAATTTCACGCACGTCAGTGTCTGGGAGTACACTCAAGATGGGAAAGAGCCTCTCTTGAACAAGGAAGAACTCATCTACGAAAACGTCAAACTGGCCACTCGTAGCTATAAATAACTTTTGAAAGGACCATTTTCATGAAATTAAAGCTTAAAATTTGGCGCCAAAAAAATACGCAGGCTTCTGGTACTTTTGAAACTTACACCTTGGATAACATTTCAGAAGGCTCTTCATTTCTGGAAATGTTGGACATCCTTTCGGAGGATCTGGTACGGCAGGGCAAGGAGCCCTTGGCCTTTGATTACGACTGTCGCGAAGGCATTTGTGGGATGTGTTCCTTAACGATTAATGGCATTCCTCACGGCCCAGAAAAGGGGACGACGGCTTGCCAGTTGCACATGCGACACTTTGAAGATGGGCAAACCATCACGATTGAACCCTTTCGCGCTAAGCCATTTACCGTGCTCAAGGATTTGGTGGTGGATCGTTCTGCTTTTGATAAAATCGTGCAGTCTGGCGGCTTCATTACTGCACGTGTGGGCAGTGCGGTGGACGCTAATGCGCTACCAGTTCCCAAACATACCGCTGATTTTGCGATGGATGCGGCGGCCTGTATTGGCTGTGGCGCCTGTGTAGCGGCCTGCCCTAATGCGTCGGCGATGCTCTTTACTTCGGCCAAGGCGACCCACATGAATAGCTTACCGCAGGGGCAGGCGGAAAAGGGACGTCGTAGTTTGGCGATGGTCAGTGCTATGGATGAGGCTGGTTTTGGTGGCTGCACCAATGTGGGCGAATGTGAGGCGGTCTGTCCCAAGAGTATTTCTTTGGACATGATTGCGCACTTAAATCGCAATTATGCGAAGGCAGCCTTGGCAGAGATTTTCTAGTCATCGCTTTACGATTGCGTTACTCGGGTCCAAGGGAAGCTGACAAAACTGCTCGATCGCTGTTGGCCAAGTCTGTCTAGCTGTTCTGGTCGTGGTACAGGTTGCAGACCAGTCATCTCAGCTATTTGAAGATTGCCTCCTCCGCACTGCTGGGCTCTAAAATGAGGTATTCCGTATGTACAACGTTGCCCATTTCTTGACAACTCAAGCCGATCAGGCGCCCGAGGCGAGTGCCGTTAAGTTGGATTGGGCGCGTTTAGGCTGGCGGCCGGCCCGCTCGATTCACAAGAGCTTTCTAGAATTAGACCTGGCAGCTTCAGCGGTGGCGGATCGTTTGCAAGCACGCGGGGTTGCTCGAGGCATGCGGGTATTGATGCTCGTCAAGCCAGGCTTCGATCTAATTTGTGTTGTCTTTGCGCTCTTTAAGTTGGGCGCGATTCCGATTGTGGTGGATCCTGGGATGGGCTTAAAAAAGTTTCTGCGCTGCGTGCGCGGGGCTAGTCCACAGGCATTGGTGGGGATTCCAATGGCGCTGATACTGGCGAGGCTCTTTCCTCGCAGTTTTGCCGAGGTGCGGATTCGTACGGGCGTGCGTTCGCTTGTTTCATCTGTGGCTCGAAAAGGAGCGGCTCCCAGTAGACGGCCCGCGGTGACCGTGGAAGCGGATGAACTGGCAGCCATTTTGTTTACCTCTGGATCGACCGGACCGGCCAAGGGGGTGCACTATACACATGGGATGATGAGCGCACAAGTGGCCATGATTCGGCAACAGTACGGGATCAACTCGGGAGAGGTGGATCTACCGATGCTGCCGGTCTTTGCACTCTTCAATCCCGCTTTGGGAATGTGTACGGTCGTCCCGGACATGAATCCCAGTCGACCCGCAAGTGTGGATCCCAAGCGGATTATAGCCGCCATTCAGGCGCAGCAAGTGAGCAATAGTTTTGGATCGCCTGCCATTTGGAGCAAGCTGGCGCGCTACTGTCTGCAGCAGCAGATTCAACTCCCTTCTATTCGGCGTATTTTAATGGCAGGCGCCCCGGTCTCTAGCGAGTTGATGCAGCAGATGCAGGCGATTGTGCCCAACGGTAGCATCCACACCCCCTACGGAGCGACGGAAGTCTTGCCGGTGAGTTCCATTACCGCCACAGAGGTTTTAGCCGAGACTGCAGCGGCTACCCTCGCGGGTAAGGGGACCTGTGTGGGCAAATCGCTAGCGGGGGTCGATATTGTGATTATTGCTGCTCAGGACAGTCCGATTGAGCGATTGCAGTTTGCCCGCCAGCTGCCGACTGGACAGGTGGGTGAAATTGTGGTGACGGGCCCCTCGGTCACGCGTTCATACGATCGTTTGCCAGCAGCCGATGCGGCGGCTAAAATACAAGATGGCGATAAGATTTGGCATCGGATGGGTGATCTCGGCTACTTGGATGCGGATGGACGTCTGTGGTTTTGTGGTCGCAAGGCTGAGTGTGTGCAACGAGCCGAGGACGTTCTGTATACGGATTGTTGTGAGGCCATTTTTAATCAGCATCCAAGCGTGCATCGTTCGGCACTGATTGATTTGGGAGCCGGTCAAGCAGGTGTAGTGATTGAACCAGAGGCAGGCGCGTTTCCTCGGACCGTAAGCAAGCGGGCTGAGTTTATTGCTGAGCTGGAAGCGCTGGCGGAGCCGCACCCTCATTTGCATCAGCAGTTGCGCTTTTTTTTCGAACAGCGCTTTCCGGTCGACGTGCGGCATAATGCAAAAATTCACCGCTTAGTACTGGCTCGCCAGTTTAGAGCTGTGCTTACATAGTATGACGATGCGCGTATTGGTTACAGGTGGGGGCGGCTTTATTGGACGTCGTTTGGTGCAGCAATTGTTGCAACGGGGCTATGCTGTTCGCTCGTTGGGACGTTCGCCGCAAGCGGAGCTGCATCAGCTGGGGGTTGAGTTCTTATGCGGGGATCTGGCAGATCGTGATTTTTTGCAGCGCGCCTGTGCGGGCATGGATGCCGTTTTTCATGTCGCCGCCAAGGCTGGGATTTGGGGGCCGCGCTCCGGCTATTATGCGGTCAATGTGCAGGGGACAGATAATTTACTGCAGGCCTGTCAACAAGCAGGTGTCGGGCGCGTGGTCTACACCAGTACGCCTAGTGTGGTCTTTAATCGACAGTCCCACCGAGGCTCGGATGCCTCCATTGGCTATGGTCGCCGCTGGCTATGCCATTATGCTGAGACTAAAGCACTCGCGGAGCAACGCGCCTTGGCTGCCAACAATTCCGCGATGGGGGTGGTGGCTTTGCGTCCACATTTAGTTTTTGGCCCGGGAGATCCGCATCTTTTGCCCAAAGTGCTGCAGAGTATTCAAGCGGGGCGCTTGAAAATTGTGGGGGATGGGCGCAATCAAGTGGATGTGAGCTATGTCGACGACGTGGTGGCGGCTCATCTGGATACCTTAGATGCGCTGACGGCGCAGCCACAACAGGTGGGTGGACAGGCTTATTTTATCTCGCAGGACCAACCCGTTTATTTGTGGGATTGGTTGAATCGCATCTTATCTGATTTGGGGCATCCGCCACTCAAGCGTCGTGTGCCCTTGCCCATTGCTTACGCGGCAGGCGCTGCCAGTGAGCTGCTGTGGGGACTATTGCGTAAGCGCTCGGATCCACCGATGACCCGCTTTGTGGCGGTGGAGTTGGCCAAGTCACATTATTTTGATATCAGCGCTGCTAAGCAGCAACTGGGTTTTCGTCCGCGTGTTGATATGGAGACTGCCCTTGCGCGCACCGTCGATGATTTGCGTCAGCGCGGCTATGCGCTGGATTAGCTGTATTATTGAGAATTGATTTGAAAAGATGAAGTGTGACTAATTTTAAAAATCGATTATGGAAATGGATCCTTGGGATACTTGATCTGCTTTTTCGGCAGCAACCCATCGTTCATTGAATTGTGGTCCCCAAGAATCACTCACAGCTATCTCATTCGTTGCTTTATTGTATCCTGTTATTAGGCAAGCATGTCCCGTATTAACATCTTTAAACAAATCGAGGTCACGAGCCTCGCTTAGGGTTATTTTCTTCCAATCGTCCCAGTCTGTTACATCTAAGCGTTTATTCGTTCTTGTATTCGCATATTGATTGTATGCACTCGTTGAATACATCCACCAAATGATGGGAAGTCCCTGATCAATGTACTTTTGTACGTTTCTTATTGATATAGGTTTGTTGATATCTTTTATGCTGCGACTTTTCGAAGCGATGTAACTTTCAACTGATTGACGCATCGCCTTTTTTGATGTTCCTCCGCCAATTTCTGTTTGACCAGCCATCGCAAGAATATACATGTCAGCAGGTATCAGCATATAACGCATATATCGTTCAAAAGTTGCGGGTACACAATAACCTTTCGGACCTTGATTAACCATAGGTATATTTTGGATGATGGTGTCTCCGTTTGAACGTTTAATTATGTTTGCTTTCGCCAACTTCCTTAAAGCTGCGTCTGAAAACCTTTCGCTGCGGCCTTTATTATCAGCATTCTTCGTATCGATAATACGAATGCCAACATATTCATCATCTTTTGAAACAAGCAAGAATGCATGTTCTTTCCAATCCCAGCGAAGAATGCGTTCTTTTAAGCCGCGGCCCGTCCCAAAAGTTTGCTTTTTCGGTTTCCCGAATGCTTCGCAGAGTACATTTGATAGGGCTGTCTCATCCTCTTCAATCGCACTTTTCATTGCCGTGATTTGTTCTCGTCTTGGAAGGCTATCAAATTCAAAATCTCCCTTGTTTGCAAAGATGATACTGAGTCCAGTGGGACGTTCATCCAAGCCGTATAGCGCGCATGAATAGGGACGAGTCTTTAATATTCTGTAGTTTTCTTTTGCATATTTTCGATAACTTGAATGTATTTGAGTTTTTGACTCTTGGGGCCATTTTAGTCTCTTTGCGACTTCGCTAATGGAATCATCCCACAATGAATTGTCTTTCAGCAGATTAATTCCTAGCAGAATGTTTATAGAATCAAAAGTAGAGAGTTCTTTTTGCTCAAGCTCATTGATTAGCTCTTGGCTTACGTCGGAAAGATCACTTCGGTTAAACCAAGTTTTATTCGAATTGACTAATTGAATATAAATTCGAGTTGTTTCTATTTTTAGAATTTCAACATCGATTTTTCTATCTGACTTATCAGATAGAGTGATGCCAATCACTCTGGAATGATTAAGAAATATGTTTGCCAGAACTAAAAATAATAAAAATGAATATTTCATTTGGCTAATTTTTAAAAGCTACTAGAAATAAAGACTAGATTAAAATCACTCAAATCGCTGTCTTGAACTTGCTCAACTAATGCCGCAGACTTCTCTTGCCAGAGGCGTGAAATCGAACTGCGACTTTCCCGGGCAGCTTCGCCTGAATCATCTCCACTATAGTCGATCCACCTCAGCGTTGCTGGCATAAATTTTATTATGCTTGCTTTTGTAGTGAGCTGATCACGGTCTGTTGTTTAGGCTTGAGTCGCTTGTTGGTCCTGCCTAGGGTGTTGACAAGCCTTATGCCTTAACTTTTTGTGTTAGGCACATCCCTTACATCTACCTCGAGATTCGACCGGTCAACACGCGCATCATTTATCTGTAATTTGGAAGCTCTGTTTAATCAAAATTTAGAAGGCTTAGTTGAGCAGCAGTCGTATGCAGAGGCCTTGGATGTGGCGCGGGAGTGGATTGTTGAGGACCCCTTGTCGCCTGCTGCATTTGAGTGGTTAGCAGAAATTCGTTCGGCGCTCGGGGAGTCGCAGCAGCATGCGCCGCTGCGTAAAAGGGCAGATCAGTTACGGCAAATAGCCTTGAACACCAAGCGCAGTTTGTCGCTGGAGCGTTATGCCAGCCTGCATGTACAGCATGCACATCAACAATCTGTGCAATTGCAGGGCTTTGATTTTGTTGTTTTTCGTCCGCAGAAAACAGGATCATGGAGTTCTTGGAGCTCGGTAAGTGTTTGTGGGGCAGTCAAATTGCGAGTTTTTGAGGAAACTAATTCAGTAAATTTTTATCAAGAGCAGACGATTCTGCAGTCAATTGCTGACCGGCAATGTCAATCAGCTCCCAGATTAATGGCTAGCGGGGTCTTGGATGGAAAAGTGCTTGAGCCACTTAAGATGTTGATCTCTCGGGAAGTTGCCGCTGTCGATTCAGACACCACTTGGAATTACAGTCTGCTGCGCTATGATCGTGCTGATCAGGGACGTTTCGGTCTGGCAGATTTGGTCCTGGCTTTGCTGGAACAGCAGGCGCTGGGTATTTACCAAAATAATCTAACGCTGGCGAACGTACGCTATGACTCTGTGCAGCGTATTTTGCGTCTGAGCGATTATTCGAGTGCAGGCTTTCTGGCGCAAGATGTGCGAGACTTAGCGCCCAAAGCTTATGTTGAGTGGTGCCAACAACAAGAAATCGATCGTGTTCGAGCGGGCGGTGATGCTTCCTTTCTTTTAGCTTCGCTGCAAGATAACACATGGATTTGGGATTCGCATCGTTTGAATTTGAAGGCCACGCAGGCTTTTCACTTGCCACGTATTGGGCAGCTTGAAGAGCCAAGCGTGCAAAGCATCGATAGCGCCCAAGTGGTTTTGGATGGCAGTCGAGATTGGGAGTCGTCAGCGGCGGCGATGCAAGAGTTTGGCTTGGATGCGGGTGCCAGTATTTTGGATGTTGGCTGCGGTTATGGCGCAGCTGCACACCATCTCAAGGGGCATTATTCTAGCTACACGGGCGTGGATGTGGAAGCGTCTTTGCTAGCGCATGCGCAACTGTTAGCTAATTTGCAGCAAATTAACGCTGATTTCATTGAGCATGATTTTGATTATGAGCCGCTAGAGCAGCAGTGGGATCGTGTCCTTTTATGTGGCGTACTGCATCATTTTGCAAAGCAAGATCAAGCGCTGGAGCGTATTCAAGCTTGTTGTCGCAAACAGCTTTTTATCGAATGTAATTTGCAGGCTATCGGTCGTAAATGGTTGGGATGTTGGTATCAACGTATGGATCCCCAGTGGTCTTTTGAGGATCTTGCTGCTTTGCAATCAGCTTTAGAGCAGCGGCTGCCCGCATTTGCATTGCGAAGGGCTCCTGTGTCCACAGCTGCCGGGCGCTATTTATTTGCATTTGAGCGAAGAGGAGGGAATTCGTGAATTCGATGAGGGAGCAGTATAGTTTACAAGCGGCCGTTGCGCAAGCAGTCCAATTGGCCCGTAGCTCTGACAGTGAGGCTTTGCGGTCATTTTGCCAAGAAGTGCGTCCACAGTTTGCTCAGTCAATGGAATTGTTGAAATTGCATTACGCCGTCTGCGGAGATTTAGCTGCGCATCGTGAGGCGATTCTCGTTTGTTTGGAGTATTTACAGCAGAGCCCGCAAGCCCATGAAGTGTACGCAATGCTCAATGCGAGTCTGGGGAAATTTAATAAACGCGACCCCGGGATTCTGGATGCTTTTGCAAAGCTTGCGACCATGGAAGCCTGCGAATGTGAGTTATACTATCTCGTGAAAAGTCGCAATTCCGTTGATGGCGCAAGGGTCTTTCAAAAGTTGCAAGCCAAGTGGGGGGCTCAAACGAGGATCGGCTATGCGGAATATTCAGATGCCTTGTATGACTGCGAGTTATATGAGGCTGCGGAGTCTGCTTGCTGGAAAGCGCTGGAGCGTGCGCCAATGGATCCCTTACGCCTACGGCGTTTGATCGAAGTGATTCTGAAACTTAGCGAATTGGTGTATCCCGAAAAAGTGCTGGAAGCGCAACAACTGTCTGCTGCCTTTTTAAAGGATCGAGCCGATGAACCCGAAGCTTGGTTGGCCGCGGCCTTAGTCTACCGCTCCGCCTCGCGAGCCGATAAGGCCTACCCCTATTTTAAACGTTATTTTGACTACAATCCAAGCGATCGTTTTCGCTCCATGCATGTCTTTGATGCCAGTTATGTTGAGGGCTTGTGTCATCATGAACTCTTTGCGCTGCGCTGTGCTTGGTCGGAGATGTATGGTCGTATGGTGCATCTGAATGAAGCGCTCCCTAAGCATGATTTAAACAAGGAGCGTCCGATTCGGGTGGGATACGTTTCTGCTGACTTCGGGGAGCATCCTGTTGGTTATTTTGCTCGGGCAGTTTTATTGCGACACGATCGAGAGCAATTCGATGTATTTTTCTACTCCCAGCGAGATGCCGTCAGTGAGGATGATGCGGTTTCTAAAGCCTTTCGTGAATGGGTGGGCGAATCGAATTGGCGCTGGATCAAAGAAATGCATCCTTTGGAGCTGGTGCGCCAAATTCGCGCGGATCAAATCGATATTTTGGTGGACCTCTCTGGGCATTCCAAAGGCAATCGCCTAGATGCCTTTTGTAATCGATCTGCTCCGGTGCAAGTTAGCTGGTTAGGCTTTCCTGCCAGTACGGGAATGAGCCAAATGGATTATCGTTTTTCGGATGCGATTGTGGAGCCGTATGCGCTGGCAGACGCTTACAGTTCGGAAACCATCTGGCATTTGCCGAATGGATTTCATGCCCTCGAAATGGGGGATGACTTGCCGGATCCGGCTGAACCTCCTTGTCTTGAAAACGGCTACATTACTTTTGGCTCCTTCAATAATATCAATAAAATTGGCTTGAAAACTTGTGAATTATGGGCGCAGGTCCTGCGTAATATTCCGCAGGCACGTTTACTGCTTAAACACAAGACAATGGAAATTTTTGCCAACCGAGAGTCGATTCGCTCCTTCTTTGTAATGAATGGAGTGGACCCTCAGCGTATCCGCTTCATGGGGGTGACACCGCGGCGTGCCGACCATTTTGAAAATTACGCGCATATGGATGTTGCCCTGGATCCAGTTGGTTACAATGGAACCACCACCACCTGCGAAGCATTGTATATGGGGGTTCCGGTATTGACGCTGCAAGGGGATCGTCATGCGTCCCGTGTTTCTTCCAGTCTCTTGCATCGTATGGGTATGGAGGGGTGGGTCGCTAAAGATCCTGAGCAATTTGTGCGAATTGCACAAGCTGCCAGTGCCCAGCCGCAAGCGCTCAAAAAGCGCCGCGCCCGGATGCGAGAGGATTACAAGAATTCAGCTCTCAACGATGGTGCTGGGCTCGCTCGCGAAATGGAGGCCGCATACCAAGCGATGTGGCATAAGCACTGTGAAAAATTTTCAACGAAGTCTACGAATTAGTTATGAATGCAAGCTCAGAAGAAACTGCCTATCCTGCGGAAGTATTAGCCGCCCATGAACAATCTTTAGTATTGGCACAAGCGCCCGCAGCGACGCGTGACCAAGTAAAATTATTGGAACAGCTACGCATCGCGGCTGAAGGCGGTCATCCGCGCGCTCAATGTAATTTGGGCTATCTGCATGCCGTGGGTGATGGTGTTGAGGCCGATGCCGCGGAGGCGGTCCGCTGGTTTAAGTTGGCTGCGGAACAAGAAGACGTACAGGCGATCTATAATCTGTCTCAGATGTACCAAGGGGGGCATGGCGTGGAGGCCGACTTGGCTGTCGCTATTGAGCTTTTGAGAAAAGCAGCGAACGCGGGGCATCCAGATGCGCTCTACAATTTAGGCATCTTTAGTTATAACGGAGGCGAGGGTATTGAGCAAGACCATCGAGCTGCGTTTATATTTTTTGAAAATGCCTCAACTGTCGGACATAGCGAAGCCCTATTCAGTCTTGGGCTTTGCTACAGCATGGGACACGGCGTGACTAAGGATGATCACAAAGCAGTGGAGCTGTATCAAAAGGCCGCAGACAAAGGGCATGCCAATGCACTCTATAATCTAGGGCTGTATTACTATTACGGTGAAGGTGGCTTAGCGAAGGATTTAAAGCAGGCGGAAAGCTTATTCAAACGCGCCGCTGATTTGGGACATGAAAAAGCCGCCTCCGCAGCCGCATCGGTGGCTGAAGAGCTGAAGGCATCCGATGCGGGCGCTGGTCAGTCCTTTTCGGGGATTCAGTTGTGAGGGGGGTAGTTGGAAATAGATGAATGAATCCATCGAGGGAGTAAAAGGAAGGCATCGCATTGAAGGGGATTATATTAGCTGGAGGAACGGGCAGTCGCTTGCACCCGATAACGCTTGCAGTCTCGAAACAGCTGATTCCGATCTATGCTAAGCTCAAGAGACCCATTGCCAGTTCCGATGTCTAATAATGTAAAAAAACATGCTGAATTAGCAGTCTGGGTCAATGAGGAGCGCCTGTCGCAGGGCGTTGCGGGCGTCGTCTTTGCCGATCGCGATGGTACTCTCATTGAGCACGAACATTATTTGTCAGATCCTGATCGGGTATTTCTGGTGCCAGGTGTGGCCGATGCAATTAAGCGACTACTGGATCAAAATTATGCTTTCTTTCTCCATACAAATCAGTCGGGTGTTGGGCGAGGATACTTTTCGATGGATGATGTTTTCGCGTGTCATTCTAGGATGCTGGAGCAGATCGGGATTACTGAGGATGAGCTGGGCGGGTGGTGTATCGCTCCCGAATCTCCAGCAAGTGATGTCCTCTACCGCAAGCCGTCGCCTCGATTTATCGATGAGGTTGCTGAGCACAATGAAGCGGGTAAATTTAATTGCCACATGATTGGCGACAGTTTGTCGGATCTACAGACTGCATGGAATGCCGGTATTCAAGCGTGGGCTGTTACCTCCGGCGTGAATTCGATCGATTATTTCGAAGACTTAGTTTCACACTCTGCTGATTTTTCCATTCAGCTTGATTTCGCCAAATGTGTTGATTTGATTCTTCAATCCGCATGAGCTCCTCCTCGACACCAACAGCTATGACACCGCAGCAATTTTTTTCCGAGTATGCATCCGAGCTGGGGCGCTGCTTACATGATTTCGATTGGGCGGCGCTAGTGCCACTGGTGGATGTACTGAATGAGATTAGACGCAGCAAAAAGAGTCTATTTATATGCGGGAATGGCGGGAGTAGCGCGAATGCGGATCACTTCGCCAATGATTTCATTTATGGTATTAGTCAAGCGGGAGAGGGGATTCATGCAATTAGCCTGAGTTCCAATTCGGCTGTCCTCTCTTGCTTAGCAAATGATCGCAGCTATGCGGATGTTTTCAGTTGGCAGATTAAAAATGCGGCACAAGCGGGTGATGGCTTGATGGTACTTTCGGGGAGCGGGAATTCACCCAATATCATTGCGGCAATTTCTGAAGCGAAGAAGCTGGGGTTGTGTACTATGGGGATATTGGGTTTTGATGGAGGTGCCTGTAAAGCGCTGCTCGATTATCCCGTTCATTTTCCAGTCAATGATATGCAAAAGAGCGAGGACCTGCAGCAGGTTGTTGGGCATATGCTCACTCGCGCCTTGTCCGAGCGGATCCGCTCCTAATCTTAAAATGAATCAAATTTTCAATAAGGTGGCAGTCATTGGTAGCAACTCGTTTTCGGGTGCGTCCTATGTCTCGTATCTTTTAAAGCAGGGGTATCAGGTCATAGGTTTCAGTCGCTCTACTGAAGCGGATACAGTCTATTTGCCTTATCGCTGGTTGGAACAAGATATCCTCGCTAATTTTACTTTTGTCCAAGCTGATTTGAATGAGGATCATGCGGATTTGGTCGCTAAGCTCGCGTCCTTTCGGCCTGCTTACATTGTCAATTTCGCGGCGCAGGGTATGGTAGCTCAGAGTTGGGAGACTCCGCTGGACTGGTACCGTACCAATTTATTGGCGCAAGTCGCCTTACATGATTCCTTGCGTGGCTTTGACTGGATTGAGAAATATGTCCACGTCTCGACGCCTGAAGTTTATGGTGCGACTGAGGGCGTGATCGAAGAGAACTTTCAGTATAATCCCAGTACGCCCTATGCAAGCTCGCGAGCCGCCTGTGATTTGCACCTAATGAACTATTTTCGCAATTACGGTTTCCCTGTTGTTTTTACTCGAGCCGCTAATGTTTATGGACCGGGGCAGCAACTCTATCGGATCATTCCCCGTGCGATACTTTCGGCTCTAAGTGGTGATAAGCTCTCGCTGCATGGCGGTGGAGTTTCTGTACGGTCTTTTATCCACATCGATGATGTGGCCGCAGCGACGTGTTCACTTATGACCGCTGGTCAGCCGGGTGAAGTGTATCACATTTCAACCGATCGATTTATTTCAATTCGAGATCTTGTCGCGATGATTGCAGCGGGGCTGGACCTAACACTTGAGGCGGTGGCGGATGTCGGCCCGGAACGTGCCGGTAAGGATAGTATTTATGCATTGTCTTCTCAAAAGCTACGGAGTGAATTCAATTGGAGCGATCGCATTTCACTGGAAGTTGGCATTCAAAAAACCGTAGATTGGTTGCATCAGTATTATTCCATTTTAAAACAACATAACCCAAACTATGTGCACAAACCTTGAAATTAAAACAGTCCTGATTACCGGAGGCTTTGGATATGTGGGAAGTCGTTTGACTCCATTATTGTTAGCGCAGGGATACCGGGTTCGCGTGTTGGACCTAATGCTCTATGGTGATGATGGCTTGCTCGCATTACAGTCCAGTGCAGCTTATTCTGAATGGAAGAGTCGCTTTGAATTGATACGTGGGGATATCCGAAATGCGGAGATCGTGGACCAAGCGGTGGCTGGCATCGATGCGGTGATACATTTGGCGGCGATTTCGAATGACCCCACCGGAGAGATTGATGAAGTATTAACGAAGCAGGTTAATTTCGAAGCGATCGGTCTGCTGTTGAATCGGGCCAAAACCGCGGGAGTGACGCGTTTTATTAATGCCTCTTCCAGCAGCGTTTTTGGTATCAAGGATGTGGACGACGTGACGGAAGAGCTGGAGCCGGAGCCCATTACATTTTATTCCAAATACAAGGCGCTTTCGGAATGGTTAGTGATTGCGGCGTCTTCAGCGGGTTTTACGACAGTGAATATCCGTCCGGCGACTGTCTGCGGTGTTTCCCCCAGGCAACGCTTTGATCTGACGGTTAACAAGTTGACTGCAGATGCGCTGAGTAAGGGAGTGATTACCGTGCATGGTGGCGAGCAACGCAGGCCGAATGTCGGCATGACTGATATGATCAATTTATATGCTGATTTGCTTAAAATTGATGGAGAGAAGCTCAATGGGAAAACGTTTAATTTCGGGTTTGAGAATCACAAGGTGATTGAAATTGCAAAGCTCATCCAGCAGGAACTGTCCGATGTGGGTGTGAGAATCGAGGTGACTGCGACTTTTGATAATCGCGATTACCATATCTCCTCGCAGAAAATACTGAAGGAGCTGAGTTATCAGACCGTCAGTTCGATTGGCCATGAAGTGGCGTTGTTACGGGCAGCCATGGATGCGGGAGAGTATGCCGATATTGATGCTCCAAAGTATTACAATATGCAGGCCATGGAATTAAGGCGTTGCCAAGATTCATACAGTTTTCTCTCAAGAACTTAGGCAAGCCGAAGCATGGAAAGCGCTGACAGTGTAAAAATACCTGTCCTTAATATGGACAATTCAAAGTGGGTCGCTTTTGACGATGCGCTTGGATTCTTTGCGGAGCTAAAGCGGGCGGGTGATACGATTGTCCAGTGTCACGGCACTTTCGATTTGTTGCACCCCGGTCATGTCATTCATTTAGAAGAAGCGAGCAGTTTCGGGGATCGACTGGTCGTTACACTTACTGCTGAAGAGCATGTGAATAAAGGACCCGGCCGGCCTTATTTTAATGATGAATTGCGTGTTAAATTTCTGAGCTCGTTACAATGTGTCGACTATGTCGTGGTGATTCCTTTTCCAGCTGCGGTTGAGGCAATTGAGGCGGTGCAGCCAAATTATTACTGTAAGGGTAAGGAATACTCGGACAGTGAGAATGATGCCACCGGCAATATCGACGATGACATTGCTGCTGTAGCTCGGGTGGGTGGGGACATTCGTTTTATCGGTTCCGTGGTGTTTAGCTCAACCCGTTTACTCAATAATTTTTATCAGACGAGCTCGCCAGAGGTTAAATTATTCTGTCAGGAATTGTCCAAGAGCTGCTCGCCAGATCGGTTCCGCGAGTTGGTCGAGGCTTTTAGTGAATTGAAGGTTTTAGTCATCGGGGATATTATTTTTGACCGTTATACTACGGTGAATGTACAGGGGCTGACTTCAAAAGGTAAAGTGGTCTCCACTCGCATGATTGAAGAAGAAACACAACCTGGCGGTGCACTGGCCGTATTCCGGCATATTCGAGAGTTCACTGAGCATGTGAAATTACTCAGTATTGTGGGAAAAGAACCATGGCTTGAAGAAGCACTGACCGAGTATGTGCCTCCTGAGAACGATGAGATCTTGCGTCTTCCCGATTTTACTACGATTGTAAAACAGCGTTTTATTGAACCACAGGCTCTCGGAAAAGAAATTAATAAGCTCTTTTCCGTAAATCACATTGATTCGCAGCACCCTAATGGCATGACACAAAAGATGATCTGTGAACGTTTGCAACGGCAGATTAAAAACTTTGATTTGGTCTTGGTGATGGATTTTGGTCACGGAGTGATGCAGGCAATGGTGCGAGAGATGGTGCAGGAGCATGCCCCGTTCATGGCTTTGAATTGTCAGACCAATAGTAACAATTACGGATTTAATTTAATAAATAATAAATATCGGCGAGCGGATTCATTTACAGTTGATACGGCTGAAATGATGTTAGCCGCGGGTAACAAGTCCTGTGTGATCGAGGACGAATTGAAAACATTACGTACTCATCTTGGCGCTGAATATGGTTGGTTGACGCGAGGTGGTGATAAAACGGTCGGCATCAATGACAATGACGAGTCCTGCGGTTTGGATGCACTGGAACAAACCGTCATTGATACGGTAGGCGCGGGAGATGCATTTTGTGCTTTAGCCTCAATGGGCGCAGCCAGTGGTTTATCTTTAGAAATGAGTACTTTTATGGGGCAGCTGGGCGGATCGCTTGCCGTGGGAATCGTTGGTAATCGTGAGCCAATTGAAAAGTCTAAGATTCTAAAAGGTGGTATGTCTTTGCTTACTTATTAATGAATGAAATCAGATTTCACATTGAAGGATCTGGCCAATGAACTTCGTTATGCACTGGTTAAAGCTTCTTATGATACGGGTGCCCCACACCTGGCATCCTGTCTTTCCTGCGTCGATCTCTTGACTCTGATTTATTTTCGTTTTGCCCATATAAGCATTGAAAATGCGGATGATGCAGCACGCGATCGTGTTATTTTAAGTAAGGGGCATGCGGCTTCTATTTTATATCAGGTTTTAAATCGAAAAGGCTTAATTTCAGACGAAGTGCTGCAAAGTTATGCCAGAGACGGTGGAGTATTGGCTGAACATCCGGGGCCGGACTGTGCTCCAGGAGTGGAATGGGCGACGGGTTCGTTGGGGCATGGTTTATCTGCTGGCTTAGGGATGGGTTTAGCTGCTCGAATTCAAAAGCACGATTATCGAGTTTTTGTCGTACTAGGCGATGGTGAATGCAATGAGGGCAGTGTGTGGGAGGCGGCTCTTTTTGCCAGTGCTCAGAAGATGTCCAATTTAACCGTATTTATAGACTTTAATAAATGGCAGGGCACGGGACGAAGCCAAGAGATCATGTCTTTGGATCCTCTAATGGAAAAATGGGCGGCCTTTGGATGGCACAGTGTCGATGTGGATGGGCATGATTTGGATGCGATTTCTGCCGTTTATAAGCAGTGTCGGCATGCTGAGAAGCCGACGGCTATTATCTGTCATACGATCAAAGGTAAGGGGGTTTCTTTTATGGAGGATGACAATAATTGGCATTACAGAATCCCTAAAAAAGCCGAAGTTATGATGGCGGGAGAGGAGCTCGGTCAGCTATGAGAAATGCATTTGCGCAGGAAATTGTTGCCTTAGCGGAGCAGGACTCACGGGTCGTATTGCTGTCTGGCGACATTGGTAATCGTTTGTTTGATTGTTTTAAAGTGCAGTTTCCGGATCGATTTTATAATTGTGGCATCGCAGAAGCCAACATGGTGACTATGGCAGCTGGAATGGCTAAATGCGGATTGAGGCCTTATGTTTATACGATCACTCCATTTGTTACCTATCGGGTGATGGAGCAGATTCGATCGGATGTTGCGTATCATAATGTTCCTGTCGTCATTGTCGGCACCGGATCGGGTTTGTCATATGCGTCATTGGGGGCGACGCATCATTCCTTAGAAGAGGTAGCCATGTTGAGGACTCTACCCGGTATGAATGTCACCGCTGCGGGTGATGCTTTTGAAGTGAAAGCCCTTTTGCGCTCAGCTTTGAAATTAGATTCTCCCAGCTACATCCGGATCGGGAAGAAGGGGGAAGCATTGGTTCATGCCGCCGTGCCGGAACTAGAGATTGGCAAAGCACATGTACTACAGCGTGGGGGTAGGGTTGCTTTGCTGGCTTTCGGGAATGTTTTAGCTTTAGGCGTCGAAGTTTCGAAACTTTTAGAGCAGCAATCCATTGAACATTCATTATATAGCTTTCATACGGTTAAGCCGCTGGATAGCGACACCTTGTGGGCTCTAGTGCAATCCGCTGACTTATTGGTGACGCTGGAAGAACATAGTCTGATTGGCGGCTTTGGCAGCGCGGTGGCAGAGTGGTTTGTGGATCTGCAGATTAGCTCAGCCAAGTTGTTACGATTTGGGACACCAGATGCGTTCTTTCACCTAAGTCTTACGCAAGCGCGCGCGCGGGAGTTGTCTGGTTTGGAGCCTTTGACGATTCATGCTAAAATTTTAAATCAATTGGAACAAGTGGTATTATGAAGTTCACGGCAGCCGTACTCGTCGAACAAAACCGACCATTAGAATTCATGGAGTTGGCTGTTCCGAAGCTTTCCTATGGGCAGGTCTTGGTTAAGCTGACAGCCAGTCGCATCTGTGGTTCGCAATTAGGTGAGATCGTTGGAGTCAAGGGACCAGATCGTTGGTTGCCACACTTACTCGGACATGAGGGGGCTGGAGTTGTGGTTGAGACGGGGCCAGAGGTCTCAACCGTTAAATTGGATGATAAAGTGTGTTTGCATTGGCGCCCCGGGCAGGGCATCGAATCCCGAGCGCCGAAGTACCAATCCGGAAATCAAATAGTTAATGCGGGGTTCATTACGACCTTTAATGAATATGCTGTTATTTCTGAGAATCGACTGACTGCAGTTCCCGACAGCTTAGATGACGAAATTACCTGTCTTTTGGCCGATACCTTAACGACAGGATTTGGGGTTATTGTAAATGATGCGGCCGTCAAGATTGGTGAATCTCTGGTAATCTTCGGTGTGGGTGGAATTGGTTTGGGGGCTGTATTGGGCGCGAAGTTGGCGGGTGCTTATCCGATTGTCGCGGTTGATTTATTTGACCACAAATTGAAGAAAGCTGCGCAGTACGGAGCCACACATACATTATTGGCGAATCAAGTCAGTTTGAATGAAGCCATCTTGGAAATCGTAGGCCAATCGGGGGCTGATGTTGTGATTGACGGGACTGGTGTTCCCGCTGTTATAGAATCTTGCTATGACCTGACTAAGGCGAAGCAGGGGAGGACGGTTTTATTTGGAGTGATGCATCACGAAAAACGAGTGTCACTGCACACCTTGCCATTGCACTTTGGCAAGGTTTTGACGGGCTCCGAGGGAGGGGGCTCAGTGCCGCATCAGGACCTACCAAAATACATTCGAATGATCGAGAATGGTCGATTGGATACGTCTGGGTTTGTTTCGCATCGCGGCAGCTTGTTGGAAGTTAATGCCATGATTGCCAAAATGCGCGCAGGGGAAGTCATTCATTCAATTATCCATTTTTAATTTTGAGATTTCTCTTATGATTATCGGCGTTGATTTTGATAATACCATTGTTTCATACGATAACGTTTTTTGGAAGGTAGCAAAAGAGCTGGGTTTAATATCCGAAGGGTTGCCAGTGAACAAAAACGCAGTTCGAGATTTTTTACGTGAGTCAGATCAAGAAGATAAATGGACCGAGCTGCAGGGGTACATATACGGAGCTCGTATGGAAGATGCTGGCCTATTCCAAGGCTTTGATACCTTTTTATCTAGAGCTAGTGCGTTAAATCATAGGGTCTGTATTGTCAGTCATAAGACAAAAAAACCTTACCTTGGTAGAGCTTATGATTTGCATGCTGCTGCAATAGGCTTTCTTGAAGAACTAAAACTCGAACAATTTGGGCTGGACCTGTTAGATGTATACTTTGAAGTTTCAAAAGAGCTAAAGATTGATCGGATTCGTAAACTAAAATGTGATGTGTTTATCGATGATTTGCCAGAGATTTTCTCCGATGCAGAATTCCCTGAAATTTCCAAAGTTCTGTTTGATCCTTTTCATTGTCATCCGCTTGAAGCAGGTTATATGAGTTGCCATAGTTGGAATGACGTCACTCAAGCCATCATATGCTAGAATTTAAAGACATTGGCATATCTGAAAAAAACTTGAACGGGATTGTCGAGCGAGTTGATGGATCAATTTTGTTGAATATAAGAAAAATTGCAAGTGGTCGCAATAATCGATCTTATTGTCTGTGTACTCGCGCGGGGCATGAATATTTTCTTAAAGTGTATTTTAAGCATCCAAAAGATACGAGAGAACGCTTGATGCATGAATGGGCTTTTTTAAGATATGCAAAAAAAACAGGCATTAAGAATGTGGCTGACCCGATTTGGATGGATGAAAATTTGAATGTTGGGGTTTATACTTTTTTAAAGGGAGATAAGATTACGAGTGACGATATTGATGATGTGAAAATACAATCTGCGATGGATTTCGTATTGCGACTCAACCAAAGTGAAATGTTCGCTGAGGCAAAATCATTACCAAACGCATCAGATGCTTGCTTTACGCCGAATGATCATATTCGTCTACTGAAAACGCGACTATCGATGTTAAATGATTTGCCGGCAGGCGCTGAGGTTTTTGATCGTGCTGTTGATTTTGTGAATGAGAAATTACTACCTAAAGCTGATTTTTATATCTTTAAAGCTCAGAATTATTTTTCGGCCACGTTAGATGATGTTTTCTGTGAAGTGATCTCACCATCTGACTTCGGTTATCATAATAGTATGTTTTCGAAGGGCGGAGACATCTTTTATTTTGATTTTGAATACGCGGGGAGGGATGGAATTGAAAAACTAATCTGTGATTTTTTTTGTCAGCCTAGATTTCCTGTTTCGAACACCTATTTACGTCAGTTTTGTGTGGGCTTGGAGAGCTTGTGCACCGATGGAGAATCAGTCTATCAACGAGTTGAAGTGCTGTATCCCTTGGTCGCTCTAAAATGGTGTTGTATTGTACTGAATGAATTTCTTCCTGTATCCATGGCCCGAAGGCACTTTTCCGATTCTGAAGTCGCTATCGAGAATCAACTGCTGAGGCAACTTCAATTGGCGCACGAGATGCTTAACAAATTTTAAATGTCGAACGTAGATTTCATTTCACTGGTTCACAACTCAACAAAGCGCGATTATGTCGCTAGAGTGAACGATTTTCCGAAGGAAGAAGCTGCTGTAATTGCGAAGCGCTTTGACGAACAATACTGGGATGGCGACCGGCGTTGGGGCTATGGTGGCTTCCATTATGATGGACGCTGGAAGAAGGTGGCCCAGGCGATGGTGGATCATTATGGGATCCAGTCTGGGGATCGGATTTTGGACGTCGGTTGTGGGAAAGCATTCTTGCTTTATGAGTTTCAGCAAATTTTACCGGGTGTTGAGCTTGTCGGAATCGATGTATCTCAGTATGCGATTGAAAATAGTAAGCCTGAAGTTCGAGACAGCTTAATTGTTGGCAGTGCGACTCAGCTGCCTTTTGATAGTGATAGCTTTGATCTAGTCATCAGCATTAATACCCTCCACAATTTATATGCTCATGAATTAGAGCATGCGTTACGAGAAATAGAGCGAGTCGGAAAGTCTAGTAAATATATTTGTGTCGAATCTTACCGCACTGAAGCAGAGAAAGTGAACTTACTCTACTGGCAATTAACTTGTGAAATGTTTTGCACCCCAAAAGAGTGGGATTGGTGGTTCGACCTTTGTGAATATACTGGTGATTACAGTTATATATATTTTGAGTAATGGTTGACATTAAAAATTGTAGAATCTCAGGGAGTTCGGAGATGAGCTTATTGATTGATGCAGGGTCACATCCTATTGCTCATCGCTTTTTAGAGGATCCTGATTCCATGGAGTTTGTTCATCCTTATCAGCTCTGGTTTAGTGAAAAAAGTGGACTAATACAAGTGGTCGATCCAGTCAGTGCTTCAGAGCTCTATTCGAATTATTTTTGCCTTAGCTCATGGAAGTCGACTCCTCATATTTCTCAATTGCTCCACATTATTAAGGAAGAAGTCTGCCTTGGGACCGATGCAAGCATTATCGAAATTGCCAGTAATGACGGTTCGTTCCTTGCTGAGTTAAAGGCTGCCGGGTATAACAATTTACAGGGTATAGAGCCTGCCAGTGATGCTGTGGAAGCATCCTTGCGTCGGGCGATACCGGTCATTCAGGACTATCTGACTGTGGAAACTGCAGTGAGTTTGAGCCAGCAGTTAGGCCAGTACGATTGTCTGATCGCTCGCCATGTAATGGAGCATATTGCAGATCTCGATGATTTTTGTGAGGCAATAGTTTTAATGCTCAAGCCTGGGGCAACTCTTTTGATTGAAGTGCCTGACTTTGGTTATTGTTTAGATACTTTAGACTATTCTGGTTTGTGGGAGGAGCATGTGAATTATTTTACTTATCCGGTACTGAAATCTCAGTTAGCTCGTTTTGGAATAGAAGTCGTGGATTATCAGAATGCGAGATTTAGTGGAACTGCGATGATACTCGTATGCAAGTTTACTGGTGAACGAATTCCATATTCGGCGACGGTAGTTGATGACGAGCGTAAGAGGGCGTATGCTTTTCGTGATAACTGGCCAACATTTTGTCAGAGATTGCAAGATGAGGTCGACGATTTAAAAGAAGCAAATGGTTCTGTACCTATCTGGGGAGCCGGTTGCAGAACGTGCGCGTTGGTTAATTTTTCAGGCGTGCAAGGGATATCTTATTTTGTTGACGATCAGAGTGATAAGCAGGGGAAGCTTATGCCTGGTTCGAGGTTGCCGATTTATCCAAGGCAGAAATTGTTGGATGAGGGGGTAAAGGTTTGTCTACTTGGGGTGAATTATGAAAACGAAGATAAAGTAATTAAGAAAGCGACTCAGGATGGGCTAGAGGATGTAAATTTCATTTCCATTCACCCCCCGAGTCATCGCTTATTTGGATTCTGGAAGAATATGATTGGAGATTGAAATGCGATTAAAGGAAAGAAGTCCAGTTGTCTTTGTTGCTGGAGACCCCATTATATGTGCTACAGGATCTAGCGTAGAGTTAGTTAAAGGCAGAGCTGTTAGTAGTTTAACTGGTAGAGCTCGAATTTGTATTCACAAAAATGATCATGAGGAATTGCATGAGATGTTAATTGCCCTGAACAGAGGCAGCTATGTGCGACCCCATAAGCATTCTGGAAAATCTGAGTCCTTTCATGTTGTTGAGGGGGCTGCTTATGTTATTATATTTGAAGACGATGGGCAGATTAAGGAGGCTTTTAAGATGGCACCTTATGATGCGGGTAAGAACGTTTTTTATTACCAGTTGAGCTCTGACTTCTACCACACTGTCATTCCGATTACTTCTTGCTTTGTTATTCATGAGGTTACGAGAGGACCGTTTGATCCCGCCGCAACTATATATGCTCCTTGGAGCCCAGATCCAAGTGAAACGGCGCGAGTGAATAAGTATCTCTCTCAAATCGAGGGTGCTGCGTGGACTCATTTAAACTTGGAAAATTAGATTCGATGCCAAGTAGAAACTATATTATAATTGGGGGGACTCGCGGAATTGGCCGTTCGTTTTTTAAGATGATACAGGGCACTGCAGGAAAAGTTGCGGTTGTTGGACGGACGTGGAGAGATCAGGGGTATCGGAATGTTAAATTTTTTAATATAGATTTGGAGAATGTCGTTGGTTTGACACAAGGATTGGGAGAAATTGTGGATTGGATCGAGCATGTTAATTACCTTGTTTTTTGCCAAAGAGCTCGTGCGGAAGTGATTTCTTCAGAGCAAGAATTTAACGTCAGTTTGCTGGCTACTAGTCGGATTCTAGATGAGTTAAAATCCGTGTTTAAGGAAGGTTCGGATTCTTCTGTGGCGATTGTGACAAGTGTTGCTAGCCGTTTTGTACTGCTTGAGCAGAATTTAGCGTATCATGTTAATAAGGCCGCTTTAGAGCAATTGGTTCGTTGGTATGCTGTTCAATGGGCTGCTCGAGGTGTGCGTTTTAATGCGGTTGCTCCGGGGGTAGTCGTTAAGGAAGAGGCAAGCGATTGGTATGCTGAGCATCCTGCTGTTCTAGAGCGAAAGTCATCTATTATACCTTTAGGCCGAGTCGGTGAGCCAGAGGACGTGGGTAATCTTATTGATTTTTTATGCAGCGGAAAATCTAAGTTTTTAACTGGGCAGGTCATTACAATTGACGGGGGCATGTCGCTAGTTGGCCATGAATCGATGGTAAGTAATTTTAAAAAATAGATATGAGTCACCTGAATCGCATAAGGCATACTAAAAGGGATGATTGCCGACTCTGCGGGAGCCGGGCGCTCAAGCTGGTTTTGGAGCTGACGCCGACTCCACTGGGCGATCTGTACACTCTACCTGAGGATAAGGAGAGTTCGCGCGAGTGTTTCCCCATTGATCTTTACCTTTGTAAGGATTGCGGGTATGTGCACTTGAGGGACGTAATCGACCCGGACGATATCTATCCTGATTATTTATACTCAACGAAAACTTCCACGGGGCTTAAGCAACATTTTAGTGCATACGCTGAAGAAGTTTTCAATGTGACGAAATTAAGTGGTGACGGGCTGGTTGTTGATATCGGAAGTAATGATGGAACTTTGCTCGAAGTTTTTAAGGGCTATGGTTGTTCTGTTCAGGGTGTGGACCCAGCGGCGAGTGTAGTACCTCTGGCCTTAGAGAAGGGAGTGCCCACAATTGTGGATTACTTCAATGATGCGGTTGCTGATCAAATCATAAGCGAAAGGGGACAGGCTTCCATCATCACAGCAAATAACGTATTTGCAAACCTTGACAATTTGAAGTCGTTTGTGAGGTCGGTATACGCATTACTTGCTCGCGACGGCGCTTTTATCGTCGAATTTGCATATCTAGGAGACCTGATGGAAGGGAAGATATTTGATTATATCTACCATGAGCATCTATCCTATTTTTCAATCAATGCCTTGGAATCATTCATGAATCAAGAAGGGTTTCGATTGGTGCACCTCAGTCATAGTGGAAGTAAGGGAGGCTCATATCGTGCCTACTTTACAAAGACAGAGAGTAACATGCCTGATGATCAGAATTTAAAATTGTACCGGAAGCAAGAAGCGGAGCTGAAATTAGATCATACGCAGAGCTATACTCAATTAGCTGAAAGCATTAATGAGAATATTAGAATGACTAAGCAATTTCTCGAATGCGTTAAGGGGGAAGGTAGGCGCTGTGTAGGGTATGGAGCTTCAGTGACTTGCACTACTTTGCTCTATCATTTTGGGATAGCTGATTACCTTGAATGTTTAATTGATGACAATTCTGTGAAAATCGGTCGGCTAAGCCCAGGATATCATTTACCAGTGAATGGGTCCGATTACTTAGATAAGAATCCGGATGTTATTTGTGTCATATTAGCATGGAGATATGCTGATGTCATTAAGAGTCGGAATCCCCATTTCATTTCGCACGGTGGTTGTTTTGTTCAGCCCATGCCAGTATTTAAAGTTGAGGGTGATAATTAGAAACCATGGGAATGCATTATATTAAATTTATAATTTTGTATGATGCTCTGCCTGAATCGACCTCGTTCACTCTTTCAGGAGTATAAAAGCAGAATCGCCAATTAGAGTATCTTGTACATGACTTTATAGCTTAGTTCCATAGTTTTGCTTGATAAAAGAAGACAAAGTTAGCCTTAATCATACATGAAAGCAGTTATTTTAGCAGGTGGATTGGGCACTCGAATGTCTGAGGAAACACATTTAAAGCCGAAGCCGATGGTAGAGATTGGTGGACGTGCTATTCTTTGGCACATAATGAAGTTGTATTCTCATTATGGGATTAATGAGTTTATTATTTGTGCAGGTTATAAGGGCTATATTAGGTAGCGTCCCCTAAATTGTTAAAATTCTAAGGTGGTTTCCCTCCCAATAGCGA
>CAWVTP010000001.1:0-60063 GCA_963933035.1 uncultured Puniceicoccaceae bacterium | reverse complement strand
AGCAAAATTAATCAATTTTTTGCTTGTTTTAGAAGCGAATTGTTAAAGATGGGCTTGAGATCGTCGATCAGCGCTTTGGCGTCGGTTTGAAATTGGAGTGTGGTCACGGTGTGGAATTAAGAATTAGGAAACTAGAATTAAGAAATTTGTTTAAGCACAGAGTGCGTGGTGGCGATTTAAAGGTTTTCCCAGATGGGGCGTTGTTGCCAGTCGGCAGGAAAGCCCATGTCAGGCAGTCGATTTGGCGGAAGGGTTTGCAAGTGTGCCTGCAAGCGCTGTGGCCAGTCGCCGCGTGGCTCGATGATTTGTAGGCAGTGAATGAGTAGCACCAGGGTATTGTAGATTTTGCGTGTACTGCTCTCTCTATCGGCTGCTGTCTCATAAAAGTTGGGATAAAGCCCTGCGGGTTTTCTGCGCGGTAATTGAACCTGAAAAGTGAATTTGCGGTTCCAGATGCGGCTGTGATGTGCAGCTGTGTTACGGAGAATACTCAGGTGGTGGAACAGTGAGCAGAGTGTTTTCTCGTCAAGCTGGTAGCTGTCTGCGATGTCCTGACGTAAGCGAGGCGGATGGGTAAACTTGAGGAGTTTTGAAATGGTACCAAAGGAAGCAACTTCAATCATGACCCAGACCTCGGGACGAGCGGTTTGGTAATTGGTCTGATAATGTGTGATGAAAGTCTCGCGTGAGCGGGTTATTTCATCGTCAAGCTTTTGCAGTGAACCCGCATGGTCTCTGAAACGCGGGAAGTTCGTGGGGTCTTCGTAGGCTTGCGGCCCTAGTTGGCGCCCCACTTCATAGGCCCAGCGGGAGCGAACGGAAATCTCGACGTGCTTGCAGGCTTCGATGATCAATTTGCGAAGTTCGCAGTCGAAGTTGTAGAGTTCCCATATTTGCTCAAAGCCTGTTCCAGGCAGAAAGGTATCCGGATCGCCCTGAATGGTGAACGGAAAACTATATGCGGACAGCCTGTAGTCGTTGTGATGCGCAAGGCAATGTAGCGCGAAAGGCTCATCGCGGACCTGTAAGCCTCGAGCTTTGAGGCGCTCTAACTGAGCATGATAGTCAATGAGTTGTTTACTCAATGCGCACTTCGCTTTCTACCAAAAATCGGGAACGTGCCCCTTAGATACGAGTAACCCCTCTGGTGCGCATCGTGGATAGGCGTGAGGGGTGTTGTTGGATATACAAAGTAGGAAAAAGTATGATTTGTCAATACCGAGATGTATGACATGTCTGACAAATTACTTGGGTGCTTTTTACTATTTTTCGCTGATTCGCTCACGGTGAAATTAAAAAACGCGCCTAATATGTGCATTTTTCGGATGGGTGGAACAAGGTGCATGGCGCGAATGATGGGCATGAAGCTGAACAGTGGCATCACTCGTGGCAAGCTCCGTCGAACTACGCGGGTACCTTTCCGTTAAACTCGTCGAGGTATTCTTTCATGATCAGGCGATTGATGGCCTTGAGGTCGGTGGCGTTGAAGTCGAAGTCGTGGGCTTTTTTGAGCTGCTCGACAGAGAGGCGGAGGAGTTCGCTCTGGGCGTAGCCGTCGTTTTCGAGGAGTTGGGCGTTCTGCTTAACTTTGGCGTCGATGTGCGCTTTGAGCGCATTGAGAGCTTCGCAGAGTTTGCGTTCTTTGTCCGTGAGCGGGTATTTTTCCAGTAGACGCTTGTGCAGGCGTGCGTATTTGGCGTCGTTGGCGTATTTGGCGCGAAGCAGTTCGTTTTCGCGGTTGAGCTCGCGGGCTTTGGCTTCGAGGGAGTTGAGCGCTTCGATGTTGGACGCCATCTCCTTTTTGGTGACTTCACTGAGGTTCTTCTTTTTGAAGAGGCGCTCGAGTTCTTCCTTGAGGGAAATGAATTCGGGATCGCGCGGGTCGAAGTTGCCGCCGAGGGTTTCGCGGGTCTTGCGGAGCTGGTCTTTGAGTTCGTCGGCGATGCGGAGCTCCTCTTCGTTGACCTTGCGGAAGGTGAAGAGCACGTCTTCGAGGGCGACGTTGAGGATATTAGTATTATCGTGGCCGTCTTCGAGGGCGATCTTCTGGTTGATCAGCGAAAGTCGTTCATTTGCTACGCGAGCAAGGGTGTTGAGCTTTTTAAAATCGAGCTTCTCGAGCAGTTCATAGCGTCCGGACTGGCGTATGAGGTTGTAGAGTTCGCGTGCGCCTTGGAGGGCTTTGACGATCTCCAGCATCTGGGCGCGGTCTTGAATTTGTGTAATCTGCTGGGAGAAAGCCTCCGCATTTTGGGTGTCGTAGTGCCAGAGAGTGTCCTTGATCTGCTCGATCTCGGTTTCGATCTCGGCTTCGGTTTTGAAGAGATCGGAGTAGCTCTCCAGCTCGTCGCCCAGTTCGGACTGAAGCTCGTCAAAATAGGCTTGGTTGGTCTTTTCGAACTCGGATTCGATGTCAGCGAAGTCAACGATGGTGCCGTAGCGGAAGTCTTTGTAGGTGCGATTGACACGGGTGAGCGCCTGCAGGAGGTTGTGCGCTTTTATGACGCGGCCGAGGTAGAGCTTCTTGAGACGCGGCGCATCGAAGCCGGTGAGAAGCATGTTGAAGACAAATAGGATGTCGATTTTGCCTTCCTTAAAGTCTTCGACCTTATCCTTGCGCTCTTGCTTGGTACCGACGTCGTGCAGGATCAATGCGTAAGAGTCGACTGCTCGTTTGGCCTGCTGCTGCAAGTTGTAAGCGCCCGGACTGCCTTCAGCCGCTTTAAGATCTTCCGGAGCAATAAATGGTAACGGCTTATCGATGTGAGCACTTTTCGGCATGTATTTGGCCTCGAAGATTTTGGCCATCTCCTTGGCTTGGGCTGCGGAATCGCAGATGACCATCGCGCCGATACTGGTGTCGTTTTGAGTGAGGCGGGCATTCTCAAAATCTTTAATAATGTAATCGAGCATGGGCTCGACGAATTTCGGGTGTGCGTAAACGAACTCACGATTGCCGCTGCCCTTGAGCAGATTGATTTCCTCTAAGGTTTTGGCGAGTGTCAGCTTGTATTCAGTCTCAATATCTTCGCGGATAAGGCGGAGGGTGTAGCCGTCTTTGATTGAGGCGTTGTAATAGTATTTGTGGATATAACCGCCGAAGAGGGATTTGGAGTTGTAGGCGTCACCAAGGAGCGGTGTGCCGGTGAGGCCGATGCGGATGGCGTTGGGGTCGGACTCCTTGAGGTTGGCCAGGAAGCTGCCCTTGGGATTGTAGCTGCGATGAACTTCGTCGAGGAAGTAGACGCGCTGGAGGTCGATGTTATAATCGTTGCTGCGGGCGACCTTGGGGTCGTTCTCGAATTTCTGTATATTGACGACCGTGATTTCGATTTGGCCGTGATTGTTGTGAATCGCGGCGGTGGATCGGATGTCATTTGCAAACTCTTCGCGAGAGTTGACCTCATGCACCGTCAGGCCACGACTGCGGAATTCGCGGGCGGCCTGAATGAGCAAATCAAGGCGGTCGACTATGAAGTAGAACTTAGGAATGACCTTCCGTTTTGTGTAGTAGTCCTTTAGGTGCTTGACGTTGTAGTAGGCGAGGGCGGTCTTGCCACTGCCTTGGGTGTGCCAAATGATACCGCTGCGTTTATCAGCCTCCAGATGAGCTTCAATCGCCTTGGTCGCAAACAGCTGCGGGTAGCGCATGATGTGTTTTTTCAAGCCATGCTCGGCGCGAACATAGGCGAAGCCGTAGCGAAGCAAAAAGGCGAGGCGCTCTCGGCTGAATAGCGAGGTACAGATGCGATTTGTCGGTGAGTTCGGATCCTTATTGGTGGCGAACTCTGCGGTGTGCTGGATCGACTGAAGATTGTTATCGCAAAGAATCCCAGCCTCGGCATCCGGATGCAGGTTCTGAAGTGCAGGCAGGGCAGAGTCAGGCTCTTCGCGGAAGTAGTTGAACGTGGGCTCCTTCTGGGCGGTCGTTGCGTAGAATGCACCTTCGAGTGGTTCCGGCGAGCTGTCGTCATACTCCATATTATTGGAGAAGACCATCAGCTGGGTGATGTTGATGAAGCGGCGGAATTTGGGATTCTGAAAGCGGGTGTTTATCCGTTTGCGCTCTGCGAGGATGCCTTCGCGATTGTTGGGCTTTTTGACCTCGATGAAGACGAGCGGCATGCCGTTGATCAACAGTGTGATGTCTGGGCGGAACTCTTCGTCTTCGTTGATGCAGGGGAGCTCGGTGACAACGTGGAAGCTGTTGTTATCGAAGTTATCAAAGTCGATGAGTCGGAGGCCAGGCTTCTCCAGCAGGCGCTTGTAGAAAGCGCGGCCCAGGTCCTCATTATCTAGTGAGAGGTTAATCTCGCGGAGTGTGCGTTCAATCTCATCGGGATTCGGATCCGGGTTGATACGTCTGAGTGCCTCTTTGAATAGCCCGGGAAAGATGTTGCAGCTAGGGTCCCAGTCAGCGCCTTTCAGTGAGAGGTAGCGGTATCCTAAGCGTGTTAGGTGTAGCAGGGCCGGGATTTTAACTCTGGAATCTTCGTTGAATAACACGCCTCCTTTTTATGGGCCGTTAGATTTTCGTAAAGGTTAATGTTATCCTTTGCGGAGTAATTACGAGCCAGGATTTAAGCGACAATAGGACTACAGAAAAGTTTTCATGCTTTTCCACAAGAAACTAAAAATGAGTATATTATCAAATACATTGCGTTCAGAAAATCGTCCAAAATAGACAAAACTGCCGTCAATCCAGCACAGCTGGACAGCGCTTATGTGCGCTCATCTATGCTAATAAAAATACTGTTTTAACGGTAATGTTTAATATCGTTTTCCAACATCGAGCATCAGCGGTCGCCGGCCAGACCGGTTCTCAATGGGGCATAAGAACCTGCCCCTAGGTATGCTTGTGCTCATGCTACGAGAATTAGATGAGACTGAGAAGATTCAGTTACTCCTGGACGACTTAAAAGCGAAATCCTACTCTGTGAGAGTACTGCACCGAAATCAACGATTTGCTCACATTGATTATGCCGTCGCAATGGAAGGCAAAAAGCTACCACCGATGTCATCGATTTCGCGAAACCAAGCTCACACAAAAATACCGAATCCGAAACACGCTTCACTATTCGCTGGAAAGTCATTTAGCCCAACATCGATTAGCTCCTTTTCGCAGAAACAAGGCTCTCTTTATTATTGCGAAATCAATTAAACAAAAATAAAAACCCGTTTATTTACGCCAAATGCCTCTAAACCGCGATGAGCCCTGATCAATTTACTGCGAAAAGCCCAGGAAACTGCCATAAGGCACTTGAAGGCTATTTTCTTATACACCTGCTCCGCTCCCGCCAGATCTAAGCTTGGACTGGAACTTGATTCGGCTGATTTCCGAGGCCGATCAGGCATTGGGCGAACTCTCCGGCGCAGGTCAACTTCTCCCAAATCCGCACCTACTGATACGGCCTTATTTACGACGCGAGGCGATCCTGAGTTCGCGCATTGAAGACACCCATGCGGATATGGGGCAACTCGCACTCTTCGAGCAAGAAGACGAAGATGACGAGCCTGTTTCCGACGTGCGCGAAGTGGCCAACTACGTCCGAGCTCTCGAATACGGCCTCCAGCGTATTGCTGAGCTTCCGATTTCCACTCGTCTGATCAAAGAGCTGCATGAGATCCTGCTCAAAGATGTCCGAGGTGGTGAATGCACCAAGACTCCAGGTGAGTTTCGCCGCAGCCAAAACTGGATCGGGCCTAAAGGCTGAGGACTTGGAATTATACGCTTGTGCATTCCACTTGGCTGAGCATTGTAAACGTATCTTAGAGATCTTTGAAACGAAACGGCTTACCGTTAACGCGAAGAACCTGATTGAAGAGGCTCTGTTAAATTCAGAATCATAACACTGGTAAATATCGTACTAGCACGATGTCTTCAAACAAGGATAGATTCTTCGAAAACCTGCTTCCCAAGCTCAAGGAGGCGCACAGCTATTTCCGCTTCTCGGCCATCCAGACGGCTGTCAATGAAGCCGAGCTTGAAATCACTGACGGCTCCCTCAAGCAATACATCAATGAGGCGGTGCATCGAGGCATCATTCACGATGCAGGGCGGGACTGGTATTCCCGTCTCAGCGAACCTGCTCAGATTGATTCGAAACAGGTTGCGAAGTTGATCCGCGCCGTGGAGAAGGCTTTTCCCTTGCTGGATTTTTCCGTCTGGAGCACCACCCAACTTAATCCGTGGATGCACCATCTGCTGGCCCAGCCCGTTCATTTCCTCAATGCACCCAAGGATGCGCTCGAAACCATCGGCGACACGCTTCGCGATAGCGGTTGGGAGGTCGCTATCGATCCACCACCCAGCGCAGCCCGTCAAGTGGTCCGCCCCGGCGAGAAGATGGTCGTGCTTCGCCCGACGCTCAGCCGTCAGCCTGCTGCGGAGAAGCGGCAAGCGCCCATCGAGCAAATGCTCGTCGATCTACTGTCGGAAAACCCGCACTGCGGCCTCATGGACAGCAGCGAGGCGCGAGACGCCGCCAAGAAATCAATTCATTCAAATCTAATGCAAGTATCAGGAATGCAACGCTATGCAGAGAGTAGGAAGGTCAAAATCGAAGAATTTTTATCAGTTAACCAACGTCACTAGACGCGCTATAGTGACAATAGTTAACTCAATAAATATGCCCCATGTTTCACCCTGAAGTTTACGAGAAAGGCTGGATTAACCAGCAGCGAAAGGGCTTGGGAAACTGCGATCCAGCCCTGCTGGAAAAGTCAATCTACGCCCTGACCCTGCTTGGGCAGCTCAGCCGCAGCGGGCTACCCTTCATCTTCAAGGGTGGCACCAGCTTGATGCTCCACCTACCAAAGATCCAGCGGCTCTCGATTGACATCGATATAGTCAGCCCCGCCGGAGATGCCGAACTGGAGCGCGTCGTCGCCCAAATCGGGCAGACAACTCCCTTCATCGGCCACGAAGAAGATGATCGCGGCGCACGGGGCCTTCCACAGCGGCGGCATTTCAAATTCTTCTTCAACTCTCCCTTCGACACCAGAAGCAAGAGTGCGGTGCTACTCGATGTGGTGCAGGAGCAAGACATCGTCCACGGCTGCACTAAGAAACCAATCCAAACATCCTTCTTAACACCCGAAGAAGAGATCGAAGTCGAGCTGCCCACAATTGAAAGCCTCCTTGGCGACAAGCTCACGGCCTTTGCGCCGACAACCACCGGAGTGCCGCTGAGGAAAGACGATGGCACCGTCGGCGAAGTCATGCAGGTCGCCAAACAGCTCTTCGATGTGGGCATTCTCTTCGAGCATGCCGAAGATTTCGCAGCCGTTGCCAAGACCTACAACGAAGTGCAGGAGCAAGAGGCCGCCTACCGCGAAGAAACACTCGGCCGCAAAGTTAGCAGAGATGAATCCCTCGAAGACACATTCAATGCCTCCATCGGTATCATCGCCACCAAGCCTAAGATACAACAGGCCTACAAAGATACAGATTTGTTGTTGGATGGATTTGGAAAACTTAAGGGGCACCTCACATGGCCAAACTTTAAACCAAACGACCAGCGCACCCTCGCAGCCAGAACAGCTTACCTCACGACGGCTATAAAAAATGGCAAAGACCTCGTCCGCTACGAGCAAACCCCAGCGCAACTCGAAGCACTCAAAGCCGCCAGCCTCAACGGCCGCGATCTAAGCTGGCTCGACGGAATAAAATCCATCAACGCCGAAGCTTATTTCTACATGCATGCAGCGCTGCACAACGAATCAAAAGATTAAGTGAACCATGCCCAAAAAGAACGAGTACTGAAGGGGCCTGTCCAAGTTTTCATGCTTTTACCATAAGGTACTAAATAGGAGAAATTTAATGAAATTTATTGCGCTCAAAAAAAAACGTCCAAAATAGACAAAAATGCCGTCAATCCAGCACAGCTGGACACCGCTTATGTGCGCTCATCTATGCTAATAGAAATACTGTTTTAACGGTAATGTTTAATATCGTTTTCCAACATCGAGCATTAGCGGTCGCCGGCTAGGCCGGCTTACTTGCGATCACTGGCAAAGCTCAAGCCGGAGATGCCGGCTTGGGCGCAGGCATCCATCACCTCGACGATCCTTTGTTGCCGCACGGCGGCTGCGGGCGCTAGTGTGACGGATGCCGTCACTTGGTTGCCTAGGCAACTGTGGTGATAGCGTTTGAGCATATGGGTGAGTTGCGGTAAGGTCGCTGCATCTGGGGAATCGTAGGGGTAGTCGTTGACCGAGACTTGGCCATCTGCGGCAATGACAATGATGGGCTCGTCGGGGATGTCGAGTGGTGTGCTTTGGATCAAGGAGCCGGGCAGTTGGAAGCTGAGGTCGGCCTCTTGACGAGCCAGCGAAGCACTCACCATGAAGTAAATGAGTAGTAGGAAGACCACGTCTATCATGGGCGCGATCTGTAGCTGCGCGCGCGGGATGGCTGGTTTGCGGCGCCGGGTACTCATGGCTTGCGGACTTGATAGGTGGAATAGATGATCGAGTAGGCACCGACTTCTGAGCAGGCATTCAAGACTGGCTCGATTGAGCGATAAGGGGTTTGGGCATCAGCGCGGATTTGAATTTTAAGCTCAGGGTTGGCTTGCAGTTCCCCTTTGATCGTCCGCTGCATTTCTTTGAGTGAGACCAAGCGTTGTCCGAGGTAAATTTTGCCCGTCTCATCGATGGAGAGGGCCCCGCGATCTTCTAATTGTTTGGGGACTTGGCTGCTGTTCGACTCGGCCAAGTCCAAGTCGAGCTTTTTGTCGGCTTGGGCAAGGGTACTCACTGTCATAAAAAAGACCAATAGCAGGAAGACCATGTCGATCATCGGCGTCATCGCAAAATCTTCGGGCTCTAGGGCTGTGCGTTTTCTACGAGGCATCGATCGATTGTGGCGGCGGTCGCAAGATTGTCGGCTACAATTTTTGCTAACTGTGTAGTGGATTGCCCCTTTCATGCAAGGCTAAAGCACCCAAACAAAGGTACTGTTGGATGTCGGAGGCTTGACATGTGCTCCCAGCCAACTGGCGAATGCCTTTTCTCACAAAAGCTCGATTCTTGTTTGAATCCTGTGTGATTTGTTTAATGATGCTGCTGGCATGCTACAGTACTTACAGATTCAGAATTTTGCTTTATTGGAGCAGGTGACACTCGATTTTTCTGCTGGGTTGACGGCACTGACCGGTGAGACGGGAGCTGGTAAAAGCGTGCTCCTGGGGGCGCTGGGTTTGTTGGCGGGCGCGCGTGCAAACAAGCGCCTGATTCGCGAGGGGGCCGATCAATTGTCGCTGGATGCCGCGCTGTATTTTGCCAACGTTGAGCGCATCGACCGGCAGCTGGCCCAGTTGGAACTGCCGCTCTGCGAGGAGGGGGTGCTGCTACTGCGTCGCACGCTGCATCAAAGCAAGGTGCCGAAGATCTGGGTCAATGGACAGTTGGCGACGCTGAGTCAACTGCAGGCACTGGGTGAGCAGTGGATCGATTTTCATGGTCCGCATGAACCGCAAAAGTTATTTGTGGAACGCAATCAACTGCGCTTGTTAGATGCTTATGCCGAACAAAGCGCAGCACTCAGCGCTTATCAGCAGCGCTATGCCCAGTGGCGTGATCAAGTGCAAGAAATTAGTGAATTGGAGCAGGGGGAGCGCTTGGATGAGGATACCATCGCTTTCTATCAGGCACAATTGGATCGGATCGATTTGTTGGCGCCTTGTGAGGACAGCATTGAGCGCCTAGAGCGCGATTTTCGTCGTTGTTCGCAGGCGGAATCTTTAGCCCAACTCAGTGCGCACTGTGCGGATTCATTGCTGGGAGATGCTGGTTTGACTCAGCAAGTGGACCGTCTGCAGGGATCAGTCAACGAACTGGTCCAGATGGATCCAGACTTTGAGGCCATCGATGCTCGCTTGCAGAGTGCGGCCATCGAATTACAGGATTTGGGGGATGAGTTGCAGCGTCTGTCGGGGCAATTCGAATTTGAACCGGAGTTGATTGAGCAGCTTAAAGAGCACATGAATCTGTGGCAAGAATTGCGGCGCAAATATGGGGGCAGTGTGGCGGCCGTTTTGAGCAAGCGTGAGGAGCTGGCGCGCAGTCTAGCCTTGCAGGGGGATCTTGAGGGGATTGTGGCCGAAAAGCGTGCACAGGCCAAACAGTTGGAGGCGAGCCTGTGGTCCGAGGCCAAGGCCATCACCCAGGCGCGTGAGCAAGCGGCTGAATTCCTGTCCCAGCAAGTAGTGAAACTTTTGCGCTCACTGGGTTTCAAATATGCTAAATTTGAGATTCAAGTTAGCGCATTGCAGACGCTCTCCGAAGCGGGTTCGAGTCAATGTCAGATGTATTTTTCCTCCAATGCTGGGCATACCATGCAGCCGCTCAATAAAATTGCCTCCAGTGGCGAGACGGCGCGGGTGATGCTGGCGCTCAAGACGGTGTTGGCTGACGCTGATGCCACCCCTATTTTGGTCTTTGATGAGGTGGATGCCAATGTGGGCGGCGAAGTGGGGCGCGCGGTGGGCGCGGAGCTGCTGCGTTTGTCGGCCAAACATCAGGTGTTCTGTGTGACGCACTTGCCCCAAGTTGCGGCGCAGGCGACTGCTCATGTTCTGGTGAGCAAAGAGATGCAGCAGGAGCAAACGGTGGTGAGCATGCAGGCGCTAGAGGAGGATGCCGAGGCACGCAAGCTGGAGTTGGCACGCATGCTGGGGGATCGACATTCCGCCTCTGCGCGCGCGCATGCCGAAGTCTTACTGGCAGAATCTGCGGCGATCCCTAGCTAGTGAGTGATTGCGCTGATGCGATCAAACGGGAGCTCAGCGGGTGGGCAGCATCCCGAAGAAGGCATGTTTAGCGCATTCGCAAGTGGCCATGCGGCACGAAAAATGGCTTTGGGCGCTGCGCGTGCACAGAAATTGTTCGTATCGCCCGCAAAAAGCAATTATTTCAATTGAGATTCTGTGTGTTTTAGTCGAAGTTAGGTCGCTTATGCCAGTACCATTCAACTTAGATGCCGTTCGCGCAGACTTTCCGATTCTTCAGACCGAGGTCAATGGCCAGCCCTTGACCTATCTGGACAATGCGGCCACGGCGCAAAAACCGCAGTCTGTGATCGACGCCCTGGAGCAGTATTACCGCAAGCAGAATGCCAACATTCATCGCGGACTGCATCATTTGAGTGAACAGGCCACCGAGGCCTATGAGCAGGTACGTCACAAAGTGGCCGATTTTATACAGGCTCCGGATCCAGACGAAGTTATTTTTGTGCGTGGGGCGACCGAGGCCATTAATTTGATTGCGCACGGATGGACGCAGTCCGGCCTGAAGGCCGGGGATGAGATTTTGATCACCCATATGGAACATCATGCCAATATTGTTCCTTGGCAAATTGCGGCTGAGCGTACCGGGGCAGTATTGAAAGTGATTCCGGTCGATGAGCGAGGGGTTTTGGACCTGGAAGCATTCGATGCACTCTTGGGGGCGTCCACCCGCTTACTGGCGCTCACGCATGTCTCAAATTCCTTGGGGACGATTAACCCAGTTAAGCAGTTGATCGAAAAGGCGCATGCGAAAAATATTCCGGTACTGTTGGATGGGGCGCAATCTGTGCCGCATATGCCAATCGATGTGCAAGCACTGGGATGCGACTTTTTTGTCTTTTCGGGGCATAAGCTATTTGGGCCCACTGGCATTGGCGTGCTATGGGGTAAGCGTGCTTACTTAGAGGCGATGCCCTACTATCAGAGTGGGGGGGATATGATTGAGCAGGTGGACTTTGAAGGGACCACGTACAAGCCGATTCCCAGCAAGTTTGAGGCGGGAACACCTCATATTGCAGGGGTGATTGGCCTAGGGGCTGCCATCGATTATCTGAATGGTCTCGACCGCGCGGGAGCACTGCAGCATGAAACGGAATTGCTCACCTACGCGACGGAGCAGTTAGGCTCGATCGAGGGCTTGCGTATTTGGGGGCAGGCACCCGACAAAGCCTCTGTGCTCTCCTTCACCATAGATGGCATCCACCCCCACGATATGAGCACTTTTCTCAATGCCGACGGCATCGCCATTCGCGCAGGCCATCACTGCACCCAGCCGCTCTTGAAGCGTTTCGGGCTGCCGGCGACTGCACGCGCATCTTTTGCGTTTTACAATACCTTGGCAGAAGTCGATCGTTTGCGGGCCGGAATTTTGAAACTCAAACAATTTTTTCTATAGTCAGATGTCCGCTGTCAGTGATTTGTATCAATCTATTATTTTGGAGCACAGCAAGCAGCCCCGACACTATGGTGCTTTGCAGCAGCCAACGCATACAGCGGAAGGCTACAACCCCTTGTGTGGCGACCATGTGGAGATTTTTTTGCAGCTACAGGGCCAGTGGATTGAGTCGCTTAGTTTCAAGGCCGCCGCCTGTGCCATCACCACCGCCTCGGCCTCAATGATGGCGAATGAGTTGCAGGGAAAGTCGCTGCAGGATGCGCAGCAGTGTTTTGAGCATTTGCAAGCCCGCATCGCGGCGGAAGCTTCCGATGGGGCGGCAGCTGCGGGGACGGATCCGCTGGCGGCACTCGCTGAAGTGCGCAAATTTCCTGGACGGATCGCCTGCGCCACGCTGCCCTGGCAGACCTTGATGAAGGCCTTCGATTCTGAAATTTCAAATTAACTGTATTTTCAACTCTTTATTCATCCAAGCATGCGCTTACTCGATCGTGCCGAAAGGCGATTTGGCCACTGGGCTGTTCCCAACGTGGTTCTCATTCTCATCATTGCCCAGCTGGTGCTGTATGCCTGTATCATTATCGGGAGGGTGGACTATGGGTCCATGCTACTGGTGCCCAAGGCGGTGTTGGGCGGGGAGTGGTGGCGGCTGGTCTCCTTTTTGTTAGCACCGCCATCGGTGGCGACTAGCTTGTTTCAAGCACTCTTTTTAGCCTTTTTTTGGTATGTTTTTTGGATGATGAGTTCAGCGCTGGAGGCGGCATGGTCGGTTTTTCGGCTCAATGTCTTCTTATTGGCGGGTATTTTGTTCACCATTGTGGGCGCGATGTTGGGGCAATTGGTTTCACCAAGTTCGACGATTGTGGTGAGTCCCAATTTTCTGTACTTAAGTGTTTTCTTTGCTTTTGCGACCCTGAATCCAAATGTGCAGTTTTTGATCTTTTTAGTGATCCCGATGAAGGTGAAGTGGCTGGCCTGGATTATTGCTGGCTTTTGTGCCTTCTCCTTTATCTTAGCGCCAACCATAGGGGATCGGATTGCGATGTTGGCGCCCCTGCTGAACTTCTTTTTGTTCTTTCGAGATGCCATGCAACAGTCGATCCAGAGTCAGCGTCGACGGGTGGAGTTTGAAAAAAAACAACGTATTGAGCAGTCACAACCAAGGCATGTCTGCAGTTTATGCGATGCGACTGATTTGAATGCACCCGAGCGCGAGTTTCGTTATCGTATGCGCAATGGTGTTGCCGAGTGTATTTGTGATCTGTGTCGGGATCGTGAGTCTGTTGATTGAGTGTAGGGTGCTGCAAGCAAGCGACACACAGGCTATGGGTGTCGGGTTGACCTGCTGGCCTTTCTAGAGGTAGGGCGATGGCGCATGATGCATAAAGCCTGCTTGGGGGCTTTTTTCAGGAGGCTTGCGTGGCCAGGCTACAGAGCGCCTTCAATCGCTTGGCGCAGACCTTTAAGCGCATTGGCGGGGACCAGCGATTTTATGTCGGATCCCTTTAAGTTGGTGGGTAGGGACAGTTTGGTGATTTCTTGCAAAATTCGCTCGCTGACTTGAATTAGCAGTTCATGCGCGTCGAGAGCTTGGCCTTGTGGGTTTAAGTCGGTAATGTGGATACTCGGAAGCTCTAAGACTTTCTCAACGCCAAGGAGGGAGAGTGCGACTTGTGCCTCTTGGATCGAGAGGGAATCGATCCGAATTTTGGGCATTGGGGTATCGGCATTGCTGCTCTCTGCATTGCTGGATGGCTGCTGGGTATTAGCGCTGTTCGCTGAAAATGCTTGCAGGTTCTGGATCAGCTTTTGCCAGTTGGAGCCACTCATTGCCTGTTCAAAACAGAACTTGGGTTGATCAATCACAATCGAATGGATGTGAATTTCTTGCGAGAGGAGCGATTCTGGATCAACCGATACACTGATTTGGTCTAGCGCAAATAAATTCTGTTCACTAAAGCCAGTGGGATTTTTTAATTCAAAACCGCGTACTTGGCCTTCGCCGGAAAATAACGAAAGTTCCAGCTGATCGATCGCGACTTCGCATTGGGTGACTAGGGGGGCTCCGCTTTGGATGACTTGTTTGAGTGCGGCGTTTAAAATTTTAGAACCAAACAGGTACACTGCGGCAAAAAGCGCGATGGCCGAAATCAGCGCGATGAGTAAAATTTTTTTTAGCATGGTGTTAAGCTATACCTTAAGTTTGATCACGGCGATGCCTGTTGTTAGGCCCCTGCGTTTGCAGCAAATAAATGCTCGGATGAATGGAGCTGGTGGTCGAAGGGGGACTTGAACCCCCACGCCTCGCGGCACATGACCCTTAATCATGCGTGTCTGCCAATTCCACCATTCGACCGTGTCAGCAGTCTGCATATTTGGAGTTCGTGACACTGGAGCGCAATAAAAAATTAAAAAAACTTTGCGCAGGAATGTGTTCATTTTTGGGGCTAAATAGCTCCAAGAATCAACTTGCGGACATCGGGCTGATAGCTTGCAATTCACATATATCCGTTTAAGTTTTTTTGGTATGATCATGCGCTCTATACCCCTACTGGTCCTATTGTGTCTCACGGTAGTCACTGCCGACGCACTCGAGCGGCCGAGTTTGGACAATGCTGCCGTCGCAACCGCGCTGCAGTCTGCCCCAACTTCTGTAGTGGTGATTCCAATCAATGAAGCGATCGACAAAGCAAACTTGTTTATTTTACGGAGGGCATTGAAGCAGGCGATCAGCGATCAGGTTGACTGTGTGATTCTGGATATGGACACCCCTGGTGGGCGTTTGGATGTAACTTTGGAAATGATGGAAATGTTGGCTCGTTTTGAGGGGCAAACGGCAACCTATGTTAATGTAGATGCCATCTCGGCTGGGTCCTTTATTGCGGCGGCTACCGAGTCGATTTATTTTGCGCCCACTGGAAAGATGGGAGCTTCGGCAGTCATTCAGAGCGGTGGTGCCGAGGTTCCAGAAACGGCGGCCATGAAGATTGAGAGTTATTTGCGGGCAAATCTACGTGCCTTAACCGAGGACATTCCGTATCGTGCAGATGTCTTGCGCGCCATGTTGGATGCCGATTTTGAGTTTAAGATCGGAGATGAGGTGATAAAGCCTGCAGGCGAGCTGTTGACGCTGACGGCTAAAGAGGCGATGCAGCGCTATGGGGAGCCGCCTCAAGCATTGCTAGCAAGTGGTATTTACGAGTCGATGGATGCGCTGTTGGATGCACGATTTGGAGCTGGTAACCACACGGTTCGCTACTACGAAATTACTTATTCAGAATCATTGGCAAAATGGATGAATACCTTTGCGCCCGCATTAATGGGGATCGGTTTACTGTTTTTATTCTTGGAATTCAAAACACCCGGATTTGGTCTATTTGGTGGTTTGGGGATTGCTTGTATAGCGATCTTTTTTGCGAGTCAGTACATCGCAGGACTGGCGGGCAACGAGGTGATTTTATTTTTTATTTTAGGGGTGTTGTTGGTCTTGCTCGAGCTCTTCTTCTTTCCTGGCACACTGATTGCAGCCCTGAGTGGATTGGCATTCATTTTTGGGTCACTGCTGTGGGCGATGGTCGATCTGTGGCCCAACGAGGGGTTTGATTTCAATGCAGATCTCTTGTTTGATCCAGCGCTCAATTTGCTGCTCGCATTGCTGATGGCTATTGTGGGGGCGGTTTTATTGGGACGCTTTTTCCAGGGCTCTTTATTTGAGCGCTTATTGGTTTTAGAGCGGGTGGTGGGCTCGACAGAACCAGCCGCAGTCACCACGTCTTCGTCGAGAGCTTCATTGGTGGGGCAGCTGGGTCATGCCGTCACCGATCTGTACCCGAGTGGCCGCATCGAGCTGGCTGGCCAGCGTTACGAAGCTCGCAGCGAGCTGGGGCCGATCGCACATGGGGCAGCGGTACGTGTGGTGTCCGAGAGCGACTTTGGACTGGTTGTAGTGGAGGCGCCTGCGGCATGATGCTCTTAGTTGCGCTCATCCTGGCCACCTGGTTTTTGGTCTTTTGCGAGCTCTTATTGCCGGGCGGCATCCTTGGGATTTTGGCTTTTGGCTTGGGCTCGTATGCGGTTTGGCATACTTATCAGTTGTTTGGTGGGCTGACAGCCGTTCTAATGGGGGCCGGACTTTTGGTGAGCAATTTATTTCTTGTTATATTCGGGTTCAAATATTGGGTGCGGTCGCCTTTAGCGAAAGGTTTCATGCTCAAAACGAGTCTGAGGGCGGGGTCTTCGCCATCACAGCCCCAAGCTCAGTTGTTGGGACAAGGCGGAGAAAGTCTGACAGCCCTCAATCCGAGTGGAAAAGTGTTGATTGCTTCCCAAGTTTATGATGCCTATTCTCGGGACGGTTACATTGATCAAGGTGTTCGCATTGAAGTCATCGACCACAACAATTTTGGACTAATCATTAAAAAATCATGAGTTTACCTTCTTTTTTCTCTCTCGGTGTCGCCACATGGCAGATCGCCTTGTTCGCAGTTGTCGCATTATTTCTTTTGGTGGTGGCCTTCGTGATTATCAACTTTTTCAGCATATGGTTGCGCGCTTTGCTATCGGGTGCTCCGGTAGGCTTCCCCACTTTGATTGCCATGCGCTTACGGGGTGTGCCGGCCTCCCTAGTGGTGGATGCGCGGATTACCTCGGTCAAAGCGGGCATCACTATGGATGCGAACGATTTGGAAGCGCACTACTTGGCGGAGGGTAATGTGATTCAGACGGTGCAATCTTTGATCGCTGCGGATAAGGCCAACATTACTTTAAATTGGCAACGTGCCTGTGCGATTGATTTGGCCACCAAGGGGACCGGCAAGTCGGTATTGGAGGCGGTGCGCACGTCGATCAACCCTAAGGTGATTGAGTGTCCTGCCAGTTCCGGTGGACGTGCCACCATTGATGGGGTGGCTAAAGACGGGATTCAGGTAAAAGCGCGTGCTCGAGTGACAGTTCGTTCTAATTTGGACAATTATGTAGGCAGTGCTTTGGAAGAGACGATTATTGCTCGTGTGGGAGAGGGCATCGTGACCACCATTGGATCGGCTGATTCTTACAAGACAGTTTTGGAATCGCCAGATACGATTTCTAAGGTGGTGCTGGAGCGTGGATTGGATGTGGGTACCGCATTCGAGATTTTATCCATCGACATTGCGGACGTTGACGTCGGCGAAAATATCGGCGCCAAGTTGCAAGAGTCACAAGCTGAGGCTGACAAAAATGTGGCGCAAGCTAAGGCCGAAATGCGGCGGGCGGCTGCGGTTGCGCTGGAGCAAGAAATGAAGGCGAAGGTCGAAGAAATGAACGCTAAAGTGGTGGAAGCGGAAGCGCAAGTGCCCTTGGCGCTGGCAGAAGCTTTCCGCAGCGGTAATTTGGGGGTAATGGATTACTATCGTCTGAATAACATTAAGGCCGATACCGATATGCGTGATTCCATCTCGAAGGGAGAGGACAATCCAGCATAATTTTAGCGCGCGGCAGCTGTCTGCACCGCACTTAGAAGCAGCTTGATGGGTGAGTTACTAGAATATTTGGTCCCGATCATCGTCGGCGCGGTCTATCTGTTGAGTCAGTTCTTTTCGAAGGGCTCGCAGAAAGAAGATCCGGCTCCTGGGCACCGTCCCGGGCGGCCGGATCCGGAGATCTTGGCGCGTGAGCAGGAAATTCGCGACCAAATCCGCCGCAAGATTCAGGAGCGGCGGCAAGCCACGGGTGAGCCGGCGGCGGCCCAACCTACCAATCCGCAAGCAGAACCGCAGCAGCAGGCCCCGAAGCCGAGGATTGAGTCAGAGCCAGTTGTGATGCCCCGTCAGCCGTCAGTATCGCCGGCACCGACTTCGACTTACGAGACGCTGATGGAAGCTCAGTTGCGGCGTATTGAGGCCACCAAAGCGCAGGCGGCCGCTTTACAAAAGGGAGTCGCGCGGCCAGGCTCGTCTGAAGAACCTTCAATAACCGCTAAGCGTACACTGGGAGCGTTGCAGTCGTCTTTGCGGAAATCTTTGAAAAATCCGCTGTTGGCGCGGCGAGCTGTCATCTATAAAGAAATTTTAGAGGCGCCGATGGCTTTACGGACTTCTGCTGATCGCTAGCGTTTGGTTGGTACAGTCCTTTGCGGTGCCTTAAGGGCTATCGTCCAGTGTCGGGATATGATGAAATGCGATCCGTAATGGCGCAGCATCCACACTTTTTTGGGCTGGCATGGAGGGCGCATAATAAATACTGCGATCACCATAGCGCTGATTGATTTGGTCCATGGTTCGCAGCAATTGAGCGCGCCTTGTTGCGTCTGCAGGGGTAAATAAATCGGGTGTATGGCTGTTTTGGTGAATTAATTTAAATAGACTGATGGCGACTTTCACGGGTTCGGGGGCCGTCTGCGGGCGCTGTTGCCATAAATGCTCTAAGCATTGTGCCAGCACGCCATTGTCTTGACTGGGGAAGCAGCTGAGTTCCTTGCGCCAATAGCCCCAGCGTTCGAATCCAAATTTGATCTGCAATTGCAGGGCACCGGCAAAGTAAGCTTCCGCCCGTAAGCGACGGCAGGCTTTTTGCAGCATTCGATGCAAGGTTGCATAGGCGCCTTCTTGGCTGCGTAAGGGTGGTGGGAGTACATGTGAGTGCCCAATGGTGGTCTTTTTAGTGCTCAGCGGAGGGATATCGATTCCTCGCAGCTTGCTCCACATACGCTCGCCTTCGACGGAGCCCCAGGCGCGTTTGAGTTGTTGGCGCGAAGCTTGGCACAGCGTTTCCATGTCCGTGATCCGTCGACACCGCAAACGCTGCTCAATTCTGGCTCCAATGCCGGTAATATCACGTAGCTCAAAGGCGTACAAGGCTTGTGGTAGATCGGCAAAATCGATGGCGACTAGTCCATTGGGCTTGTGACGTTTGCTGGCCATTTTTGCCAAAAATGGGTTGGGGGCCATACCGATCGATCCCGTTATGTAGGGGCCGATTTCATCCGCTAGTGCTTGCTTGATTTCAAGCGCCTTGTCGTGAGCAACTTGTGGGCTTTGCCACGCTGGCGGTAGGCGGCCGTAGAGTTCATCTATGGAGAGCACCGCTTCGATATACAGGCGTTGATGAATGCAGTTTTGGATGCGTTGATGGGTTTCAATATAGCGACGATTGTTGGCGGCAATGAAGTGAATCCCCGGGCATAGGTAGCGAGCTTCGCGTACGGGGGTTCCAGTTTTGACGCCCTGCGCTTTGGCTTCGTAGCTGGCAGCAATACAGCAAGTGGTCTCCACTCCAATTTTTGGGACAATACCCACCGCCTTACCACGCAGATGGGGCTGAAATTGCTGTTCGACCGAGGCAAAAAAACTATCAAAATCTATAAAGAGGTACCGCAAGGCCATAGCTGCTAGCCAACAGCAAGGATTCATTTAAGCAAACAAATAGTGTCCATTAGTTCACTATTTGTTCATGGGTATTGGTGGGTGCGATGGAGGTTTTATCCCGCAAGTTGTCGCGCGGACTGGCGCGCGGCCGCATCGACCTCGTAGAGCGTCTCTAAGCAGTCGATTGGCGAGCTGCCGAGCTGGTGCAGGCTTTTTTCAATGATCTCCGGAATACGGAGAAAGGGAATTTGTTGCTTTAGAAATTGAGCGACGGCCACTTCATTGGCAGCGTTGTAGATGACAGGCGCGCTACCGCCCTGTTGCAGTGCGGTGTAGGCTAGCTCTAGGCAAGGGTATCGCATCAGTTCGGGGGGGCGGAATTCGAACTGTATGGCTTGGGTGAAATCGAGTGTGGCTTCGGGAGCAGCTGCACGTTGCGGATAGAGCAAGCAGTGTTGGATGGCGAAGGTCATGCTCGGGGGACTCATCTGCGCCAAAATGGAGCCATCGATTAACTGCACGCATGAGTGCACAATACTTTGCGGGTGGATGACGACTTTTAGCCGCTCACTGCTCAGGCCAAATAACCAGTGCGCTTCGATTAATTCCAGTCCCTTGTTGGCCATGGTGGCAGAATCCACTGTAATCTTGGGCCCCATTTTCCAATTGGGGTGTTGAGTGGCCGCTTGTGGGGTGACTTGCTCTAATTGCTCGATTGGCCAGTCCCGAAATTGGCCGCCTGAAGCGGTGAGAATCAATTGATCCACTTCACAGCGCTGACATCCTTGCAAGCATTGAAAAATTGCGTTGTGTTCGCTGTCGACAGGGAGCAGCTGCACGCCTTTTTTTTGGGCCGCTTCAATGACGAGCGCTCCGCCCATGACTAAAAGTTCTTTATTGGCGAGCAAGAGGTCTTTACCGGCATCAATTGCAGCCAGCGCCGGCATTAAGCCGCAAGCGCCCACCACAGCTACCAAAACGCAGTCAGCAGCCTCTAGTTCACAAATTGCTTGCAGTGCGCTGGAGCCTAAGCTAAGCTGCGTCTTGGAGGGGAAGTCTTGGCGGTCGATCGCTTGGCGGCCAGCCGCATCATCGGTAATGACTGCATGGGGTATCGCAAACTCCTGGCAGATACTGGCGAGTTGTTTGCTATTGCGATGCGCAGAGACAGCGATCAGCTCTAATTTGTCTGCATGCTGGCGAATCACGCGCAGCGTATTCAGACCAATCGAGCCAGTGGCTCCGAGTAAGACGATTTTCTTTTTCGGAGCAGACATTTGTTTAGAAAAGGGCGTATTTGAATAAGAGATAGCCGAGCGGTGCTGTTAGAATCAAACTATCTGTAAGGTCAAAAATACCCCCAATGCCGGGAATGATTTTTCCAGAATCTTTAACGTTTGCTTGGCGTTTAAAAGCAGATTCCACCAGATCCGATGCGATGGAGGCGATTCCAATTGGGATCGCAAACAGTAGACTCATCCACCAGGCAAAATTGTCGGGTGCGATCGGATGAAATAGGACGACCAGTAGCCAGCCGATAAGCATCGAAAATAAGATTCCGCCAGCAGCGCCTTCGTAAGTTTTTTTGGGGCTAATGATGGAGAGCGGTGTCTTTCCTAGTCGCATCCCAATCAGTAAACCTCCAACATCGGAGCATTTGGCGACCGCGATCAGCCAGACGGCCAAGAAGAGTCCCGTCTGCGTGGAGGCATCATGAAATTCCGCCATCTTGACGATCTTGATCAAATAATGTAGCAGAAATGGGACGTAAATAAGGCCAAACAGAGTGGGCATAAAGCTACGCAGTCGCCCTGCCTGCAAGTCGAGTCGAATGATCGAAAGGGTCAAAACGATAAAAGCAATCAGGAAGAGATCGCTACCTGATTCCGGTCCACCCCAGTAATAAGAGCCCAAGCAGAGTACGACGCCACAAGCCAATCCCAGTGTCTTTTGAGGGTGCAGTTCCATTTTTTCAAACAGACGGTACAACTCTAGTTGGGTCAAAAAAGCGAGAATCGTGATTAAAAGTACGCCGGCGTGCACACCAAATAGGGTGAGTAAGAGCGCAAGGCTAATCCAAAGAATCGCAAAGCTGAGAATTCTTTTTTGCATGGTTGAGTTTAATTAAAATCTTCAGGATGAGAGGGGGTGGTTGTCTATGGCTGTTAAGGGAGTTTCGTTACCAGTATCTTGTGTATTCCCAAACCGACGTTCTCGCTGCTTAAAATCGGCCAGTGCAGCTTCGAAATCCGCCTCCTTGAAATCAGGCCACAGGGTTGGTGTAAAGTAGATTTCTGCGTAAGCGCTCTGTAATAGCAAAAAATTGCTGAGCCGATATTCCCCCGAGCTGCGAATGATCAAATCTGGATCGGGAAGTTCGGCCGTGTAGAGGTGCTGTTGGATACAATCATAGTCCACATCTGCTAAGTCCAGTGTGCCGTTCTGGAGTTTTATGCCGATAGCTTGGAGGGCATCAACAAGTTCCGTGCGAGCACCATAGTTGAGAGCTAGGGTGAGGGTGTAGTCAGAAAAATGAGCCGTCGCTGCTACAGTGTCCTTAATTTTTACCTGTAGTTTCTCCGATAGATGCTTGGTGCGACCAATGACGCGGAAACGAATTCTCTGCTCGATCAGTTGTTTCAGTTGGGTGCTCAGAAAGTGTTCCAGCAGCTGCATGAGATCTGCAACCTCTGCGGCGGGTCGATTCCAGTTTTCGACGCTAAAGGCATACAGTGTGATGTAGGGGATTCCGTTTTTTTGGGCTGCGGTTAAAGTTCTTTTAACGGCTTCAGCTCCTTGGCGATGCCCTTCGATTCGCGGCCGATTTTTGGCTTTTGCCCAACGCCCGTTGCCGTCCATAATGATCGCAACATGTTGGGGTTTGCCGCGCTTGGGTTTGGAACTACGAGTGCTCACATTGACTTCGCTCATTTAGTTGTAGGGCGAGGCCGCCCCTAAATCTGATAATTGTCGGCTGCACTGCTTTCATGCAGCCCGCATTCGCGTTTGATCCCACCAAATCGGGTATCTTCAGCGTGCATGCCAGCACTCAATTTGCTTGTGCTATGCCAATCGCCGACCGATACATAACCTTGATCCCAGAGTGGGTGATAGGGGAGGTCATGTTGTGTGAGGTAGTCGTAAATGGCTTTGTCCGACCAATCGATGATCGGGTAGAGTTTGACGATTTTATTCTGTTTTTCGATTGCGGGACGTTTTTTTCGGGAGTTTGACTGTACTCGTCTTAAGCCGGAAATCCATGCCTGCGCGCCTAATTGAGTGATTGCGCGATTCATGGGTTCCACTTTATTGAGCTCATTGTATCGCTTGAGCCCATCCAGCCCTTGTTCCCATAATTTACCATAAAGCGCCTCCTGCTGGGCTGCAGATTGCTGGGATCGGAATGTTTTCAGGTTGAGACTTAGGCGTTGCCCCAATTCAGCCGCAAAGCGATAGGTTTCTGGAAATAAATAGCCAGTATCGATAAACAGAATGGGTATTTGAGGCACAATTTGGGTGACCATGTGCAGCATGACCGCACTTTGTACGCCAAAGCTGGTACTGAGGACCAAACGCTCCCCATAGTGTTGGTAGGCTAAGCGAATGCGCTCCTCGGCTGGTGCGGCCTCAATTTGTGCCTCATCTAGACTGCTTACGGCATGCATCATTTTCTTATCTTTAGTTATGAACTAAGAAAGTCAAGATAAGCTGCGGTGAGATTTTAGGCAATGTTGTATCACCTCGCCAGGGAACCGGTGCGGCATGCGGCGAAGTCGTCACTAGGGAGCTGAATTATGTGATCTGTGACTGTTCCACTCTAACCGAGAACATGCATGCCGACAGACTCGTATACAACTAAATTAGTGGAGTCGCCGTTATGGGGCTAATTTGGAGTGACCCCTTGAAGGCCAACTTTAGGTGAATGCACTGCGTAAGCAAATAAATGCTGAATCTGCATCCTGGGACTCACCCGGGAGGCTAACGCAATTGCTGTAGGGATGGGGCCGCTAAACTAGTAGTCCTTTAGGGTAATTAAGCCCCAAAATAAGGTAACCTTATTTCCTGTAATGTTGTCCCGCCCCATGATTTCAGTCGTCGACAATGGAATGGTATTCGACTTCTCGGCAGAGTAAGCAGCTGGTTCAGACTTGTAGATGCCCAAAATGTTCGTGCTTTTCGGGGCATGCTGTGTCTGTTTGCTGCCGCAGGCGGACAGTAAGCACATAACGGTTAAGCAAGAGAGTAAAGTGGGGATTTTAAATTTCATAATAATTAAGTAGTGAACGCTACAGTGTTACAGGCGTCCTAGGTACATTGGCAAGCCGGTTTTAACAAAAACTGGCTGCTAGGCCTCAATATCATTTAATAAAGCATCGGCAAGCTGCATATTTGAGTGCACGGCCTTAACATCTTCCAGTGCATCTAGAGCACTCACTAAGTGGAGTACTTTACGCGCAACATCTGCATCATCTACCGGTACGTGAACGTTGGCTAAATAAGCTAATTCCGAAGACTCAACAGTGATCGCTTGATCGGATAGCGCTTGTGAAAGGGCGTCGTATTCTGCCAGTGTACACAAGACCTCAAAGTGGTCTCCCCTCTCGAGAACATCTTCTGCGCCTGCCTCGAGAGCCAGTTCCATCAGAACTTCTTCGGTAACGGCACTGGCATCAATAATAAACTGTCCCTTGCGATCGAATTGAAAGGCCACGGCCCCAACGCCAGCTAAATTACCACCATTTTTGCTCATGGTACTGCGTACTTCTGAGGCGGAACGATTTTTATTATCGGTGGTGACCTCCACGATTAAGCCCACCCCACCTGCAGCATAGCCTTCGTAAACATTTTCCTCGTAGACGACACCTGGAAGCTCACCGGTTCCTTTTTTGATGGCACGCTCAACATTGTCAGCGGGCATGTTGGCTTGTTTTGCCTTCGCAATAACTGTGCGCAAGCGAGGATTAAAGCTGGGGTCACCGCCACCATCTCGCGCCGCCAGCGTTAAATCTTTACTGATGACACTAAACAGTTTTCCGCGCTTAGCATCTGCCGCGCCTTTTGCCCGTTTAATCGTTGCCCACTTACTATGTCCTGACATAAATTTAGAATACTTTGGTGTTTAAATGTGCGAAGCTAGCATATTGTAGCATTGAGAGTCGAGTATCATGAGCCCATCGTCTCCAATATCTGTTGTATTGAAAGCTACAAGTGATCATCAGGGCAAGTCGATTCCTTTATCAACTGCTATGGGATCCTATCTCGCATGCATAGCTAGGTTGATTTATGTAAGACAGGCCTCCTGAAACCATGCTGTCGAGCGATCCGAGGAGTGTGCAATTAAATTGCTTCTCACATGATTCACTGTCAAAAAATAATCCTATAATTTCATTCACAGTATTATTTTGTATATTATGGACTGGTCTCAATTTGCTAGCATGGATCCTCATTTATTACTCGGGGTGGTGAATACAGAGTTAAGAAATTATTTCGATTCGCTCCATGCGCTGTGCCAATACCATGCGATTGATCGAGTCGCTTTGTGTCAGCATTTAGAAAAAGCCGACTATCGTTATCAAGCGGATGTTAAGCAATTTCGCTGAGTTGAGTGTTATGGGCACCTCTGAAAACCTCCCATGTGTCGAGATTGCCGATTTGCTGTGATGCAGGCAAGGCTCTCTCGCCAACGGTTGGGCTGGAAGCCCTGCCTAGGCGAGATCAACGCCGCCAGCGCACAGAAAGCGGCAAGTTTTTCAAGCCGAAACACTTTTGGTTCTGAGCTGCGTTGATCTGCGCACGAAGGGCTTCCAGCCCTCCTGTGCACAGAATCGCCTTGCTCAAAATCAAAATTGTATTCGTCTCGGTCTTGGTAGGTTTTCAGAGGTGCCCTAATGTGAGTTCGCTGACTGAACAAGTTTGAAGCCAATTTTTCGTGGCATAATTAAACTGATGTCGATCAATGTTGAGCATTGATCCTCAAGTTTTGCCAGTTGCTTGCGAGCAAGTATCTCGAAGCTCCTGTACCAACTGTGTTAATTCTGGCATCGCTGCTCCCAATTTTTCTCCACGCTGTAAGGGGATCTCCCAAATGGCTGCGATTTCTACGGCACGTCCTGCCTGAAAGTCAATTAGCGATGAAGGTCTGTAGGCCCCCATGCCGCGCGTGATCTCAAATTGTTGTTGCAGGAAGTCATCGCTGATTTGATGGCCTGCTAGGCTGGCCGCGGTTTGCACTTCCTGCATCAAAATACGCGCTCTGGCACATACATCAGGATTGGCGAGTATTTGATCCGTGGTGCAGCCACCGGCAACGATCGATAGTCCATTAAAGGGAATATTCCAACATAATTTACGCCAAAGCGAAGCCTCTAATTGCTGAGATAGGATTGTTTTAACGCCGGCTAATTGAAAAGCAGTTATAATCGTTCGTACCGCACTTGGCCACGTATCTTGGAATGAACCGAACTCCACTTGTCCGGGATGGTAGTTTTCGACGACTCCCGGCGCCGTGCGATTGACGCAAATAAAGCACAAGCCACAAACAATCGGATTGTTAGGGAAATGAGAGGCAAAGTATTCGGCATTTCCCATGCCATTTTGCAAGGAGAGGATGATGGTCTTCCTGGGTTGAACTAAATGCTGCAAGTCACTCAATAAGGCTCTATTATAGGTTGATTTAGCGGCGACAATAACCCAGTCCATAGGCCCGATTTCTGGTGCCAAGCGACTGATTTGTGCGGGCTGAACGCAACGCTGTTCTAGCAGCTTATTGGGCTGCTGGGCGTCGACTCGTACCAGCTGAATCCCATTACGCATGAGAGCTGCATAATCCGAGCGGGCCAAAATATGTAGTTTGGCGCCAGCGCTTGCTAATAGGCCAGCATAGTGAAGCCCTATTGCGCCTGGACCGATCAATCCGATCTTCATGGCCGTTTGCGTCTATTCCATGCCCACAGTCATCGCCGCTGGCTCGGCATGGGCAATCTGTACTTTTGTATCGTGCGCGTGATTCAATTTGTTTGGAAAGTCCAAGGTGTAATGCAGTCCGCGGCTTTCAGAACGCTGCAGGGCGCAATCAATGACCATTTTAGCGACCAGCACCATATTGCGGAGCTCCAATAAGCGTTCATCGATTTTAAAATCCCAATAGTATTGGTTAATCTCCGCTTCTAAGTTTTCAACCCGGCGGCGTGCCCGGTTGAGGCGTTTGCTGGTGCGAACAATTCCAACATAGTCCCAAAGTGTTCGTTTGAGTTCGTCGAGATTATGCGCCAGCACCACTTGCTCATCTGAGTTCCGGGCATTGCCATTTACCCAGCCGGGCAAATCTGGACTGCTGGCTTCAGCTGTATCCAGCTCGTGCAATACTTTATCCGCTGCGTTGTGGGCCAGCACGACAGCTTCCAATAACGAGTTGCTGGCTAAGCGATTGGCTCCATGTAGGCCCGTGCAGGCAACTTCGCCGCATGCATAGAGTCCGGTCAAACTGGTTTGGGCTGCTAGGTTTGTGGTGACTCCTCCGCACAAATAGTGGGCAGCTGGCACAACTGGAATGAGGTCGCGTTCAATGAAAATGCCCCGATCGGCGCAGTGTTGGTAAATGCCGGGGAACCGTTTTCGCAAGGATTCTGCTGATTGTCCGCGGATATCCAACCATACGTGAGTGGCTCCCGACTGTTTCATTTCTGCGTCGATGGCACGTGCCACGATATCACGAGGCGCCAAATCTTTGCGTCGATCATAGCGTTCCATAAAAGCCTCGCCTTTGAGGTTACGTAAGACTGCACCCTCACCGCGAACCGCTTCACTAATCAAAAAACGCCCTGAATCGCTACTGTAAAAAGCGGTCGGATGAAATTGCACAAATTCCATATTGCGAACTTCGACGCCAGCGCGAAAGGCCATTGCCAGCCCATCGCCCGTCGCAATAGATGGATTGGTCGAATATTGATAGATTTGCCCGATCCCACCGGTGGCGAGCAAAATGCAGCGTGCGCGGAAGGTTTCCACTTGACCGTTTTGCGTATTGTATGCGTACAGCCCTAAAACTCGATCTTCAGCTGGTGGAGCTTGTTGGGATAAGTGGGCCAATTTTTTACGCGTGATGAGATCCATTGCGAAGTAGTGCTCGAGCGTGTCGATGGAGTCCGACTTCGCAATCCCCGCTAATAGTGCGGTTTCAATCGCGTTGCCCGTCATATCTTGCACATGCAAAATGCGCCGTTTTGAATGCCCTCCCTCTTTGCCGAGAGAGACACGGCCATCATTTAGTTGGGTGAAGGCCACACCGCGTTGCACCAAGGTTGCGATGCTAGATGCCCCGTCGCACAGGATTGCGTCTACCACTGCTGGGTCGCAGAGCCCGTCGCCGGCATCTAATGTGTCGGCAACATGCATGGCCACATCATCACTTTGCGACGTGACTGCTGCAATGCCTCCTTGAGCGTAATTTGTGTTTGATTCGGCGGAATCTTTTTTGGTGATGATCGCGACGCGTTTGCCCGCTTCTGCCAATTTAAGCGCAAAGCTCAAGCCCGCGATACCACTGCCGATGACTAATACATCATAGTCCTGACGCATATTATAAATTTGTTCTCCTCTTGGTGATGCTAGGATTTTCAAGCTGCCCTAGATCAGAATATTGTCAATTAATCGAACCTGTTCCAGCCAAGTCGCTAGTAGCAGCACTTGCTGTCCTGGGTGGATTGCTTTAGCCGGTTGCAGCGTTTTGCGATCGACCAACTCCACGTAGATCACTCGAATACGTCGGGCTTTTGTGAGGTGATGCGTCACTTCCGCCACGACGCGATCAACGCTGCGGATGTTTTGTTCGTCCACCATGGCTTTCGCAATTTTCAGTGAGCGATAAAGTGTTCGAGCCTCTTCCCGTTGCGATGGACTTAGGTAAGCATTGCGAGAACTTAAAGCGAGGCCATCCGTGTCTCGCACAATCGGAGCCACGACAATTTCTAAGTCTACATGTAGGTCGCGAACGAGCTTTTGGATCACTGCACATTGTTGGGCATCTTTTTGTCCGAAAATGGCATAATCTGGTTGGATGATATTGAATAGTTTTAAGCAAATGGTCGCCACGCCACGAAAATGTTGGGGGCGCGATAGCCCGCATAAGCCAGCGCTAACAGCCGTCTCCTCCACAAAGGTGGAATAACCGTCGGGGTAGAGCGCCTCTTCATTCGGTGCAAACACAACCGCAAGCTGTTTGGCTTGGCATTTTTCGATATCCGTTTTCAGAACCCGCGGGTATTTTTCAAAGTCTTCGTTGGGTCCAAATTGAGTTGGATTGACAAAAATTGACAGGATGACTTTGTCTGCCTTGGCTTGCGCTTGATCAATGAGCGATAGGTGCCCTGCGTGAAGACTGCCCATCGTGGGGACCAAGCTAATTGAGTGGCCATGCACACGCATGTTGCGTGCCCAAGCTTGCATTTCCTCAACCGTATGTATGATCAGCATAGTGTTTGCATAAAAATTATTTTATCGACCGCAACCAAATTTCTTATCTTAACCACTGCTTATCAAATAAACCCATATTGATCCATCATGAGTGACTCTTATATCCAACAACTTTTTGCCGAGCGCATCGGAGGCGCGCAGTACGGGAAATCGACAGCCATTTACAAGTTTGAAAAAATCAAGCGCGCTAAAAAAGCGGCTAGCTTGGCGAAGCCAGATGTCGCATTGATCGACATGGGGGTTGGTGAGCCTGATGAGATGGCATTTCCGGTGGTGGTGGAGGCTTTGCAAAATGCCGCTGCGCAAGCTGAAAATCGTGGGTATGCGGACAATGGGGGCGACGGCTTTAAGCAAGCGGCTGCTCGCTACATGCAGACCGTTTTTCAAGTAGAATCCATCGACTGGGAAACCGATGTCATCCATTCCATCGGATCTAAAAGTGCGCTTTCGATTTTACCTGCTTGTTTCATCAATCCTGGCGATTATGTTTTGATGACGGAGCCGGGTTATCCGGTACTGGGGACGCATGCGAGCTACTTGGGGGGCTCGGTGTATAACATGCCGCTTACTGCAGACAATGAATTCTTGCCAGATTTGACGGCTATTCCTGAAGATGTTTTGTCCAAGGCCAAGATCCTGATGCTCAATTACCCAAACAATCCAACGGGGGCATCGGCGACTCGGGCATTCTTTGAAGAGGCGGTAGCCTTTGCGCGAGCCAACAATCTCATTATCGTACAAGATGCTGCCTACGCATCCCTGATCTTTGAAGGGCAGCCCCTGTCAATTTTACAAATACCGGGAGCCAAGGAAGTGGCTGTTGAGCTGCATTCCTTATCTAAAAGTTATAACATGACGGGATGGCGTATTGGTTTTGTGGTCGGCAACCCGCTGATCGTAAAGGCCTACGGTGACATGAAGGATAATACCGATTCGGGTCAATTTTTAGCCATCCAGCAAGCTGCGGCGACCGCTTTGGAGCATCCGCAGATTACCGAGGAAATTGCTGCGAAATATTCCCGCAGGATGGACTGGTTGGTGGATGCACTCAAGCTGGCAGGCTTTGATGCGAGCAAGCCCAAAGGTAGCTTTTTCCTGTATGTGGCGGCTCCAAAGTCTGCTTCCAAGGGGGATGAGCGCATTGAATTTGAGAGTGGTGAGGCCTTTAGCCAATGGTTGATCACGGAGTTGCTGATCAGCACCGTGCCTTGGGATAATTGCGGCCACTTTGTCCGCTTTTCTGTTACCTTTGCTGCCAAAGGTGAGGCTGCGGAGCGGGCGATTATTAGCGAGATTGCAGATCGCTTGCACCCATACCGTTTTCAGTTTTAGGTAGATTTTGGCAAGCGGTCGGCCGCGGATAAGATTGGATACTGTCCTGCGGATGCGCCACTCTGTGGCTGTCAAAACAGCGCTTCCAGCCCTAGCTTAGTCGTTAGATCTAAGCCTGTAGCCATTAAACTTAGCAATCCTGGAATCCAGCAGTCTTCATGCTGTATGAAGTATTGGGGATGTGCCAGATGCTCGGCAACTGAAGGCCGATGGAAGGTATCAACGTACGAGACTGCTGGCCTGATAGGCAACCATGTGCCTTGGTCGCTTAGGTATCGAGCGGTGCCATAAGACCGGATGCGCAGCAGATCGGACAACTTTTTGAGCACCCACTTGCTGAGCACATATCTAATGCTATACATCAAAAGTGTGCCTGATATAAAGTTGCTGGCAGATAAAATCCTATTGCTAAAAAAGTCTGTTTGTATAGCTCGGATCAAAGCGGCGATTGAGCGTTATTTGATTGGGCCTCTCTAATGCCATGCAGATCACGCTGAATTTGTTTAAGTTGATTTCGTTAAGTCGTTTAGGCTTGAATGTTAGGAGTGCTTCATTAGTCTGAATTCGTGTCTATTTTATTGCATTTGGGGTGTTGGCTCTGTGCTTGCACGTTGGCATGGGCTGCATCGAATTCTGGTAGACAGTTTGAGCCAGGGGCCTCCACTAGTGGAGTGACCGTGCAGAGCCCGGAAGCCATGCGCGCCGTGAGTCAAAATGTTGATCGCTTATTAGCGGAATATTGGGAGAAAAATAATCTGCAGGGGGCTCTACTGACGGATGATGCAAGCTTTTTAAGGCGCAGTTATTTAAGGATTATTGGGCGTATCCCAACCGAGTCGGAGGCTCGCAGTTTCTTGGCTCGGACGGACCTCGATAAACGCGCAGATCTGATTGATCATTTGTTGGATTCACCGGGATACGTCAGCCATCAGTTTAATTTTTGGGCGGATGTCTTTCGTATCAAGACCACTGGACGAGAGGGGAGTCTGAAAGGTGGGGTGTATTACGCTCAGTGGTTTAAAGAGCACATTATTGCGAACACTCCCTATGATCAAATTGTGCGCAGCTTGCTGACTGCGGAGGGTTACCCCTGGGAAAACCCTGCTAGCGGGTATTATTTGCGTGATCTTGGAATGCCTTTAGACAATATGGCGATGACTTTGCAAATTTTTATGGGGACTCAGCTACAGTGTGCTCAGTGTCACGATCACCCATACGCAGCTTGGACGCAGAAAGATTTTTACCATTTAGCAGCTTTTACTGCGGGAGTGGAAACTCAGTACAAGCCAAAGGACATTCAAGATCCCAAGGCGCTGGCTTTATTGCAAGCATTGAGGGCAAATCCGACCCGTGATCGCAAGAACCGTCAACGGGCCATTCGAACGTTGTTAGATCCTTTACGATGGGGAGTTTATCATTCAGACAGAATGCTGTATCTACCCGAAAAGTCTAATCTGGACGCGCCAGCATCTGCTGCCATTGAGCCGCAAGTGCCAGCTGGTGTCTTGCAGTTAGCCGCCGAGAATTCCAGTCAATCGAAGGTGCAACAATTTGCGGCATGGATGACTTCTGAGTCCAATCCGCGCTTTGCGATTGTGGTGGCTAATCGGATGTGGAAGCAGGTTATGGGGCAGGGATTGATCGAGCCCGTCGATAATTTTCAGCAGGTTACAGACGCGGTTTATCCAGAGTTGCTGCAGTATTTGGCGAAGACGATTCAATGGTTGGATTACGACTTGAAAGCATTTCTTAGTGTTCTCTACGCGACAGAATTCTATCAGCGCAAGGCAATCTTCGAGTCAACGGAGCAGGTTGTACCGGAGCATTTGGTTGGACCAAGCTTAGAGAGGATGCGTGCTGAGCAAATTTGGGATAGTTTGGTTTCCATTTTACGCGATGATGTCGATCAGCTGAAAAATTCTGCTTACCAAAGTCGAACCCAGTATGCTGCTTATCAGTCAGGCCAAGCCCCCAAAACGGTGCATTTGCTAGCAGAAAAATCAGTCGACGAGCTCGTCGATTTGTTAGGTGAAATAGCAGTTTTGCAGCCAAAAATAAAGGACCTGAGTCAACAATTAAAAAGCGCCAAACGGAATTCCCAAAACGTGAGCCCAGAGGAGATCAAGCGCCTACAGGCGCAATTGCGATCATTGAGGAAGGCGCAAAATACACAGATGGCAGTCGATACGATGGCGGGGGCATCCATGGGAATGAATTCGGGTTCACGCCGCAAACAGGCTGGCTTTGGTCATAGCACACAGGGTGCAGGATTCGCAGTCAGACGAGCATCTGAATTGCCTTCACCATCTGCCAATGGGCACCCATTAGAAGTTTTCGGACAGTCCGACCGACTTTCGATTGAAAATGCGAATCGCGCTGCGAGCATTCCGCAGGCGCTCTTTCTGATGAATTCGCCCCAGACAAATCAAATATTGGCACAGCAATCGATGCTCGGCCGAAAGGCGAGCCGCATGAGCAACATTGATCAACAATTAGAGGTGCTCTATCTGGGATTTTTATCTCGGCAACCCCAGGAAGAAGAATTGGATTTTTTGCGTCCGCTGCTGATCCATGAGCCCGAAAAAGTGGTCGAACGCACCATTTGGGCGCTGGTTAATAGCCAAGAATTCAAATTCATTCGATAGAGCCAAAGTGCCAAATATGAAAAGTTGCAGAGTCGACTTTAGTCTGCCGAGTGAGCTTCTTAAGTAGCTTATTGGCGGAGGGCGCCAGCTGCTAATTCTTGCAGATAACTTGCGTAGGCATCTTGTATCCCCGATTGGAGAGGGATTTTGGCTTGCCAGCCAGTAGACTTCATTAATTGGCTGCAAGTGAGCTTACGAGGGGTGCCGTCGGGCTGGGTGGAATCAAATTTCAGGCTCCCCTCAAAACCGACACATTTTTTAATGAGCTCAGCTAATTCACGAATGGAGACTTCGGATCCAGTGCCTAAGTTGACCCAATCTGGTGGGTTTTCTATTTGAAGCAGGTGGACAATCCCAGCGGCGGCATCATCCGCGTGCAGAAACTCGCGCAGCGGACGTCCGCTACCCCAGATCGTCACACCGGCATCTTGGGCTTGCTTGGCGGCGTGCATGCGTCTGATTAAGGCGGGCAATACGTGAGAATTCTCCGGGTGGTAGTTGTCGCCCGGTCCGTACAAGTTGGTGGGCATGGCTGAATGGTAGCAAAGTTGGTATTGCTTGCGATAGAATTGACACAGTTTGAGCCCCGCGATTTTAGCGATCGCATAGGCTTCATTCGTCGCTTCCAACTCACCATTTAGCAGAGAACTTTCCTGCATCGGTTGCTCGGCGAATTTAGGATAGATGCATGTGCTACCTAAAAATAGCAAGCGCTCAGTTCCCGCCTTATAGGCAGCGTGAATGGTGTTTTGAGCAATGGCTAAATTCTGGTAAATGAATTCGGCAGGATAGGTATTGTTGGCATGGATCCCCCCGACTTTAGCTGCTGCGATCACAGCCACATCTGGCTGCTCGCATTGCATGAAATCTTGCACCGCCTGCTGCTGTGTCAGGTCAAGTTCTTGGCTGCTGCGGGTGATAATGTTGTGATAGCCCAGCGTGCGAAGGTGGCGCACTACGGCAGATCCAACCATGCCTCGATGGCCCGCTACATATATTTTCGCTGAGAGATCCATGGCTTTATCCCCTTACAATTATCTGAGTGAGTGATGTATTATCTGGTTGCTTGCTGATATGCGAGCTCTTGCTTTGCGAGCACTAAGTCGGCATCAACCATGATTTTGACGAGGTCTTTGAAGCGTACTTTGGGCTCCCAATTTAGCTGGCGCTTGGCTTTGGCGGGATCACCAATCAAGAGATCAACTTCTGTGGGACGCTCATAGCGTTGGTCATAATCGACATACTGTTCCCAGTCGAGATCGAGCAATTCAAAAGTCTTTTGGACGAATTCACGCACGGAATGGGTTTCATTGGTGGCCATCACATAGTCATCTCCTTGATCTTGCTGTAACATTAGCCACATCGCTTCAACGTATTCCTTGGCGTAGCCCCAATCGCGCTGCGCATCCAAGTTTCCCAAATAAAGTTTGTCTTGCAGTCCGAGCTTAATACGGGTCGCTGCTCGGGTAATTTTTCGGGTGACGAAAGTTTCGCCGCGGCGTGGCGATTCGTGATTAAATAAGATACCATTGGTCGCATGCATGTTATAGGACTCACGGTAGTTAACCGTAAGCCAATAAGCATATACCTTAGCGCAGCCATAGGGGGAGCGGGGGTAAAAAGGTGTTGTTTCAGTTTGGGGAACCTCTTGCACCATTCCAAACATTTCTGAAGAAGAAGCTTGGTAGAAGCGACAGTCATTGCCCATCCCCAATTCACGGATCGCCTCTAAAATCCGTACCGTGCCCAATCCAGTGACATCACCGGTATATTCTGGGACATCAAAGGAAACGCGTACGTGGCTTTGCGCCGCTAAATGATAAATTTCATTCGGTTTGATCGAGTACAGTAATTTCATTAACATCACGCCATCAGACAAATCTCCATAGTGGAGAAAGAGTTTTGTGCCCATAACATGCGGATCACTGTACAAATGATCGATCCGCTCAGTATTAAAACTCGAGGAGCGGCGTATAATGCCATGCACTTCGTAGCCTTTTTCTAGTAGTAGCTCGGCCAAATAAGAGCCATCTTGTCCAGTGATTCCAGTAATAAGTGCACGTTTCATAAGTCATAGACTAACAAAAAAAGAATATTTTGTCCTTTCGTATTTGCGATTTTTTTGTTGTATATTTGCGCATGAGACGGGCTTCCATTGTAGCCGTATCCTTAGATCGACAATTACGGGATGCCACTGAAATTTTTAACAGTTTTCAAGATTACGTACGAGAACATGGTTTAAGTTGGGATGTGATCCCCTTAAATTATGAATTTGAGTCTACCTTGGTGCAGTTAGCCAGTTCCGGAAAGCTGCTAGCCGCAATAGGACCCTTTATTAGCGATACTTGGTTGAGTGGTTTAATTGATGATCGTCTGCATGCGATTAATTTGTTGCCGATTTCTCACATTCATTCTGTCACCAGTATCAACCTTGATCAGATAGACCTTGGGGTTCAGGCGGCTCAGCATCTTTATCAGAATGGTGCTCGCCATTTTGTATACTTCGGTTCAAATCGACTGTACTCTAATCAGCTTCAATTTGCGGGCTTTTCATCATGCCGATTTAGTGAACCTGTCGAGCACCTTTCGCATTTAAATGACCTAGTCAGCAGATGTCAAAAGTGCTCAAATATCAGGGGTCTGGTGGGGATTTTATGTGAATCAGATCGTCACGCCCGATTGGCGATTCATCAATTAAAGCAAGTGAGTTGGCGATGCGGACAGGACTACTTGATCCTGGGGAGTGGCAATGATCCGACTCAGTCTGCTCTGGCAGGGCTTGGGATTAGTAGTTTTCGCTTGCCGACGCATGCCCTCGGTTATGCGGCGGCGACAGCCTTGCACCAGCGTATCCAATCTGGTGTGTACCCTGAGGGGGTTCAAAACCTGCGGGCAGAATTGATGCCAAATGAATCTTCATTGTCTACGGGGCGTTCGGGCTTAGCGCAGAAAGCGCTGTCCCGATTGTATGCGCAAGTTTCCAACTCACAATTTGAAGTCACTGAATTTGCGCGTGGACTCGGGATCTCTCGGCGTAGTCTGGAGCAGGCATTTAAAAATGAATTGGGGACAAGTCCCTATAAGACTTTGGGCGAATTACGATTTGAGCATGCAAAACAACTCTTGGCGCAGTCTCGTCTGCCCGTTCGTGAAATTGCTCAGCGTTGTGGATGTTCGGAGGCAGCACATTTTTCGAGTTGGTTTAAAAAGAGAGCTGGCCAATCACCCCAAAAATATAGATCAATAGAAGTCTCAAATTAGCGCTGACTATTGTAAGCGCATAAGCTTATTGCGGCTGCAGCCTGTGGCTGAATTTAAGAGCTGCTCTAAATTTGAATTGGGCCTCTACACAGGATGCTTCGATGCCGACGTATGAGGTCAAAAAAACCGATTTGAGCGTGTTGAGGATTTTTAAAAAATAGTGATTTTTGTACTAAAGATCCATTTGACTCAGTCGTAGTAAACACTGTGTTTAGATTACTGTCCAAAATATGAAGTCCAACAATCAATTATACGGTCGTTTGTTGGCCTTAGATCGTTTGCAAGAAGAGACATTCAATGAGATCAATCCTAATTTTTCTCCTGTTATTTTGGTGCACGGAATTACGGGGGTGGGTAAAACAGCATTGTGTGAGCATTTTACAAATTTGATTCGTCACCAGCTAATTGGGGTTGGCGAAACCATTATAATCGCTTATAAAGGAATCCCTCAAAGTTCGTCTACGATTGCATTTTCTAATCTTTTGTCGGAATCGATCAAGCGCTTGAGGCCCGGTGGCATAAAGATGTCGCGAGTCGATGTGCAGCCGGACAATAGTCGTTTGTTCTCAACGGCGAGCATCACGGAGCCATCTGCGAGTGAGTTGTATGGAGAGGATGGGGCGGCCTACACGGACGTATTGGCGGTAAAGACCTTGTCTCATTCCGAAGAGGTTGAATTGGCACAGAGATTAGCACAGAATCTGACTGATTTGTTACAGAAAGATTATTTTATGCTGGGAGCTAACGCCTGCCCACGGATTCTTTTTTATTTTGATCAGTTTGCACATTATCCTGAAAATATTAAGCGTTGGATTGGAGCGGGGCTTTACAAAGCTTTTGAGTCACTCAAGCAGTCGACAGTCATCAAAGGAAGTGTTTATTTGCAAACTGGAACTTTAGCTTGGGAGCAAGGAGACCTTGCAGATAGTTGGCAGGTGCATCCTGCGGCACTTCGACAGATCGAGCTGCTAAGGCTGAGCTACAGCGATTGTCAGGAGTGGTTGAGTGAGCTGGGGCATACAGATCGTGATCTAGTGGATTTGCTCTATGAAGAAACGGAGGGTGTCCCCGCCAGAATCAAAGCCTTATTAGCGCAAGATGATTTCATGGGGACTTTAACAAATCTGCGCCAGTCGCGGCATGCAGATTCCTTGGCTCAGTTTTCAGCTAAGCAACGCCGCTGGCTCCATGCAGCAGCTATGCAGGCGCAATGTTCTCGTGAGGCTTTGCAGCTTTTGATTGGTAAAGGCGAAGCTCAAGATGCGATTGATTGGCTGCAGCAAGATCCAACACTAATGGACCGAGCTTATGAAACAGCTAAAAGTACAGATGAATGGAGTGTTCGTTTAAATACAAAATTGCGGGCGGATGTATTGCATCAAGCTAAAAAACGAAAGCCTTTATGCCATGCTGGCTACAAGGATAAAATAGAGTTGCTGCATGCATTAAGTAAACAAGTCCCATCACGACGCCATCGTGATTTACTAAGCCAGTTATCACCGATTCAACCTTTTTCCGAGAAGGTACTCAACGAGGTCTTTGGTCGCTGAAGAATGAACCAAGAATTAAAAAAATTTCTACAACAACATCCTGAATATTTCGAGCGTTCGAATGATGGGCATTTGATAGCAAGTAATTTGCGTTCCTTGGTGGATGCTTATGCCTTGGCAATGGATGCTAAGGATTATGAGTCTTTACGCGTTAAGGTTGCTGATTTTCGAGCTAAAGAAGACGCAAAGCTTAAGCAAGAGGTGGAGCTTTTGAATCAACGGCTGGAACAGGAAAAAGCGATTTACGATGAAGTTATGCAGGAGCTGGCTGATTCAGAAAAAAAATTATCCGAAATGGAGGCAGAACTTCGTCAGGTTATTGCCATGAAAAAACCGGGCTCTAAAAGCTCAGGCAAACGCGGGGGGCATCTATACTTAGTTTTATATTTTGTAGGGATTTTGATGCTTTATATTGGTTTTATTGTGAGCGATCGGCCAGTTTTCGTCTATGTTGTGGCTGGAATGGCGTGCTTTGTGGCTGGTTTGATGTTTTCTCCCCGAGGAAATGCTTCTAAACAAAGTTTTAGCCCAGTTGTTGCCCGTGTTAGCGACCAGTTTCAGGATCGAAACGAGCGCATTAAACGCGTATGGGATGTCAAGAAGCAGTTATTGTATGATCGAAAGAAGCTTGCCCAAAGTAAAATCAATGAGTGTGATACTATAATTCAGGAGAAATTATCACACTTACATGGTAAATAGTCTTATAGATCAGTTAGCGTATAATTTTTGCGCCAGTGAAATCAGCGACTTTGATACGCTGTATAAAAAGATTCAAGACTGCAGGCCGATTGCTTCCTTAAGTCGAATCAATGACAATCTAAACCGCTTAACAGCCGATGCTAGTGGTTCGGTGAGTGAAATTGCGGATGTAATCAGTCGCGATTTGTCGCTGACAACTCGCTTGCTCAGGTTAGTGAATTCGGTTTTTTCTGGCTTATCGATGCGGGTGACCAGTATCGAGGAGGCCATCTTTTATTTAGGGCTGAAACAAATTCGTCAATTAGCCATGACGACTCAAGTAATTGACGATATTGAGGCAATGAGTGGCGATGTTCAAAGAGGTTTAGACATTAATTGGACCGATTTCTGGCGCCACAGCATTGGTGTTGCGATCCTCAGTAAGGAGTTGTCAACCTTAGCCTCCACGACATCCGATTCCGATGAATTTTATATTGCGGGCCTGTTGAAGGACGTAGGGAAATTGTTAATGTTTCGTGAGTTTCCGAATCAGTTACGATCGAGAGTCGCATTGCAGGCACTTACGCGCGAAGCTTTCTCGCAGGCGGAAGTAGCCAGCTACGGATGGCATCATGCGCAGTTGGGTGCGCTCTACCTTGAGCTGAATTCTATGCCGGAATCGATCGTCGATGCGGTGTTACATCAGTATGCACCCGAACACTCACAAAATGGAGGGCAATTGGCCGCCGTCGTCCAGTTAGCTGATATGATTGTGCGTTATGGTGGTTGTGAGGCACCTTTTGAAACAGTGCAAGCCATTGAGTATGAAAGTTGGGATCAACTGCCGGCATGGTCTATTTTCTTTGGAGAGAACCCGGTAGAACTCAACTACGCGCGCGCTCATATTCTTGGCTGTATCGAACGGCTTCCAGCTTTACTCAAGGGGCTCATTTGATGCGCAGGCTTAGTGGTTCGATCGATATCGCAGTGGCGTCATTGTTAAGTGCTTTTTGAAAATATAGTTTAGGTATTCCTGGCTGCCCAGCCCGCTTTGTTCTGCAACTTGGCTGATCGAAAGTGAGCGGTCACCGAGTAGATTACATGCCTGTTTGATCTTCTGGTCTAATATGATTTGGTGCACGCTACGCTGTAAGTGTGTCCTGAAGCGTCTTTGTAATGTGCTGCGTGACATACCAGCTTCTTGTGCGATTTGCTCGACTTGGATCCCATTACAAGCATTTTTTTGTATAATACGCAGGGCTTTTCTGATGTGGGTGTCTTCAATGGCGAGCCAATCGCTGGATACCCGAACATGTAAACTGTGCTGCTGAATTGTATACTCTTTTTTGTTATGTGAAGTTCCCTGGATTTGTTGATCTAAGATTTTCGCTGCTTGGAAGCCGACTTTGGCATGATAGGGTTCTACGCTGCTAAGTTGAGGGCGGCATAACTTATAAAATGGAGGGTCATTGTCTACGCCTACGATACTTATTTGTTCGGGGATTTTTCTCTGCACGGCATGGCAGGCTTCAAAGACGATGGGAGCAAATTGATCACTGCACACCATCAGCCCGCACGGTGTGGGTCTTTGTGAAATCCATTTCTTGAGTGCCTCAAAATCATAAGTGAGTGAATTTTGGGATGTGTTATTCGGCTCCAGATAAAAACTGGAAGGGGCCTGCCTTTGTTGTTTGAGTGTATTTTTGAAGCCCGCTTCTCGCATCTTTGACCACATTTCATTCTTTAAGCCGATATAGCCAAAGTGTACATGAGCGCTGCGGGTAAAATGTTCCGCCACCGAGCGACCGATGGCATGTTGATCATTATGAACAAGTGGAAATGGACTCTCTGACACATTTCCTAGGACATCAACAGTCGGTAGTTGTTTACTGACAATTAAGTCGAGTAATGCGGGCTCAGTAATGCGAACAATAATGCCATCACCTTGCCAATTGTTAAGTTGCTGTGGATGTATATGACCCATGGGGGCCAGCATGTGGGTTACTGACCAATCGCTTTTTTGTTCCAAATACTTGGCCACTCCTGCCACAATTTCACGTCCTGAGGCCAGCGAAGTTTCCACGATGAGTGCGATTCTATACATTTTTTGACTCAATTTATTAAAAATAAGATCTGTTTTTGACTAAAAATCAAAGGTTTTCTGTGCTATATTCATAAAGTGTTGAATGTTTTATCCAATTAGATAGCTCGCAGTGAACTTACTTAATGAACAGCCGCATCGGCGTTTGAACCCGCTGACTCAAGAATGGATTTTGGTATCGCCTCATCGCTCAAAGCGTCCATGGCAAGGAGCGCAGGAAGCGCAGCCATTGGAGGAAAAACTTGCCTATGACCCGAATTGTTACTTGTGTCCCGGCAATGAGCGTATGGGGGGGGCAGTAAATCCGAATTACACGGGACCCTATGTATTTAAAAATGACTTTTCTGCACTATTGAGTTCGCAGCTTTCGGGTTCATTCGGAAGCGATACCGAGTCGCATCCCTTGTTTACTGCTCAAGCGGTGCAGGGGGAATGCCGTGTAATTTGCTTCTCTCCGCGTCATGACTTGACGCTGCCTGAGCTGTCTGTGCAAGCGATTGGTGCGGTGGTGTCGACCTGGATGGATCAGGAAGCTGAACTGAGTCATCAGTATCGTTGGGTACAGATTTTTGAGAATAAAGGTGCTGCGATGGGCTGTTCCAATCCACACCCGCATGGACAAATCTGGGCCAGTGACTTTCTGCCGAATGAAGTGGAAAAAGAAGATCGCAACCAGGCGACTTATTTCTCCCAGAATAAAAGTTTGTTATTGCATGATTATGTGACTATGGAGGCGAAGGCGGGCTCCCGCATTGTTTGCGAGAATGATGATTGGCTGGTACTGGTTCCCTACTGGGCGACCTGGCCTTTTGAAACTCTACTTCTGCCGCGTGCAAAAGTTGCGCGCTTGCGAGATTTGAGTCTCCAACAAAGCGCTTCCCTTGCGTCGATTTTGAAGCGGTTTCTCACTCGCTACGATAATTTATTTCAGACTTCTTTTCCGTATTCTATGGGCTGGCATGGTGCTCCAAATATTTCTGGAGCAGAGCAGCATTGGCAGTTACATGCACACTTTTATCCGCCCTTATTGAGGTCTGCAAAGGTCAAAAAGTTTATGGTTGGCTATGAAATGTTGGCCAATGCTCAGCGCGATTTGACACCGGAACAGGCTGCCGAGCGCTTGCGTGCTTGTTCAGAACAGCATTATTTGAACAATGAAAAGTAAAATGAAAGTTCTAGTAACAGGCGGGGCTGGTTATATTGGCAGTGTCGCCGTTGAGCAATTGGTACAGAGCCACTACCAGGTGGCGGTGTTTGACAATCTATCGATGGGACATCGTGCGGCAGTTCATCCCGATGCAGAGTTCATCTTGGGAGATCTTGCGGATGCTGAGGCCATTCGGGCGGCCATTCGCAGCTTTCGTCCAGATGCGATTATGCATTTTGCGGCCAAGTCTTTGGTTGGAGAGTCTATGCAGTCGCCATTTTTGTATCTTGGTGATAATGTCCGTAATGCTTTGAATTTATTGCAAGCAGTCGTCGAATTTGAAGTTCCACGCTTTATTTTGTCTTCCACAGCCAATCTCTTTGACCGTCCGCAGACCATCCCGATTGCGGAAAATGAGTGCATTATTCCGGGTAGTCCCTACGGGGAGTCTAAATATATCATCGAGCGTTATTTACATTGGATGGAGCGCATTTATCCATTTTTTAATTATGCCGCTCTTCGATATTTTAATGCGGCAGGCGCGACTCCAGAGCGCGGAGAAGATCACAGTCCAGAGTTACATCTAATACCCTTGATTTTACAGGTTGCTTTGAAAAAAAGAGACAAAATGCTCATCTTTGGAGACGATTATCCCACCGCTGATGGCAGTTGTGTGCGGGATTATATTCATGTCGTGGATTTGGCTCAGGCGCATATTCTCGCACTCAACGCGATTGATTCTTCTAGCCGGGTGTACAATTTGGGAAATGGTAAAGGGTATTCGGTTAAAGAAGTCATCGATTTGGCCCGCCGCGTAACCGGGCATGCGATTCCTGCCGAGGTGCAAGCACGTCGTGCTGGAGATCCAGCTGTGCTCATTGCTGCCAGCGACAAGATCAGCCAGGAATTAAATTGGCAACCCAAGTATCCAGATTTAGAATCGATCGTGTCCAGCGCGTGGGATTGGCATCGTGATCATCCTAACGGTTACGAACACTAATCGATATTATTTTTATATAGAAATATGGACGCAGTTGTGGCTAACCGTTTTGCTTTGCAAGCAAGACTCTTGAATTTGGATATTAGTGAGGGCATGGTTCGGCGTACCTCATCTCGTTTTTGTTTTGGAGTTGAGCATGGCGATTACAATAATTTGGAATTATTTGGCGTCGGGACGGATCGCTTTATATGGGTTGCATATAAGCCGAATACTTCTGGTAGAATTCGAATTTATAGTGAAAATATGCCAGAAGAAGGCGTCGTGGATTTTTCATTAGCTGATGCGACGATGGCGAACCCTTTGGCATCTGGTTGGGCGCGTTTTCCCAAAGGGGCCGTGAGCGTACTGAAGCGTGAAGGCTATCAGATTCAGATAGGTATGGATGCCATCGTATTCGGAAATATTCCTGGTGGTGGCATGTCGCGTTCGGCCTCGCTATCGCTCAATTTGATTGAGTCGATATTGGAGCTGAATGGCTATAGAGAGGTGCCGGGAATGGATATTGTGAACTTGGCTCAGATGGTGGAGGTGGACTACATCGGCTCCCCTTGCGGGAAGCTGGATCAAGTGATGATCTATTTTGCCAAGGCTGGCATGGGGACCTACTTTAATCCTATTAATGAGCATATTGAGCACTTTGAATTTGGAGGCGATATTGATCGCTTTCGCGTGGTCTGTATGGATACTGGGACTAAGCGTGCAGGGCTAGAAGTTTCGACTTACAAGGTCCGCCGTCAACAATGTGACGCTATGAATGCCTACCTGCAGGCGCAATTGGGCAGATCGCTTCTAGAGCTTTTTCAAGACGAAAGGCATTATCGAGCAGCCGAGCAGATGTTGCTATTAGAGATGCCAGATTGTGTGCCCTTACTGCGCTATCTGTACGCTGCGCAGTCTAGAATTCACTCTACGATTGCAGCTTGGAAACAGGGCGATTTTGCACAAGTGGGGGCAAACTTTCGCGCGGATGGTCTGGGGCTGCGAGACGAGTATCAAATTAGCGGACCTGAGCTTGAAACGATGTGTGATCTAGCGCGTACCGTTCCGGGCGTTTTAGGCGAACGGATGCTAGGTGGCGGAGATAAAGGCGCTAGTGGTGCGCTGGTTGAGCAAGATGCTGTCGAGCCTCTTAGGCAAACTATTGATCGCGCATATCCACGCGCGTATCCGCAGTTTCGGCATGAGATACATGTTTGCAGTTTGGTCGATGGTGTGTGCGTGCGCCCCCTAGCGGACATTTTGTCGTGAAGCTCTCAAGTTTTTGTGAGTCCTCATTGAACCGAGCTCATGTCATAGGATAAGCCAAGTGCTTGAAAATTGCAGCTTGAGGCAGCGTTAAATATAAATGAATGCTGACATGACAGGGATCCATGTGCTTCGGCCGCCTAATTCCCGAGCATTACGAAAAGACTGGATGCGAAGCAGAGCGGTGCAATTTTTGAGCACCATCTTAGTGAGCACATGCCGAATGCGCTGCATGTAGCATGTGGCAAATATAAAGACGTGAACAAATCGGTTTCGATTGCTCAAGAAGTCTGTTTGCATCGGTTGGGTTTAACCGAAGGCTTCCATTGCGGCTTGGAAAGCTGGGGTCCAAGGACATGGGCGCTGTGTTTGGGCGGAAAGCTTACAAACTGTTCGGTCGCCAGTGCACAGCAGGGCATGCGTGCGCGGGCAGTAAATTTCGAATGCCATGGTCACCCCGCCGCTGCGGATGCGTTGCAGACTATAGCGGATCTCGATTAGGCCAGGCTGACTTAGCGGTTGGCGGTAGCGGGTATTCAAACTGTGTACGACGACGTAGATGTCTTCATCACGTTCCGCATTAAAGTCGTCGACGCCCAGTAAGTGTTGGAAAAACTTTTGTTGGGCCCGTTCTAAGAATAGCAGGTAGCGCGTGTGGTGCAAAATACCAAGGGCGTCGAGTTGATCAAAGTAGACTTCTGCTTTGTATATAAATTGCTTGGCCTTGGAACTCATGAGCTGTCTTGGGATCAGTTAACTGTTTATGAATGAAAGTTAATCAGCTTGTTGCTGCCTGTCAAAGAAGCCGAGGACTAAGTAGAGAAATACCCCGATGACGATGCCACAGTCTGCAATGTTAAAGGCGGGATAACGCCCATTGGGGAATAGATAGGGCAGGCTAAAGGGAAGATGGAAGTCGAGGAAGTCAATGACGTGTCCGTGTACAATACGATCGGTGACATTGCCCAAAATGCCACCAGTCAACAGTCCGAAACAGATTTGAATGGAGGGCTTTATAAGCTCTAGCTGCTGTCTGAAATAGTAGATCGAAACTAGGGCTATGAGGGCGATACATCCCAGCAGTCGACCCTGTCCACTAAGCAGTCCCCAAGCCGCACCGTCGTTTCCGATGTGGACGAGGTAGAAGAAGTTCGGGACAATCTCAATGCTGTCCGGCGAAAAGTAACTTCCTAGGGGAAGTGTATCCAGCGATAGAATCCACCACTTTGTGCACTGGTCGAGGCCGTAAACAATCAGCGCGATCCACCAAAAACGCTGATACGGCACCAATGCCCTAATCATCGTCACTGGATTCCAGCTTCGGCGCGTCGGCATTATCATCAAAAATACCGCCGGCATCGCGCGCAACTTTACGACGGTTTTTCTTTTCGTATTCTGCTTGGCCTTCGAGTGAGAAGCGGGTGAACGGAACCGCTTCTAGGCGTTCCGCTGCAATCGGCTCACCAGTGACTTCGCACAGACCATATTCACCCAATTTGATACGCTGAATGGCCTCTTCAACCTCGTACAAGGCATCTTGCTCGCTGGAAACGAGGCTCAAGGCGAAGTCGCGATCAAAGGCATCCGTCGCAGCGTCTGCTTGGTGATTGCCAAATCCGCCTCCTTGCGTGCCGGACTCTTCTCGGCTAGAATGTTTTAATGTGTCGGCTGTGTGTAAGTCGAGCTCGTCATTTAGATGCCGGCGCAGATCAATAAGTAAATCGTAGTAGTGTTTCCATTTTTCGGGAATCTCATCGGCTTCCAGCGTAACTGAGGATTTTTTTGCAGCTGGGTTAAAGCCTAAAATATCGGAGAGAGAGGCGGCTACATGGACCCGTTTTTCTGTTGCAGTGGATGTAATTTCGGGACTTGGTGTAACCGATTTTGGTGTTTTTAAAGGCTTTTGCTTGGGCTCCTGTTGGGGCTCAGAGACTTTTTTCTGGGCGACAATGGAAGCGACATCATCAAGCGAAAAGTGAACTGCTTGGCTCTTCTTATCATTATTGTTGGCAGATGTCGTCGCACGTTTTACCTGAGTGTTTTTGGTTTTGTCAGATGCGGATGAATCTTTGGGCATGAGCGTTTTTTTCTGTGACATAGTATTTGATAAGATATGTGTTGAATAAAATTTATGAACGAGCGACGAGCGCCTCATGGCAGCGCTCCGAAACGAGACCCCACTCTGCAGTGTCGACTAGATGGTCCACCCAGCGCCAACTGCGTGGACAGCGCTGACCATCCGCGTGCGCCACGTCCACTTGTAGCGGACAGGGTGCTGACATTTCGATGACTTCGACTTGAGAGAGAATAAATAATTCTGGGAGATCTGACTGATAGCGTTGCAATCGTGCAAACTGCGAGTCTGCTGGGTGGCCTTGGATGATGGCCTTGGCGTCTAGGCTTTGCCCGATCACTTTATCCTGGCGGAGGGCTTCCAGGGGGTCGTTCAAGCGCTCGGAAAGGAAGCTCCGCAGAGCGTTAATGTCCTGTGCGATCGCTTCATTTTTCCATGCTTTTTGTGCGATGGGCCAATCTTCAAGTGCAATCAAGTCTGAGCAAAAATCTCCATCGTGCTGGGCGTGACTCCAAGCTTCATCGGCGGTAAATGGAACCAGCGGCGCGATCAGTCGGGTAAAGTTGGAAAATATGATGGCGATGGCTGTTTGCGAGGAACGGCGCAAGGGATGGTTGGGGGCGATCGTATAGAGCCGATCTTTCAGGATGGCATGGTAGGTGGCCGATAGTGTGTTGGAGCAAAATGGATCGATGTACTCTTTGAACGCACGGTGAAACTCATAGGCATCGTAAGCTTGGCTTACTTTTTTGATCAGTTCTCCCAGTTCATGGAGTGCCCAACGATCCAGTGGGTGCATTTGATCGACTGGGACGGCGTCTTTGGCAGGGTCAAAGTCATGCAAGCTGCCCAACTGGTAGCGGAGCGTATTGCGCAAGTTGCGATAGTTGTTCGCTAGATTTTGCACAATTTTATCGGAAACGGGAACATCCCCCCGATAGTCTTGCGAGCAAATCCATAAGCGAATAATATCGGCACCGTATTTCTGAATCCATTCATTCAAAGGACGGGCAGCGCCATCACTTTTAGATAATTTAGTCCCATCTTCTTTAACGATAAATCCGTGCGTCAAAACTTGCTTGTAGGGAGCCTGCTGCTCGCAGACCAGTGCGGTCCAGAGTGAACTCTGAAACCATCCACGGTGTTGGTCGCTACCTTCAAGGTATAAGTCGGCCGGCCATGTCAGCTCAGTGCTTTTTTTGAGGACGGCCTGATGGCTGCTGCCGGAATCGATCCAGACATCTAAGGTGTCCGTGCCCAGGCTCAACTCGCTGGCCGCTGGCCAAGATGCAGGTGTTTCGATGCCATCCAATATCTTAGCGGCACTTTTTTGGAACCACAGGTCACTCCCAGTTTGCGCAATTTTATTTGCCAGCGATCGAATGACGTTGGCGTCTAGGTAGGCTTTGCCAGCTGCATCATAGAAGGCTGGAATGGGTAAGCCCCAGGTTCTTTGACGACTGATACACCAATCCGGGCGATTGGCAACGGCAGCATGAATACGATTTTTCCCCCATTCAGGAATGAATTCTACGCTGTCGAGTGCTTGCAATGTTTTGGTGCGCACTTGATTTTTTTGCAAATCGATGAACCATTGGTCCATTGCGCGAAAGATTACAGGTGTCTTGGAGCGCCAGCAGTGAGGATAGGAATGTTCTATCTTCTTTTTTGCGATCAGGCTGCCGTTTTGCGCAATGATTTTGAGGACTCCCTTGTTGGCGGCAGAAATTTGGCCGTCTTTTTCGAGTACGGATAAGCCGACCAGTTCGCTGGGCACTTGGCCGTCATCCATATAGCAACCGCTGTCATCGATCGGGCAATAGATGTCGAGGCCATTTTTCATCCCCGTCAAGTAGTCATCCAGGCCGTGACCCGGCGCGGTGTGCACGCAACCAGTGCCACTCTCGGTGGTGACGTAGTCCGCCATGGTAACAGGGCTGGGACGGTCGATGAAAGGGTGACGTGCCGCTTGATTTTCTAAGCTGGAACCCGGGAAGCTGTGCAGGCAAGTCACATTTTCAAATGCGCAGGCTTGGCTGACGGTTTCAATCAGGTCATGGGCGATAATGAAACGCCCTTTGTCGCAGGCAATGAGCGCGTATTGGGTATCCGGATTCACGGATACCGCCAAATTGGCTGGCAGCGTCCATGGTGTGGTGGTCCAGATGAGTAAAGATGCCGCCGCATCCATGCCCAGCGCCTCCAGTGATGCCGTCTCCAGAGGCAGTTGCACATAGATAGAAATGCTTTTGTGAGCACGGTACTCAATCTCAGCCTCTGCGAGCGCCGTTTTACATGGGATAGACCAGTAGATGGGCTTTTTGCTACGATAGACCAGCCCTTGCTCAACAAATTGCGCGAAGGTTTCGAGTTCAGCGGCCTCGTAGCTGGGCTCAATTGTCCAATAGGCGGCATCCCAATTGGCGCAAACGCCCAAACGTTTGAATTGTTCAGTTTGTAGGTTTTTGTACTGGCTGGCAAATTCACTACAAGCTTGGCGTACTTCTAAGCTAGTGTAGTCTGTTCTACCAGCTGCGCGTAGATTTTGAGCCACCTTGTGTTCAATCGGCAGGCCGTGGCTATCCCATCCTGGAATGTAAGCCGCACGGTAGCCCCGCATCCATTTGTAGCGCAAGATGGTGTCTTTTAGCGTCTTGTTGAGGGCATGCCCTAAGTGTAAATCGCCATTGGTGAAGGGAGGGCCATCGTGTAAAGTGAAAGTCGGGCCTTTGGCATTCTTTTTCTGAATTGCTTGGTAACAATGCTTGGACTCCCAATGTTTGAGCCGTTCTGGCTCTCTTTGGACTAAATTGCCACGCATGGGAAAATGCGTTTGTGGTAAATTGAGCGTTTCTTTTAAGTCTTGCGCCATTGTTTGAGGGCCGTGTGTGAATCAAATCGGCGGAGATTATGTGGCTTGATTATTAAGTCAAGCATTCTGCCCGAGATAATTGTCGCATTTCAGAGACTCTATGCTTGAGCCTATACTTTAGCGTGGGATGGTGAGACATGATGATTTTATCACTTGCAGGGTTTCATGAGTTTATAGTGGGTTCTCCGGGCTTCCTCTTGTGCGGATTGATGCTATTCGGTTTGCTAGCTTTGAGTTTTGGGGGTGACTGGTTGACGACTGGAGCCGCAACCCTTTCCTTAAATTTAAAGATGAGCCCGGTATTGGTCGGCTTGACCATCGTATCGATGGCGACCTCTATGCCAGAAATGCTGACATCTTTATTTGCGGCCTTCGAAAGTCCCGGGTTAGCGATGGGGACTATCGTCGGCAGCAATCTGGCCAATACCGGGTTGATCCTAGGTGTGACAGCGCTCATCTTACCGCTGCGGATCCAATTGAGGCTGATCCAGCGAGAGGTACCACTTCTCTTAGGAGCGACTTGTTTATTTTATAGCTTTAGTTTTGGTCAGCTGGCTCGTTGGGAAGGATTGATTTTATTGCTCTTGTTGCTGTCATATTTAGTTTATATTGTGATTGAAGTGCGCCAAGGGGCGGGTGATGAAAGTGCTGAATTCGATGAGGAAATCGCTGTTCAAGGGCAGCGTTCAACATGGAGTGCGCTCTTTTTGTTGAGCGTTGGCGTGATTGGTTTAAGCTTGGGGGCCGAGATTTTGGTGCAATCCAGTGTCGAATTAGCGGGACGCATGGGAGTAAGTCCTACCCTGATTGGTTTGACGGTGCTAGCTTTTGGGACGAGTTTACCTGAGCTCGCGGCCTGCGTGGCAGCTGCACGAGCTGGACACAGTGGTATTTGTGCGGGCAATATAGTCGGCTCAAATTTATTTAATTTGCTCTTAATTGGTGGCGGGGTGGCCGCGATCAATCCCATCCCAGTAGCCCGTGAATTGCTCTACTTTGAGATGCCTGCCTTGATTGTGTTGACGCTTGGCTTAGTTTACTTCTTCAAAACTGGGCACACCGTAACGCGGAAAGAAGGTGGCTGTCTAGTGCTGTATTATTTGTTGGTTATGCTGGCGGCAGCTTGGATGCGTTCGAGTTAATTTAAAAAAACGAATAGGATTCACGATGGAAAAAACTTATAAAACAAGCGTTCTGATTATTCGGGATGGATGGGGTGAAAATAAAGATCCGCGCTTCGATGCGCACAATGCGGTTAAGCTGGCACAGACGCCCTGTGCGGATCAACTCACACAATCTTGGCCACGTACCGAAATTGAAGCGGCCGGATTAGCGGTGGGACTTCCCGAGGGGATTATGGGCAATAGCGAGGTCGGGCACCAAAACATGGGTGCCGGAAGAGTCGTGGATCAGGAAATTGTGCGAATTAATAAATCGATCGCATCTGGAGCGGTTGCGGAATTACCGAGTCTGCAGTCCGCTATCTCCCACGTACAGCAACAGGGCTCGGCTCTTCATTTGATGGGGTTAATCTCGGATGCGGGGGTGCATGCCATGTTGGATCATCTCTATGGCTTGGTCAAAGTAGCCAAAGCTGCAGGGGTGCAGACCCTTTACTTGCATGCGTTTACCGATGGACGTGACACTGGGCCTTTTACCGGACTGGGCTTTATTCAGCAAGTGGAAGCCAAGTTTGCGCAGATCGGGCTTGGTCAGATTGCCAGCGTTACGGGTCGCTACTGGGCCATGGACCGCGATCAGCGCTGGGATCGGGTGCAGCGTGCCTACGATTGCTTAACGGGGCGCGCGATTGAGCGGACTGCCCTCAGCGCACAAGCGGCCATTCAGGCGCAGTACGATCAGCCGGAAACCGCGGGGACGCAAGGCGATGAATTCTGTCCGCCGACCGCTATTGTCGATGCGCAGGGAGCGGCCATTGGGTCCATCCAGTCGGGGGATGCGGTCTTATTTTACAATTTTCGAGGCGACCGTCCCAGAGAGTTGACGCGTGCTTTTATCGATGCGAATTTTGACACTTTTGATCGTGGGCCTCGTTTGGACCTGCAGTTTTGCACCATGACGGAATATCAAAAGGGGCTGTGTGATCAAGTCGTCTTCAGCAAGCCCCAGCCGATGGAATCGATCTTAGGGGCCTATGTGTCGCAGCAAGGGATTCCGCAATTTCGCTGTGCAGAAACCGAGAAGTTTCCGCATGTGACCTTCTTCTTTAACGACTATCGTGAAGCACCTTTTCCGGGTGAAGAGCGCTGCTTGATTCCGAGCCGTAAAGACTGTGCGACTTATGACGAAAAGCCGGAAATGTCGGCCTATGGGATTCGAGATGCCGCTGTGCAGGCGATTCGTTCGGGTAAATATGGCCTAGTTGTGGTGAACTTTGCCAACCCGGATATGGTCGGCCATACTGGCGTGGTGCCGGCATGTGTGCGTGCCTGCGAGATTGTGGATGGCTGTGTCGCTGATTTGCTGGAAGCGGTGGATACGATTGAGGGCAATGCACTCATTACAGCTGATCATGGAAACTGCGACCAATTGTGGAATTTTGACAACGACGGCCCGCATACCGCGCATACTTTAAATCCCGTGGAAGTGGTGCTTTACGGGCAGGCGTTCAAAGATGGGCAGCTGCAGAGGCAGGGATGCTTAGCGGATATAGCGCCCACATTGCTCGCCATGATGCATTTGGAGCAGCCGCAAGCCATGACAGGGCGCTCGCTGATAAAAGCTTAGCGCTCGGGCGCCTGCTGTTTGGACTGCGCTTCCATAGCTTGCTGAAGTTGCTTTTTTAGATGCCCTTTGGAGGCGCGCTCAAGATTGTATTGGCTGTGTAATCCCGAGGACTCCTGATCTTTGTAGCGTGAGAACATCTCTTGAGAGCGCATGATCTGCTGGTTGAATTTTCCGCAGATCGGGCATAATTTAACGTGAAGTAAGAGGGCCCAACGTTTGAGTCTCGGAAGTTCCGAATAGTTTTTGTGGGCAAGTGCCTCTGAGACTTGTTTGCAGGTTAACATGAATAGATTATTTGGCGTCGGAGCCAGTCCAGTTGGCTTCGATCAAAGTTTTGAGTTGGGCGCGGGCGCGATGCAATAGCACCCATAAATAGTTCGAAGAAATATTCATGACCTTACAAACTTCTTCCGTGCTCAAGTCTTCCAGCACGCGTAAGATAAAAGCTTGGCGGGCAGGTTCTTTGACTTGTTGAATACAACGATCAAAAATTACCCAAAATTCACTGTTGTCGTAATGTTTGCGGGGGTTGAATTGCCAAGGGTCTGGGTTTGTGGTCGCGATCCCGCTGTACTTAAACCAAAAACTTTCGATCAGCGCCTCATCCTCCGCTTGAATATCGACTTTGTTTTCTTTGACGGAGCGCCGAATTTGATCGACTATTTTGTTGCGCATAATGCCCCGCAGCCAAAATTTAATGTCGCGACTGCCATCGAAGCGGTCAAGTGCCTTGATGGCGGCCAAAAAAGTATCCTGCACGCAGTCGTGCGCCGCGTCTGGGTTGCGTAGCCGCGACATGGCAAAGCCATACAAATAATCACCATAGCGATCCACCCATGTTTCCGGGGGCGCTATCTCAGTTTTTTTAGCCATGACTCAGCGCTTTACGTCGAAGCAGCTTATCAGCCTTGTATGCGTCGTAAAAATTCTGCGTTGCTTTGAGTGCTCGAAAATCGTTCTATCATCGACTCGGTTGCGTCTTCAATTTTTTGTCCAGCCAAGGCACGCCGTAGTAGTTGGGCTGCCTGCAGTGTTTTTCCAGACAATAGGAGCTCTTCTTTGCGAGTCCCAGAGGCATTGAGGTTGATGGCAGGCCATAGACGCAATTCGGCGGCTTTGCGGTCGAGCACCATTTCCATGTTACCCGTACCTTTGAATTCTTGGAAGATGAGGTCGTCCATTTTACTGCCCGTCTGGACGAGTGCGGTGCCGATAATCGTTAGGCTGCCACCATCTTCGCAGTTGCGAGCAGCCGAAAATAATTGGCGCGGTTTCTCTAGCGCGCGACTATCGAGTCCACCGGTCATAGTCCGTCCTCCCTTTCCAGAAGCGGCGTTGTAGGCGCGGGCTAGGCGGGTAATGGAGTCTAGCAGCAAAACGACATCTTTGCCGGATTCGACCAAGCGTTTGGCGCGCTCTAACGTAATTTCAGCCAATCGTAAGTGATTGCTGATTTCTTCATCATTGGAAGAGGCATAGATTTCGGCAGAGACGCTGCGTTTGAAATCAGTGACTTCTTCCGGTCTTTCATCTATTAATAACACGAGCATGTGGCATTCAGGATGATTTTCTAAAATCCCGGTAGCCATGTCGTGCAACAAAGTGGTTTTTCCGGTACGCGGTGGTGCCACGATCAAGCCACGGGTTCCTTTACCAATGGGGCAAAAAAGATCCATGATGCGCGTCGTCAGACGTCCATCCTTAGATTCTAATTTAATCTGTTCGTCGGGCGCGATCGAGATCATTTGTTGAAAAGCGTAGCGGCCCTTGCGCTCCTCCATGCTGGCACCGTCGACTTTCTCGATGTAGCAGACTTTGGGATTGGGAAAGCGGGCACTACTTTGTGCCTGCGCTTCCACATAGTTGCCGGTTTTGAGCCGAAAGCGTTTCACCAGTTCTTTCGGCACAAAGGGGTCTGTTGGCCGCGTCTTTCCATTGCGACTAGGGTCAATGATGCGCGCCGTTTTGTTTGGTAGTAGCTCCAAGATGCCCGCAACAGCGATATTTTGCGATCCTGAATCTGGTGTGGGGACCTCGTTAGTTTGTGAATTCGGTGTGGTTTGACTCATGCCTTCAAAATTGTGTTCCGCACATTGGAGATTGCTTATAACACTCCGTAGCTACGAACGTTCATTAAATGCTGCAAACTGTATGGTCGCTCTTTTAGAAATAAGAGCCAGTTGCTAAACATCAATAGTGTGTAGTAGATGCTGTAGAGGCTGAGTGGCAATAAAAAACTGAAATTGCCTTTGACGCAGAACTGAGCTGACGGGCTGCTTGCCGCGAATGCTGGCATCCGTTCGGCATAGATGAGGGCTTAAATCTTAGCTGGATATTCGCTTGGATTCGTGATGCGCATACTTTTAAACACGTAGCCCGCACTCGCTGCTGCAAGCGCTTGCACTAGGCAGTAGACGGGAAATGCGATCCAAGGAATGAATCCGTTAATGCACAGGGCCAGTGTGACGGCGGGATTGAATGCGGCAAAGGAAATCGGACCCACCGCATAGGCGCCCGCGGTCACAATGGCGCCGATCGAGATACCGTAAAACTGATTGCCAGCAGTACCCTTGGCGATGGCCACATTAAGAATCACCCACATCAGCGCAAAGGTAAACAGGGCCTCGGCAATGATGACCTTCAGCCAATCAATCTCCAAGGCCTGCACTTCAATTAAAGCTTGAGGCTGGAGTGCGTGCATCGTCCATGCAGCGAGGCTGGCGGCCGTAAAAATAATTAGCACGAAAGGTAGGAATGCTCGGGGCGCATGGGTGCCCGCGCACAGATAGGTGATGGTGGTCGCCGGGTTGAAATGAGCTTTTGAGATATGACCACAGGAATAGACCAGCGCCGTCAGGCCAATCCCCACGGCCAGTGGGGTGAAGGCCCCGATACCGGGTGGGACCACGCAAAGGGCAATCAGTAGGTACAAAAAATACGTCCCGATAAATTCTGCGATCAGCTTGTTTTGCATAAGGCTTAGGCTTTTGCTGATGCAGCTTGGGTGTGGGCTTCGCGATAGCCTGCCGCGTAGGCTTCGAAAACGAGCTTAATTTCGTCGCGAATACGACGAAAGGCGTCGATTCCGCTCTCACCGGGGGCTTGCGCATGTGGGGGGTCTTCAAAGCCCCAGTGGTAGCGGCTTACTTGACCGGGAAAGCTTGGGCAGGCCTGATCGGCGTTGCCGCAAACGGTGATCACAGTGTCGATGCCGCTATTTAAATATACATCTAGGTGCTCTGAGCAATGCCCCGCCATGGAAATGTTTAACTCTTCAATCACTTTAATCGCGCAGGGATGTACTTCACCTTTAGGATTGGAGCCCGCACTGTAGACCTCAAACAGGTCGCCAGCAGCTGCGCGTAACAGGGCCTCTGCCATATGACTACGGCACGAGTTCCCTGTACATAGAATCAATACTTTCTTTTTCATTGTGAGGATGTGGATGTATTTAGAGCCACTGTGCTATTAGATTGAGCAGGTAACCGGTAAAAATGATGGCGAGCGCTGTTAGGCCAAAGTAGATGGCAATGAGTTTAAGGCGCATGATGCGGCGTAGCATAATGGCTTCGGGTAGGCTAAGAGCCGCCATTGCCATCATAAATGCCAAGGCAGTTCCCAGTGGGATGCCTTTTTGAAAGAGCACGACGGCAACGGGCACAATGGCCGCGCAACTTCCGTACATGGGAATGCCCAACAAAGTGGCCAAGGGCACCGAGAAAATACCCGTTGCCTGCATGAGAGAATGCAAGCTTTCTTCTGGTATATAATTGTAAATGAAGGCCCCGATACCCACGCCCACTAAGATCCAAAGCCAAATTTGCCGTATCATGGTCCATGTTTCGACCACCGCATAGCGCATCCGTTGGCCAAAATGCGTATAGGATGTCTGGGTGCTATCTGCGGCTGTATCCACCATGTCGGGCTCGAGCATTGTTTCCAGCTTGAGTCGACCGAGGAGCGCGCCCGCTAATGTGCCGATCAGCAAGCCACTGCAGACATAGGCGAGACTCACTGCCATTCCAAATTCCCCAATCATTAGGATGACGAGATATTCGTTGATGATGGGGGAGGTGATCAGGAAGGAAAAAGCGATGCCCAGGGGGACACCCGCTTTCAGCAAGCTAATAAAAATGGGAATTGAGGAGCAGGAACAAAAGGGCGTGATGGCCCCAAAGGCGGCCGCCAGAAAGTTGCCGCTCACGCCGCCGCGACTCATCCATTTTCGCAGTCGCTGCTCTGGGAGCCATGTGCGCATCAGGCTAATGGCGAGCATCATGATCGCGAGCAATCCAAAGATTTTTATGGAGTCGTAGAGGAAAAAGTGAATCAGGCCGCCCAATTTCGAATCCGCCGGCAGCGAGAGTAGATCATACACCAAGTAATGGACGGCCTCTAGCAGCATTTGTTGCCCTTATCTTTGTCGTCAGAATTCGGGGCGCAGCAGGCACTGTTTTTGGCTTGTTCAGCCGCTTTTTCCTGCATGACGCTATCGACTTTTTTGACAATTCGTTGAAAGAATCCAAGTTTCTCAGTATGTGTTTTGTTGGTCGGGTCGGTTTTCATAAGCTATTTTGCCTCACAAGTGCAGGCGTAAATTTCGGCAGGGCAGGGGTTCTGCTCTTTTTCAATTTGTGTCAGTAGTTGCGCTCGTTGTTGCGAGTCGCTGCGCAGTCGCTCGGCTTCTGGGCTTGCAGATGTTCGTAGGTATTCGAAATTGTGCTGTAGCAGTGGGTGGGCCGGATTTTTTAGCGAGTAGATCATCCAAGTGCCCGAGCGCTCGGCATGTATCAAGCCGACTGCTTTCATGCTCGCTAATTGTTTGGACATTTTGACTTGGGGCACCGCCAATAAGTCCTGCAAATGACACACGCAGAGTGGGCCTTGGTCCAATAGGCTCAAGATGCGTAGCCGATAGGGGTCGGCAAGGCATTTGTACAGTTCGGTGGCTTCCATTGTTTTAATGTATTCTTTTTTTAGTATATACTGTCAAGGGTATATGATTGCGAGCATGAACCTCAACTATGCAAACGGATTTTTTGAGCATTAGGGCAGCTCTGAAAACCTACCATATATTAGGCACATGGCTGCCTCTCAGGCCAGCAGTCACGTATATTTATACGCTCCCTTTGCCTTCAGTTGCCGAGCACCATGCTCAGCCTATTGCATAATTAGGGTTGAATACAATGCAGATACCTTTTTGCTTAGCCCAATGTTGATTGCGTTATTTATCCTATCGGCCACTGTCTTATTGTTGGCGTATCGCTATTACGGAGCCTTTTTAGAGCGCCGCTGTGCAGTGGACCCTGAGCGCACGACACCGGCGCAGCAGCTAGAGGATGGGGTGGATTATGTTCCTACCCGGGCTTCCATCTTGTTTGGACATCACTTCTCATCGATTGCAGGCGCCGGCCCGATTGTCGGCCCGATCATTGCCGCAGCGGCTTTTGGGTGGTTGCCCACCTGCTTGTGGATTTTATTGGGCGCTATATTTGTCGGTGGGGTGCATGATTTTGGCAGTACTTTTTTATCAGTGCGCTCGCGTGGACAGTCGATCACCGCGACCTGTCGCCGTTTGATTGGTGAGCGTACCGGCAAGTTGTTTCTGTGTTTTGTGATTTTGGCTTTGGTCTATGTCTTAGCTGTTTTTCTAGATTTGACGGTTGCGGGATTCATACAGCAGCCGGCGGTCGCGACGGCATCGGGCTGGTTCGTGATCGTGGCTTTCATCTTTGGATGGCTGATACGGAAAACGCGCTTGCCCTCGCTACTTTTGATTCCCTGTTTTATTCTCCTTACGTATGCGGGTTTATGGTTTGGGGTGGAATTCCCGCTGACAGGTATCTCCAAGTCCACATTTTTGGTGGCCGCTTTGATCTACTGTTACGTGGCTGCGATCTTGCCGGTCGCGGTTTTGATGCAGCCGCGTGATTTTCTGAGCGCCACTTTTTTGTATGCCATTATGCTGTTGGGGCTGCTTGGCGTTTTTGTGCGCGGTGGTGGCCTTGACTTGCCGGCCTTTACTCAGTTTGAGCCCAGTCAATTGAATTACCTGGTGCCCTTTTTGTTTATAACGGTCGCCTGTGGTGCGTGCAGTGGCTTTCATAGTATTGTCAGCAGTGGCACCACCGCCAAACAGATTCAATCGGAGGCGGATATTAAAAAGATTAGTTATGGCGGGATGTTGGTCGAGGGCCTATTGGCCGTGTTTGCACTTGCTTGTGTAGGTGTGGTGGGTGGTCTCGAGGGTGGCCCAGTGGCTACTTTTGCGCGCGGCGCGGCGGTTTTCTTTGACAGTCTGGGCATTCCGCAATCCATCGGTTTAGCCTTTGCCACGCTCGCGGTCAGTACCTTCTTGTTGACGACCTTAGACACGTGCACTCGCTTAACGCGCTTTTTGTTGGAGGAGTTGTTTCAGTGGCGCAGTTCCAGTAGTCGTTATTTGGGTACCCTGATCGTGCTGATTCCGCCTGCTTGCGCCGCATTCGGCACCTACACCACACCTGAAGGAGTGGTTTTACCGGTATGGAAAGCGATTTGGCCGCTATTCGGTGCCACCAATCAACTCTTGGCAGCCTTGGCCTTAATGACCTTCCTGGTTTATTTGAAACAGGAGCGGATTCGAGCGGGCTTTGTCTGGTGGCCCGCGCTGATGATGGCGACCATGCCACTACTGGGGCTGAGTGTTTTATGTTATCAATATGGGCCTTTCAGCCTGCTGGGTAGTATTGCCATGGGCATGATTGCTCTAGGGCTCTACTTGTTGACGCAATCTTTACGTTTTTGTTGGGCGCAAGAAAGCTAGCGATGCTTGTTGCACAGAAGGTTAAAATTTAAGTCATTGCCAATTTCTTAATGGTACATTTCCAGCCGCTTGCAATTGGGGGCACGATTCGTTTTACAAGGGATGGCATTGGCTCCAATAGGACAACGGCATACATTTCGGACTCAGCAATCAGCTGGCAAGGAATTCGGAAATTGAAGGGCGAATGAGCCGAATTAGCATGCTTGGTCGATCGAGTTTTTGGCAATGTAATAAGCCACGAAAATACAGGCGCATTATCCGTGAATTTTACAAGTAAGTGGTTAAGAATAAATCGTTGACCACACAAGCATCTTTGAATCATGTTTTTGCAGAAATCAATGATCCATCCAGGTACAAAAAATGACCGAGTTAAATTGCCTGCATAAACTTTATAGTCAACCACTTAATATTTTAATAGCGCTGACGAATACAGGCAAAATAAAAAATGAGCTCCCTTGATATCCGCGACTCAGTCGCGGATATAACACTGTTCTGCGAAAGAAATGAAAATCATCCTCCCAGTTAAAGAGCGAAAGTCCTACTTCAACGGTTGGGAAACAGAGAAAGCGACCTACGAGTTCGAATGCCCACAGTGTAGTGCTAAAAAGAAAATAGAATTTAAAGAAATCCTCGATGCTGCTTGGGGATGGCATGAGCGAACAAAAGAACCGAAGAGAAGCTTGCTAGCGAAGACGTTTGGAATCGATTTAACCGACAGGTCTATCAGGAATGGGATGCACGCAGTAGTGACAACTTCATGCTCCGAATGCGGAATCGATATTTACACATTCTTCTGGTTTCAAGAATATCGACACTCCTGCTATGATATATCCGTCAGAGCACTCGCAACCAACAGGGCAGAACCAGTCGCTTCTGGTCAACGTCGCTAACGCGTTGCGCCAGAGCTCGACGTTCGGTAAGAAAATGAAAAGTGCTTTAACATTCCTCTCACTATTTCTTGTGTCTGTTGGGCTCGCAGCTTGGCCAAGCCAAGAGAACGAGGAAAGAAAAGATCCGACACTGGAAGAACGGTGGGAGCACTCCGACACCGTAGTTATCGGAACAGTGATTGAGCAGAAGTATTTGCCCGCACCCTTTCTCGAATACAAATATATGAGTGCAGTCGAAACCAAGCTGCGCATTAAAAGAAAATGGAAAGGTGAGAATGACACGGGAGAGATTTTGACATTCTACATGCTCAGCCGAGGCGTGGTCAGTGGACCAATCCATAAAGAGTTTTATGACTTCACGATGGGGAGAGATTACGTGGTTTTCAGCCGCCTGAACGAAAGAAATAATCTTTGGTTCAACGCCTACTCCTTGCCGATGGAATACAACGATATCACTGAAATAATTGAGCCGATGGAATCTACCGAGGAGCGTAAGCTCAGAGATTTCCTCAGCCTGAAGACAAAATGAAAGACCGAACCAGGCGAGATGAGCAACGCCTTTGGCGCGCTCACTCTTGACGTTAGACAAAGGAATGAAATACATCACCAGAACACTGTGGGCTACCCTTTGTCTTCTTCCGGTTGCATGGCTTTTCTACAGTAAGCGTCCGAGCGAGGACCTCTCATAATGTAATCGACATCTATCAAATTTGAT